>NZ_BAAAXV010000005.1:0-331033 GCF_039535785.1 Nonomuraea helvata
CGACCGGACCTCGGCGCGCTCCCGTCGGCCCCCGGCCGGCAAGTACGCTTCGCGGCCGAGCGCTCCTCGGACCCCCGAGCCGATCACGTGTGAAAGAGATCTTCGGCAAGGAGAAGAAGATCACCGTCTCTGGCCGGTCGTACGAGATGACGATCACCAGCAAGGACAAGAAGTGCAGTGACGGCGCCCTGGGTGACGCACTGAAGAAGGCCCTCAAGGCCGGCAAATGCACCCAGCCTCGTACGCGCGAGCTTCCGTGACAAGGCCGGCAAGGTGATCGGCACGATCGGCGTGGCCAACCTCAAGAGCAGCAAGTCCGCCACCAAGGTGGCCAAGGTCGGCAGCACGAGCAACTACGTGAAGCCACTGGCAGGCAAGGACAGTGTCACCAAACAGCTCGGCTCGGGCGCAGGCGGGGGCCAAGATCTGGACGCACGGTCCACTACGCGATCATGGTCTGGCTTCCAGACAAGGACGGCACGAAGCCGGACAAGAAGGGCTCCAAGCAGCTCTTCTCCGCGATCAACGACATCACCAAGGCGACGGTCTTCAAGGCTCTGGACAACCGCTCACTGACCGGTGTTCCCCAGTAGCGAACGGGCTCGTACGCGTTAGGCGGCCAAACGGGATGCCGGATCCCTCTGGGACACGCGCATACCGACCATAACGATCTCGCTGCTCTCGCTAGGCTCCCCCTTATGCGTGGCCAGGAACCCGGTCCCGAGCCCGATCGCAGGGAAGCCGACGGCTCGTCCGCACCGGCGGACGCCACCGCCGAGCTTCGGGCAGACCGGCGGGCGAGACATGCATCGGCGTTCACGCCTGCCGACGAGGCGGCACACGACTCCGCGAGGATGTGACACGTGATGCCGCCGAACGCCGCCGTACGCGGCCCGCCGACGGCGGGATGCGTGGCTCCGCCGGTGGCGGCGTGCGTGGCTCCGCCGACGAGGCGGCGTCCGCGTCCGCCCACGACGCGGCGCACGCGTCACCCGGCCGATCGACGTCCGGCGAGGGTCGCGGCGCACGCGCCATCCGGCCGATCGACATCCGCCCAAGGACGCGGCGCACGACTCCTCCGGCCGATCCACGTCCGCCCAGGACGCGGCGCACGCGCCATCCGCCGATCGGCGTCCGCCCCCTCTGGCGGTGCCGCAAGCGCCGGCGAGCGCCCTGCTATCCCCGTCTTCCAGGGCCCGCCACCGAACCTGCCCGACCCCGACGACCCGCCCGGCACGCAGCCGTGGGAGGTCGCCGGAGACGACGCCGCGGAGTACGACTGGTTCGCCGACGACGACGTCGAACCCACCCGGCCGGGCGAGCTACGGCCGTACATCCCGCTCTCGGACACGACCCGCCCGGCCGCCCACCCCTTCCGCCGGCCGAACCGGTCGTGCCAGGCGCGCCGCCCTGGGAGCCCCGCCGGCGTTCACCGCCGCCGCGGCGGGCATGCCCGCGTGCCCGCGCCCATCAGCGACCCGCACGCCATGCCGCCCTGGCCCGCCGCCACGGGCGAGCTGGTGCGAGCCCGACAACGACGAGCCGAGCACACCCCTTCGACCCGAACGCCACCAACCCGGAGTGGCTTCACCCACCCGGCCCACTACTTCGACCCGGAAGCAGCGCGCAGGGAAGCGTCCCAACGAGCCGGCGCCCAGGCGGGATCCGACGCACCCGCAGCAGCAACGGGAGGACGCGCAGCGCCCCGCCGAGGTGGGACGACGCCCCTCCGTCCAAGCAGGCGAGCGCCCCTCCTGCCAAGCAGAGGAGCGTTCCACTGTCGGCCCCCGTCGCCCCCGCCGGCAGGAGGAGACCCGGCCGCTCGCCCATGAGGGCGCCGCGCAACCACCCCACGACACCAAGCAACCGGCCCACTACTTCGACCCCAAGGCCGCCAGGCGCGACCACCCGCCGGTTCTCGCTCTCCGACCCCGCCAACGTTCCGGTCCACCCGGCGGAGCCCGGCGACGTACCCGTCTGGCCGCCCACCTCCCGCCGGCCGAGCCAAGCTGCCCGACCTTCCGTTCCCCAGGGACACCTGGGGCCAGAAGTCCCTCCCCCCGGGCGGCGGCCCCGCGTTCCGAGTGGAGCGTTCAAACAGCCCCCGTTCCAGACGCCGCCCGCTCCGCCCGGGAAGAGCAGACGCGCCCTGTTCGTCACGTTGGGTGCCCTCGCCCTGGCCGGGGTGGCCACCGGCGGCTTCTTCGCCTACCAGGCGGTGAGCTCCCCCGCCCCCACCACGACCGCCGCACCGGCCCAGCGCGTCGGGACAGGCGAGCTCCGAGCAGCCGCCGTCAGCGAGCCATCAGACGCCCAGCCCCGGACGCGCCCCGACGGCACGTCGATCCTCAACTCCGAGCAGACCGACCCGCAGAAGCTGTCGCTGTCCGAGGCGTTCCGAAGAAGAAGGTGAGCGCCGCGGGCACGACGTTCGCCAGGGTCAAGGCCGACATGGAGACGAGCTGCGACAAGGCCGCCGTGGGCGCCTTCGCCGACGCGCGCTGCGCGAGCGGAAGTGCGGCCGCGTGCTCAGGGGCCCGCGTACGTCGACAGCAAGCGCCGCTACGCCGTCACCACGCGGCATAGCGGTCCTCCCCGACAAGGACGCGGCCGCCGCCGCTCGACAAGCCAAGAACCTGTCACACAACATCTGGTTCCGCCCGCTCCCGGCGCCGCGGGCGTCGGGCAGCGAGCGCTGTGCACATCGCCGGCGGCTACGCGTCCGGCCTGGTGTGGGGACGCTACACTCGTCTTCAGCTACGCCACGTACGCCGACGCCCACACGCCCGACCCGAAGGACAAGACGCTCCCCAAGGTCAGCGGGGCGCTGCGCGACCAGACCTCACTCGTACCTCGGAACGCCGCGTCACGAAGGGGTGACAACTGGGATGGATCCGCAGCGAAGCGAGGACATCCATCACAGTCCGCCGAGCGGAGCTCGGCGATCAGACGCAAGTTCGCACTCGCCGCGTGGCCGAGGGCCCGCGCGGCGAGCTGCGCCTCCGCCGGGTAGCCGACCTCCTCCAGGCACAGTCCGTGCGCGGGCGCGACGTGCACCACCGGAGTCGCGTACGGCCCGCGTCATGCACCTCGCCCGGCCACCCACGGGCCGGCTGCCGTCGCCCGCCGCCAGCAGCGACCCGACCAGCGCCCGCACCATCGAGTGGCAGAACGCGTCCGTGCCACGACGGTCGCCACCAGCACCATACCCGTCCGGCTCGCGTACCCACTCCAGCCGCTGCAGCTCCCTGATCGTGGTGGCCCCTTCGCGCTTCTTGCAGAACGCCGCGAAGTCGTGCTCCCCGAGCAGCCGCGCCGCCGCCGCGTTCAGGGCGCCGACGTCCAGGGACCGGTTTGTGCCAGACCACCTCACGCCGCGGGGGCGCAGCGGGTTGACGCCGCCACTAGCGTCGCTCACCCGGTACGCGTACCGCCGGAAACATCGCCGAGAAACGCGCGTCAAAGCCTCAGGAGCCACGTGAGACGCGGAAAAACACGTACATCCGGGGCAAGACCCCACCCAGGACGCCGGACGACGGCGCAGTAGAGCCGCTCATCGACACCCAGCGGCCCGCGGTTGCCGTCGAGCTCGGCCAGCGATGCCGTCCGGCACGTGGATAACCCATGAACGCTACGCCGGGCTGCGGATTTCCGGATTTTCGGTGATTTTCGTGCGCGATCGGGATAGTGCATCGCTGCTAGGAGCACTGGACCTACGTACGCCAGTGGATGTGGCAAGCATGCTCACTCCAGGAGGGCCTTTCATCGCGTCCGTCCACGCTCATCCGGCAGGCACCATCACGGTCGAACGTGGCGGTTACATGGGCGCCCTCCACCCCATCATGGAGAGCCTGTCCACCGGCGCGGCAGCCGCCGGCGTCTCACGGACATTCGAGACCGACGTCTACTTCGCCTACGCGGAAAACGGCGAGGTGATCTCCGCCTTCACCATTGACGATCCGGCAACCAGGCGCGGACGCTCGCCCGACACCATCGCGGCCCACATAGCGGATCTCGGCTTCCCAACTTTCGACGACGACCTTGAAGAAGACGAGAACGAAGACGAAGAAGAGGACATTTACGCCGCGACACCCGGCAAACGGCAACTCGCTCTATGCTGCGCGCTGGCCCTGGCCACCCGCCTGACGGGACTTCGGCTGACGGAAGACCTGCTGGCGACGCAGGTACCCCGCTACCCGACCTCGTCACTCTATTCCGCAGGCGGAGTCGCTACCCCGGCGATCTGAACGTTGACAGAGCGCGACGTATAGGAAGCGTGAACGCTCAAAGCCGAGCCCCCTCCTTTCGGGGCGGTGGCGGGGATCAAGACCTCGTGGTCGGGACCCAGTAGCGACGCTTCTGCTCGGTGATGTCGAGCAGCCGTCCGCCGTTGGCTTCGATGACCCGTTGAGAGGCGATATTCGTCTTGTCGCACATGACCAAAGCCTGAGAGATGCCTAAAGATCGGGCGATCGGCAGCGCCGCGGCGAGCATAGCCGTCGCGTGACCCTGGCGGCGTGCGCTGGGGCGGACGTCATAGCCGATGTGGCCGCCGAACTTCTCCAGTGCCGGGGTGAGCCGGTGACGGATGGCCAATCTTCCCAGGAATTCCTCGCGGTCGACCCACCATAGGGTGGTCATCGGCACGAATCCGGGGCGTACACCCCATGAGTTCCGCTCGTCGACCACTCGCGCGGTGTACGCCTCGAAGGCCGCCGGGTCCACCAGAGCCTGCGGGTCGACATCGTCGATGTACCACGGAACCGGATAGTCAGGGTCAGCACGGAACTCGGCCGCCGCGGCCAGAAACGACGTCCGCAACGTGCCGATCGGATCGATGAACTCTGGCATGGCGACCATGATGCCTGCGAGGGTGGGTGGCACCAAGCCCTTATCGGGCTCAGCGACGTCGTCGCCACTCTGCCGCCGGCCCGCACCCACTTCGCGGCCCTCCGGGTGCTTCGCATGGGCGCCGGCCGCTCCGCTCACATAAGACGGGACGACTCTTCAAGCCCTATGCCTCCGGCGGGAGCGCTCCGGCACCGAGGTGGTCACCTCGCACACCATCGACTCAGGCAAGCCCAGCAGCCCGCCTCCTCCGCATCAAACCCGGCCCTGACCGCAGGACAACGCATGACCGAGGAACGGCGACCAGCGAACGTACACACGAAGCCGGGCTTGACACTCCGTCCCCGGCCCGCTGCCGCTACGCGGTGAGTCGACGGCGTACGAGGTGAGTACCAACCTGCCCGCTCAGCCGGAACACGGTTGAGCGGCTATCACGACGAGGGAAGAGGGACCGTGGAAGGCACCGCCCCCTCTTCCGCAGGCCGTTCGGCCAGATGGACGCACGCCGGGCAGGCGCGCGTAGCCGTGGGTAGGAAAGGCAAGCACCAGCCAAGGGTCGGCAGCGGGCTCACTGCTTCGCCGCACAAGCCGATCTTCTGCTTGGCCCGTACGGCATGCTGTACAGAGTTCCTCTCGTGGTCGGACAGGCCGAGCCGGTAGTCGCATGCTGAGTTGAGCGACGCCATCCGCGTCGATCGTCTGGCAGAGACCGTGGTCTACCTCGTACTGGGATAGACGTCGGCCGTTTCGAGTTGCCCAGAGACGCCCCACAGAACTACGCCAAATACACCAACCGGGAAAAGCCGCTTGGAGGTCTCCGAGAATTACCGGGGTTGACATGGGATCAGCGTGCTTACCTTTGCGTGACGAACCCACCGCGTTATAGAGACGTCCAGGACGTTATGGCGTTACGCTCAAAAACGTCCCTGACGTCCTCCGTCCCGAGGTGTACCGTGGCCAACGTCGCCCTACGCAGCGCCATGCTGAACGCCAAGGTCACGAACCAGAACCTGGCCGACCGGTGTGGCGTGGACGTCAAGACGGTGGAACGCTGGCTGCAGGACGAGGCTCGTGTCCCGCACCTGCGGCACCAGTGGGCCGCCGCAGAGGCACTAGGAGTTGAGACAGCCGTGCTATGGCCAGACGCAATTCGCAATACGGTGAAAACAGGGCCGGACAAGGAAGTATTGACGGTTTATCCGTATCGCTCCGCGTGCCCGAAATCAATCTGGCGCAACCTCATCAACGCGGCGCGCAACGAGATTGTGTTCGCCGGTTACACGAACTACTTCCTGTGGCTGGAACACCCGAACCTGGCGAAGGTTCTCAAGCGGAAAGCACAGCAGGGCTGCAAGATCCGGTTTCTCGTCGGCGACCCGGACAGCGAGGTCACCCACCGCCGCGAGGAGGTGGAGAACGTCCCGCTGACCGTATCCACGCGCATCCGGATCACGCTCTCGGAGATCGAGCAGCTACGCGACGTCCCCGGCATCGAGGCCCGGTACGGCGACGAGCACATCGCCATGAGCGTGTTCCGTTTCGACTCGGAGATGCTGGTCACGCCTCACCTGGCCAAGCTAGTGGGGCACGACTCGCCGATGCTGCACCTGCGGCGGTACCAGGACGACGGCTTGTTCGACCGATTCGCGTACCACGCTTCCGAGCTGTGGAGCAACGGCCGTGACGTATGGCAGCAGCCCCAGCCCACGGGCCAGATGCTGGGTGACTAAGTGAGCGACAATCGTCCCGGACGGCCCTGGACTCCAGAGGACCACAGAGGACGATAACCCCAGGTGGGGGGCAAGTATCGGCCAAGATCCCACCCCTTCCTGATGTGCCTTAGAGGCCGCGCAGATAGGCGCGATGGAGTACCCAGGGAGTTGAGCGGGCGCAGGGCTTGGCGATCATGGAGTTGCAGCGCTCTGAGATCATTGAGGAGACCTGTGCCTGCTCTGCCATCATGGCTGATCGAACCCCTCTTCCCTCGCGACGTCGCCCACCCGCCTGGTATGCATGGCTGCCATGCACAGTTTTCTTCTCGTTGAAGGCTCGAACACGTCGGGCAGCGTGGTGACGGAGTATGCGGGGGTCCACCGGAGCGTGGCTGCGGCGGAGTCGGCCATCCGGGACTACGTCCGCTCGGGCGGCGGCTTCGAGCTGACCGCGTCGGCGGGCCAGGAGTTATCCTTGCGGATCTACCAGCAGGGCGCACTTGTGGCGGAGCATGATCTGATCCCGTTGCTCCGCCTGCAGATCCCCGGCTTCGCGGAAATGGGATTCGACGACGACTACGACCACGTCGGAGGCGAACCGGAGCCGGACAGCGACGCCGACGGCATAGACGATCCGGAACTCCTGGCCGACATGCGCGCGGAGGCACTGCTCGACCACCACCGCGAGATCGGGGTGACGGTCGAGTGGCACCGCATACTCCTGCCAGCACTGCGGGAGCCACTGCTCCCGGAGGGGCAATCCGTCACCATAGATGGGCGAACCTTGAGCTTCGGAGCCAACTGGTTTCAGGGCTGACGCGCTTTGCGAGCCTTGGTCTCGAGTTCACCTACGCCTTGGCTAAGAGGTCGCGCGTAGGCGTTTTGGTCGTAGCCGGTGGTTCGTGCGTTCGTCCCAGCGGTGGGTCGTCCATGCCTGTCGGATCAGGCTGCGCACGGTGATGATCGTGTCGGCGAGGTCGAAGAAGGCGTCGATCACGGTGGCGCGGCGCTGCGGCACCTGCGGAGTGGATCAGGGATTTCCTTGGACTGGCCGCCGCGTTCGTACGGCACGCGGGCACGCTCGCCACTATGAGCCGGGGCGCCCAAGACGTTCCGGCGCGAATGGCCGGGGCTGCCCGCCGAGATGATCGAGCAGATGGGGTTGGCCGCCTGCCATCCCGCGCTCGATCGCCTCGATGATGCGGGGCCGGAGCTCGGCGGCGCTGATGATCGCGTCCACGGAGCCGACCTGCACCGCGCGCTGGATGCTGTGCACCCGGTCGAACTCCGCGGCGACCTCGCCGAGCTTCTCCGCCCTGACGGCTGCCTGCACCTCGGCCAGCTGTGCGCCGAGCACCGCCCGCTCGTCGCCAGTGGCTGCCGAAACGCGGGCCTGCAGGTCGCTCACCCGCGCATCGGTCGCGGTGCGGTTGCTCACCTCGCCGGCGAACACCGCGGCCGCGGCCGGGGCTCCGCCGAGCACCGAGGCGAACGACCCCTCCAACGCCAGCACGGTCATGTTCGGGTTGAGCGCCTTGGAGAAGACCACGAACGCGCCGCCGTGGTAGCGGGAGATCACGCAGAACACGATCGGCCCCTCGAAGTTGACGATCGCCCTGCCGATCTCCGCCCCGTATTCCAGCTGCAGTTTCCGCATCGACTCCGGCGAGCCGTCGAACCCGGACAGGTTCGCCAGCACCACCAGTGGCCGGTTGCCGGAGGCGGAGTTGATCGCCCGCGCGGTCTTCTTCGACGAGCGCGGGAAGAGCGTGCCCGCGGTGTAGGTGTCGGGCCCGTCGGTGGGCGGGAAGCCACGCCGCGGCACCGAACGCGACTCGATGCCGATCAGGCAGACCGGCCGGCCACCGATGTGCGCGTCCTGCACCGCGGCCGTCTCCGCATCGGCCATGCCCGCCCACCGCTCCAGCACCGGATGGTCCTGGTCGGACACCGCCCGCATCACCGTGCGGATGTCGAAGGGCTTCTTGCGGTCGGGGTTGTGCTCGGCGGAGAAGATCTCACCGACCGTGGCGAAGTCGCTACCCGGAATCGCGTGCGGGAAGTCGCAGACGTCCCGGGCCGTGGGGTCGGCGGTGGGCGCCCGCCGCGGCCCGGACTCGCCGGGTACCACGTAGGTGTGGTCGTAGTGGGCCATCAGCACGTCGCGGGCGGCCGCCAGGTTCGGCGCCCAGTACTGCGCCTGCCCGTTCGGGCCCATGACCCGGTCGTAGCCGCCGATGCCGAAGTTGTCCTCGGCCGAGACGCCGCCGGAGAAGTCCAGCGCCTGCTTGCCGGTGAGCACCATCGCCGAGTCGGGCGTCATCACCAGGATGCCCTTCGTGTGCATGAGCATGGTCGCCTCGGCGTTCCAGTACGGCTGGGCACCCACGGCGATGCCGGCGACAACGATGTTGATCTCGCCGCCGCCTTGGGTGAAGGTGACGATCCGCTTGAGCGCGGCCGCGACCCAGTCCATGTTCTCGGTGCCCGAGGTCATCGACACCCGGGCACCGGCCGACAGGGCGAACCACTCCAGCGGCACCCGCATCCGCTCTGCCAGGTCGATCGCGGCGATGACCCGGGCGCATTCGGGCTCCGACAGCGCGCCCAGCGACTTGGTCGGATCGCCCAGCAGCAGCACGCGGGTGACGCCCTCGGGGTGGCGCTCGGTCGGCGTGGTGACGACGCCCGCCACGATGCCCGCCGCGTTCTTGCCCTTGGGCCGCTCGACCGGCATCAGCGTGCCGTGCTCGTCGAGGTCGTGCTCGACGAAGTCGCCCAGCATCGCGGTCAGCTCGTAGGGATAGATGTTGCCGCGCCTGGCCGCGCGCAGCACCTTGTGCCGGTAGTCGTCCAGCGGCTCGATGGGCTCGTCGGACGGCTCGCCGATGGTCAGCTCGGTTGCTCCGGCGGCACCCTGCGCGATCCGCACGGCGATCTTGGTGAGTTCGCCGGTCTCGGGGTCGCGCCGGCGGCCGATGAACTCTGTCTCGACCAGCCCGGCGCCGAGGGTCGTCGGCAGCACGCGCCGTACGATCGGCTCCAGTTCATCGCGGCGGACGCGGCTGGGCGGCCAGACGTAGACGACGATCCGGTTGACGCTCAGACGCCTGTCGGAGGGCTGGCGTGACTGGGCGCGGCGGATGGAGTCGACGCAGGCGGTGACAGCTTCCTCGGCCGCGGGCAGGGCCACCAGGTGGCCGTCCTGATCGCGTAACTCGGTCAGGTCGCGTAGCTGAGTGAATGCCACCAGGCGCTCGTCGGCGGGGTTCTCCTTGGCGACGCATCGGAACAGGTAGACCTCCTCGTCAGTGGAAGGCAGCCGGGTGAGGTCGAACTTGCTGAGCCGCTCGATCTGCATACGCTGGGCGAGATGGGGATGCAGGCCGCGGATCAGCCGGTCCTCGGCCATCCCAGTCCCTGTGGGGCGGAAGGTGAAGTGGTGGTGCATCACTGCCCCGTCGCGGCCGGCGACGATGGCGGTGAGCCTGCGCACCTGGCCCGGCAGCGGGTGGGCGTTGACGACCTCGCTCAGTGCGGCCGCCATCGCTTCGAAGTCGGCCGGCTGGCCCTCCCAGGACAGATAGATGTCGGCGTCGACGACCTCCGCGTCGGCGGCCAGCTCGGCCAGGCCGTCCAGCGTACGGCCCAGGACGTCGAAGCTGACCGCGGCGGAGGCCACGCAGGATTCGGCGCGCTCGGCGACGACGAACGTGCAGCCGGCGGCTTGGCGGGTGCGTACTGCGCACAGGGCCTTGTTGCCGTAGTGGCGCCGGGTCAGCACCTCCAGCATGACCGCGTTGTCCAGCTCATGGCGGACCAGGCGCTGGCCGAGCAGCCGGACCAGCGGTTCGGTGCTGCGGACCATCTCGGCGATGCGCTCGGCACGGTCGGGCGCATCGGGGCTGGCGTCCAGGTGGCGCAGGTGCTTGCGGACATCGGCGTAAACGCGGGCGCGGTCGCGGCGCAGCAGCGGTTGGACGAACCAGGTGTAGACGACGCCGCGGGCCAGGTCGGAGACGATCGGGAAGCGGACCTGGGTGGCCGACAGCAGCCCCTCCAGGGTGAGGCCTGCGCGCTCGCGCAGGTTCTGGCCGGGCGGAGTCATGTGCAGCCACTCGCGCAGCAGCGTCGCTATGAGGCCTGCGTCGGTCGAGGCGCGCTGCTGGGCCAGGAAGACACGGAACACGGCGGCCTCAAGATCGGGGGTGCGATCGAGGCTGGTCACGCCGTAGTGGGCCAGCGCCTTGGCGAGCTTGGCCTGGAAGGTCTCCGGCAGCCCGGCTCGCTCGATGTCCAGGCTCTGCAAGTAGGTGTGGAAGTACTCCCGAGCGCTGTGAAGGTGCCCGCCACCGGTGGCGGCCCCGCCACGCTGGCGGTTGCGGCTCAGCTCGCACAGGTCGGCGAACACGGTCAGCAGCTCCAGCTCGCCCTCCAGCAGCGGGCCGCCCAGCTCGGCACGCGCGGCCAGATAGTCCGACAGCACCCGCTTGTGGTCGTGCGGATCGACGTCGAAGCCGAGCAGCAGGCTGCGCAGGTCCTGCAGGCCCCGCTCGACCCGGTCGCCCGCCGACACGCCAACGGGCTCGGCCGGCAGGTCGACCTCGACGGCGCCGCCGATCTCCTCCTCCCGGACCTCATCGCCCAACGGTTCCAACCGCATCAGCGGCGCGCCGGTCTCCACCTGACTACCGACAGTTACCGGACACTCGCGGACACGGCCCCGGAACGGCGCACGCAGCACCGTCTCCATCTTCATCGACTCCAGCACCAGCACCGCCGCGCCCGGCTGGACCTCCTCGCCCACCGACACCGGGACCGCCACTACCAGCGCCGGCGCCGGAGAACGGACCACACCGCCCTCATCACGGCTGACCCGGTGCGTGACACCGTCGACCTCGATCAGATGGATCGGCCCGTGCGTGGCCGACACCAGGCGGTAACGGTGACCATTGACCACGATCTGGCCACTGTGCGCGTCAAAGCGCTCCACCTCCACATCGGCCGCGGCCCCCGAGACGTTCACCCGGAAACGCTGCTGACCGACCCTGGCGACGCTCAGCCGGTAACCGACACCACGCAACTTCAGGTCCAACGGCCGGCCGGGGTCGTGACGGACCTGAGGACGCCCGCCGTACGCGGTGGACAACAGCCGGCGCCGGCTGACCTCCTCCTCATCCAGATACGCCTCGATGGCGGCCGCGGCCAGCGCGACCGCCGAATGCCGGTGACTGACCAGGCGGCCCTCGCCGCGCACTCGATCGATCCAGCCCGTGTCAGCGCCGGCCTCGATCACCTCCGGCTGGTCGAGCAGATCCAGGACGAAACTCTTGTTGGTGGCACCACCCTCGATGATCACCGTGGTGTCGGCCAGCGCCCGGCGCAACCTGCCCAGCGCCTGCTCGCGGTCGCTGCCATAGGCGATGATCTTCGCGATCATCGAGTCGAAGTCGGCCGGGATGGTGTCACCCTCGCTCACGCCGGTGTCGACGCGGATGCCGGGCCCGGCGGGCAGCACCAGGCGGGCGATGCGGCCGGGCGCCGGCGCGAAGTCGCGGTCGGGATCCTCGGCGTTGAGCCGGGCCTCGACGGCGTGACCGGCCTCGACCGGCTGCGGACCTACCAGCCTGCCGCCGCCGGCCACATGCAGCTGCAGGCGTACCAGGTCGGTGCCGGTGGTGATCTCGGTGATCGGGTGCTCGACCTGCAGCCGGGTGTTGACCTCAAGGAAGGCCAACAGCTTCTCCCCCGGATGGTAGAGAAACTCAACCGTGCAGGCGCCGCGGTAGCCGACCGCGACGGCCAGCCGCCCGGCCGACGCCTTCAGCTCCGCCGTCTGCTCCGGGCCCAGCACCGGGGAGGCCGACTCCTCGATGATCTTCTGGTTGCGCCGCTGCACCGAGCAGTCACGCACACCCAGCGCCCACACGCCTCCTTGGCCGTCGGCGATGACCTGCACCTCGACGTGGCGCGCCCCGGTCACCAGTCGCTCCAGAAACACCACCCCGGACCCGAACGCGCGCAGCGCCTCCTGGCTGGTGCGCTCGTATGCCTCGGCCAGGTCCTCGGCCGAGGCGACCATCCGGATGCCGCGACCGCCGCCGCCTGCGCTGGCCTTGAGCATCAGCGGGTAGCCGATCTCCTCACCCGCGCGCAGCGCCTCCTGCAGAGTGGCGACCTCGCCACGGCTCCACGGCGCGACCGGGACGCCGACCTCCTCCGCGATCAGCTTGGCGCCGATCTTGTCGCCGAGCCTGCGCATCGCCTCCGCGCTCGGCCCGACGAACGTGACTCCGATCTTCTCGCACAGTTCGGCGAACGCCGGATCCTCCGCCACGAACCCCCACCCGACCCAGGCCGCGTCGGCCCCGGTTTCGACCAGCGCGCGCTCCAGCACCGCGTGATCGAGGTACGGCCGCGCCGAGGCGGGACCCAGCGGGTAGGCCAGGTCGGCCGCGCGCACGAAGGTGGCATTCCGGTCGGCGTCGGTATAGAGCGCGACCGTCTCGATCCTCTCCCCGGTCTCCGCCGACAGATCCCGAACGGCATGGATGAGCCGCATCGCGGCCTCTCCACGATTGACGATGGCGACACGACCGAACATGCGACCGAGCCTTCCTGTTGATCAACCATCTGCGCACGGGGCCATGGCGGTCTCCCGGCGGCATTCCACCCTTCCGGGGTCGGGACGGCCACGCGATAGCGGACGTGGCACGTTGCGCGCCCCCGGTGGCGGGAAGGCCACCCAACAACCGTGGCCGTCCGTTGCTTCAGGGTATGTAGGGCAACGCCACCATTCGGAGCGTTGCGACGAAAGATCGCCCCACAAGGTCGAAAGTTCGCCGGGGGAAGACCGCGATCGTGGTGATCGCCCCAGCGCGCCGCGCTACCGATGACATTGGCCCATGCGGGTCGGGGAGGGGGCTCGGGCTGTCGATCATGGGGTCCGTCACCGCCAGGGTACGCGGCGAAGGCCGACCGGAGGTTTCGCTGAGACCGCCGCCGGCCGCGGATGAGGCGTAGGCACAACCCGGCCCACCAGGTGGCTGCGGATCCTGGCCGGAATGCCGCCGGCGAAGCGCTCCAGGTAGGAATTCAGGTGACCCTCCTCCTCCCACAGAAAGGGCAGGTCGAAGGCGAGCATCGTACGGATCGCCAGCAGCGGGATCGGCGAGCGCAGCGGGCGGAAATCCGCGTTCCACAATCCCGGTTCCGCGCATGAGGGGTGGAACTGGCCGATCATCAGCCCGCCCGCCACATATTCCTTTTTCAACCGCCGCTGCATTGCATCCAACGTGGTCCCGTCGATATCTGGCAGCACCACCACAAAAGTCAGCAATTCCCGGTGCTCCGGAGAAACTGCTTCCAACGTGTCCAGGAAAAGACCACGATAAGCCGCGATGGTGTCGTCGGAAACCTCGCCCTCCTCCACCGCGAAATGAAACAGGCCGCGGCGCAGCGACGGCGCGCTGAACGGGCAGACCGGCCCCGAGCGGCCCAGCTCGGGGTGGCCCTGGGTGAGGAACTCCTGGCTCCAGTCCAGGATCTTCCGCAGCTCCGGCAGCCGGGGATGGTCGAGTCCGGCCATCGCCTCGGCGGCCGTCCACACCTGGGGAGAGGTCATTGCGGATCCCGCCACATCGGCCGCAACCGCGGCCCGCCGGGGATGTGGATCAGGGGTCCGTGCGGCTCGAAGCCGAACCGCCGCGCGACCGCCTCGCCGCCCGCCGAGCTCGCCTCCAAGTAGGCGGGCGTCCCGTCACGGTCGCACTCCTCCATCAGGTGCCGCATCATCGCGCTGGCCATGCCCGTCCGCTGGCGCTCGGGCGTCACCGCGCCGAAGCCCAGGTAGAGGTGGGGCGGGCCGGCCGGGTGGTAGAGCTCCTGCAGGTCGACGATCGTCATCAGCGCGTCGGCGTACTCGCCTGCCACGGCCCGCAGCCGCCGGGCGAACCCCTCGCCCGGGTCGGCGGCGCCTGGTGGGGTCGCCAGAAGCACCCCCTGCCGGTCATCGGTGGTGTAGGCGCCCCGCTGGGCGAGCGCCAGGTCGTAGAAGGCGCGGAAGAAGTCCGGCAGGATCTGGCGCCGCCGTACGGGATCGGGGAAGGCCCACACAGTCAGCGCGTCATCGGCGAACGCCTCGGCCAGGAGCGAGACCAGTGGCTCGGTGTCGGCGTCGGTTGCCGGGCGGATGGCCAGGCTCGACAGGGTCATCGGGAAGTCCTTCCAGCGGCGAGCTCCTCCAGGCGGTGGTGCAGGTGCCAGAGGTGGTCGCCTGTCTCCGGTTTGATCAGAACGCTGCGCAGGATCCGGGCGCCGGGGGCATCGGCCGCCAGCGCGGGATGGCGCGCGGTGAACGCCGGGGCCTCGACGCGCAGGGCGCTGACGTAGACGGGGTCGGGCCCCGCCATGCCGTCGGTGAGGACCCGGGCAGAGGCGGCGTCGACACCGCCGAGCGTCGCCTCGGTCGGGAAATACGTGACGATGTCCAGCTCGGGAGGCTGGTACAGGCTCAGGTACGGCGAGGCCTCCAGCATCCCGGCCCATTCCCTGGCCGCGAGCACCCCCGGCAGCAGCACCCGGCCGAGCCCCTCGCGGGTTGCCGGCAGCAGCCGCAGGGTCAGCCAGAGCGCGGCCGCCGCCGCGCCCGCCCGCGAGCACTCCAGGCTGATCTCGCCCAGGTGCAGGTCGGAGGGCGTGAAGTAGGTGTAGGGCGAGTCGTGCAGGAAGTGCCGCGCCACCGCCGGGTCGGCGAACAGCACGGCCCCGCAACCATAGGGCTGGAGCCCGTGCTTGTGCGGGTCGACCACGACCGAGTCGCAGGCGGCGATGGCCCGCCAGGGACGCGGGTCGAACAGCCCCTCCTCTGCCAGCAGCACGTGGAAACCGCCATAGGCGGCGTCCACGTGCACCCGCGCGCCGTACCGGCGGGCCAGGGCGAGCGCCTCGTGGACAGGGTCCACCGCGCCGGTTCCCGTGGTGCCGGCGGTGACGACCACGGTACCGACGCGCCCGGTGCGCAGCAGGCTCTCCAGCGCCTCCATGTCCATCCGGCCGCGCGCGTCGGCCCGGACCGCGTGGCCCCGCACGCCCAGGACGTGGCACATGCGGGCGTGGGTGAAGTGGCTGTCGGCGCTGTAGGCGATGTCGCGGTCCGGGTGGATCTCGCGCGCCACGAACAGCGCCTCCAGATTGCCCATGGTGCCGCTGGTGGTCAGGTGCCCGAGGTGGCGTTCCAGGCCGAACATCGCAGCCAGCGCCTCCATCACCTCCCGCTCCAGATCGGCGGTGGCCGGGCCGCCCTCCCGTGCGTGGTTGTTGGGGTTGAGCTGCATCGCGGTGACGTAGCCGACCACCGCGGCGGGGTGCGGCGGCTTGACCATCTGCCCGATGTAGCGGGGGTGGAAGAAGGGGTAGTTGTCGCGCAGGCGCTTGCCCAGGTCGGCGAAGGCGGCGCCGAACTCCGCCTCGCCGAGCTGGTGGGAGGGGTGCGCGGCGAACGGACCGAACTCCGCTTCCCACGCCTCGACCGTGTCGACCGCGCACCCCAGCCAGCGGCGCAGGTCCAGCCCCGTCATGCGACCCGCTCCAGTGCGGGCTCGAAGTGGGCTTGCCTGCGCTCGTCCTCTTCGGTGGTGGTCTCCAGCCTGGCCATCGCCACCCGCAGGATCGGCGGCGCGATGACCGAGGTGACCACGGCCACCAGGATAATGATGGTGAACACATCGGTGCTGATCACGCCCAGCCGCAGGCCCACCGTGGCGACGATGACCTCGACGACGCCGCGCGCGTTCATGCCCGCGCCCAGGGCCAGCGCCTCCCAGTTGCCCAGCCTGCTCGTGCGGGCCCCGAGGTAGGCGCCGGCGAACTTGCCGACGATGGCCACGGCCAGGATGAGTACGGCGAAGCCCAGCACGTCCGGCCTGGTCAGCGCCGTCAGGTCCATGCGCAACCCGGCGGTGGCGAAGAAGATCGGGGCCAGCACCCCGACGACGACCGTCCGCAGCGGGGCGAGCTTGGCCCGGTCCGGCCTGCCGTGCGCGCTGATCACCAGGCCCATGACGAACGCGCCGAAGACCGCCTCCAGGCCGAGGGCGTGCGTGCCGGCCGCGGCCAGCAGGATCAGCACGACAGTCGTGGCGATGGTCGGCATCTCCTCGCGCGAACGGGAGGCCAGCCGGAAGGCGGCGCGGGCGAGCGGGCGGCCCAGCACGAACGCCAGGATCAGCACCCCGGCGACGTAGCCCAGCGACAGGCCGACGGAGCCGGCGCTCAACCCGCTGGTGGCCATGGCCGAGACGATCGAGAGCATCAGCCAGCCGAACACGTCGTCGACCATGCCCGCGGTCAGCGTGAGCTGCCCGATGTTGCGGTGCATGAGGTTCATGTCGAGGAGGACCTTGGCGATCACCGGGATGGCGCTCACGCACATGGCCACACCCAGGAACAACGCGAAGACGGTCTGGTCCTTGCCGGCGGTCAGCGTGGCGGGCAGCAGCAGCCCCATCCCGATACCAGAGACGAGCGGTATCACCAGGCCGAACCCGCTGACCTTGGCGGCGGTGGCGCCCTGGCGGCGGATCAGCTTGGTGTCCAGATGGGCGCCGGTGATGCCGACGAGCAGCAGCACGCCAAGCTGGCCGACGCCGTCCAGCAGGTGGAACTGCTCGGCCTGGCGCGGGAACAGCCAGGACTCCAGCCCGGGCGCGACGTGGGCGAACAGCGAGGGGCCGAGTAACACTCCAGCACTCAGCTCACCTACCAGAGGCGGCAGGCGGAATCTCACCGCCACCCGGCCGAGCACGAGAGCCAGCAGCAGCAGCACGCCTATTTGCAGCAGAAGAAGGAGCAGCGCGTGTGGCGCCGGCGGCGGGGCGATGGGCGTCATGAACGGTTCCTTCGGCGCTCGGAAACGGATTCTCAGATTCGCACGCGGGTGCCGGAATTCCACCGAGGAAAAGACCGAAGTATTCCGCTGAAAAGGCGTTGAGTGGTCTTCCACCGGGGCGGCCCATACTGGCCGTGTGAAAGGGGGAGGCCATGCATGAACTGCTTGGCCGGAAGGTCGAGATCGGGATCGTGGACCGCGCCGTCCGGGACGCCGTGCGGGGACGCTCAACCGTGATCATCGTGGAGGGCGGAGCGGGAACGGGGAAGACCGCTCTGCTGAGACACGTGGTCGCCACCGCGCGACGCGAGAGCGTCAGCGCGCTGTTCGCTTCCGGTGCCCGCCGGCACCAGCCGGACTTCGGCGCGGCGGCGGAGCTGCTGGGTCTCCGGCAGCCACCGGTCGCTTCGGACTCGGGGAGGGACGATGTGTTCGCAGCGCTGTACGACCACGTCCGCGAGATCACCCGGACGGCCCCGCTGGTGCTCGTCGTGGACGACGTGCACCGCATCGACCAGCATTCCCTTGGCTGGCTGGCCCACCTGGCGCGCCGGTTATCGGGCCTGCCGATTGTGCTGGTTGTCTCTGTTCCTGTAGGAGAGTGGCCGGCCTCGCGCGAGGTCTACGACGAGCTGCGCAGCACGGTCAACCACGTCGAGATCTCCCTGGACCCGCTGACCGAGCACGACGCGGCCCGCCTGCTGGAGCTGTCGTGCGGCACCCGGCCCAGCCCGCAGTTCGCCTCGCTGTGCCGGCGCCTGACCGGTGGCAACCCGCGCTTCCTGGTGGAGCTGGCCCGGCAGCTCAACCAGGAGGGGATCGGCACCGACGACCAGGCCGCGGGGCAACTGCCCGCGCTCGCGCCGCCGCGGATCGCCCGCTACGTCACCGATCGCCTGGCCCGGCACTCGGCGCACTCGCTGACCGTGGCCCAGATCCTGGCCGTGCTGGACGCCGATGCCCGCCACACGCTGGTCAAGGAGTTGTGCGGCATCGAGGACGGCGAGGTCGCCAACACCGTGCTCGGACTGACGGAACTCGGCTTGTTGCGCGCGGGAGCCACCATCGCCTTCGTCCACCCGATCGTCCGCGTCGCTCTCTACCGGTGCATGCGCGCCGAGGAGCGCAACCGCTACCACCTGGCCGCCGCCCGGCTGCTGGGCGCCGGTGAGGCCGACGCGCCGGTGATGGCGCGGCACCTGCTGGCCGCCGGTCCGACCGCCTCGCCCGAGGTCACCGACCTGTTGTGCGAAGTGGCCGTACGGCTCACCGCGATGGGCTACCTGGAGCAGGCCACCGCCTGCACGCAGCGCGCCATCCAGAGCTCGCTCTCCCCCGCCCACCGGATCCGGCTCATGCTGCAGCTCGGCGTCGCCCTCAGCGGCCACGACCACCACGCCTCGATCAAGTACCTGCGCAACGCCAGGTCGGGCGTGCGCACGGCCGCCGAGCGCGCTCTGATCGGGCAGCACCTGGCACTCGCCACCGCCGCGCTCGGCGACCTCTCCGGCGCGATCGGTGTCCTGGACGAACACATCGAGCCGGTCTCGCGGGCCGACCCGGCGCTCGGCTCCCGGCTGCGCGGCTACCGACAGGTCCTGCATACTCTCGACCCGGGCGCCGCCCCCGCCCCCGACGCGCAGGACGGGGGTGGCGGCGAGCTGGCCGCCAGGGCTGTACGGCTGGCCTGGGCCGGGCGGGATCCCTCCGACGCGCGGGCGGCGGCCGAGGCCGCGCTGGCCGCGGAAGGGGTGGTCGACAGCGGGGCACTGGTGTTGAGCTTCGCGCTGCTGCCGCTGGTGTACACCGACCGCCTGGAGACGGTCGAGCGGCATCTGCTGGAGGCCGAGCAGCGGGCGCCCGCCGTACAGGTGCCGGAGCTGGCGGTGCTGCGCTCCCATGTGGCGCTGCGGGCCGGGGACGTCGAGCAGGCCGAGGCGGCGGCGCGTACCGCGGTGGCGGCCGTGGAGGACGGGCTGCCGGAGCCGGTGGTCTTCCACCACCTGGCGGCCCTGATCGACGTGCTGCTGGAGCGGGGGGAGCACGAGGAGGCCGAGGAGCTGCTGCGCCAGGCGCGGCTGCCGGGCGAGCCGGTCGCCCAGTGGCGCAACAACCACCTGCTGGCCGCCAGGGGAAGGCTGCGGATCGCGCGCGGCCAGCGCCGGCCCGGTCTGGCGGACCTGCTGGAGTGCGGCGCGCGCCTGGCCACCTGGGGTGTGCGGAACCCGGCGGCCAGTTCCTGGTTCGTGGACGCGGCCGTGGCGCTGGTCGCGCTGGGCAGACAGGACAAAGCCGTACGGCTGGCCGGCGAGCAGCGCCAGGCCGCCGACCTGTGGCCGACGGAACGCGCTCTCGGGCGGAGCCTGCGCACCCAGGCGGTGGTGGCCACCGACTCCGCCGAGCGGGTGGCGCTGCTGCGGGAAGCGGTCACGGTGCTGGAAGGAGCACCCTCGGCCACGCTGGAGCTCGGCCACACCGTCGGCGAACTCGGCAGCGCGCTGGCCGAGACCGACCAGGGGAACGAAGCCAGGGACATGCTGCGGAGGGCTCTCGACCTCGGCCAGCGCTGCGGGGGAACCGCGCTGGCCGACCACGCTCACGCCGCGCTCCTCAAGCTGGGAGCGCGCCCGCGCAGGCGGGCGCAGACGGGGTGGGACGCGTTGACGCCGGCCGAGAGCCGGGTCGCGGAGCTGGTGGTGGCGGGGAAGAAGAACCGGGAGATCGCCGGGATCCTCTACGTGTCGCTGCGGACCGTCGAGCTTCACCTGACCAGCATCTACCGCAAGCTCAGCGTGTCGAACAGGGCCGAGCTCATCGGGGAGAGCTGAGCGCCTTCCGGGCCTCGCGCTCCTCGCGGCGCTCGACGAAGCGGCTGGCGTGCGCGTCCAGCACGTGCAGGAACGCTGACAGGTCCTCGCGGGCCGCCTCGCCCTCCGCGCCGAGGCCCGAGCGCTCGAAGACGCGCCAGTGGCGCAGGATCGGCATGAGCACCCGGTCGTGGTGCAGCCGCAGGTCGTAGATGCCGCTGCCGGCGATCTCAGCTGCCATGCGGCGGAATCCGGGCTGTCCCGTGCCCGGCATCTCGAAGCCCTTCACCACGTCGGCGATGGCCCGCATCGTCCGGTCGGGCGCCAGCTCCAGCGCCGCGCCGACCAGGTTGCGGTAGAAGAGCATGTGCAGGTTCTCGTCGGCGGCGATGCGGGCCAGCAGCTGCTCTCCGATCGGGCAGCCGGTGGCCGTGCCGGTGTTGCGGTGCGAGAGCCGGGTCGCCAGCTCCTGCAACGCGGTGTAGACGACGTTGGGCAGCATCTCGACGGGCTCGTTGGCGGGCCCCGCCGCCATCAGGGCCATGCGCCGCTGCTCCAGATCCACCGGATCGACGGCGCGCGTGACCACCAGGTAGTCGCGCAGCGTCATCGCGTGCCGCGCCTCCTCGGCGGTCCAGCGGTAGATCCACTCGCCCCACGCGCCGTCCGAGCCCAGGGCGGTGAGCAGGTTGTGATGGTAGGCGGGCAGGTTGTCCTCGGTCAGCAGGTTCACGATCAGCGAGGCGCGCGCCGCCGGCGCGACGGCGGTGTCGCCGGGCTCCCAGTCCTGGCCGCCGAGAAAAGCGAAGTCGCGTCCCTGGCTCCAGGGCACGTAGTCGTGCGGGTTCCAGTCGCGCGCCACGCCCAGGTGGCGGTTGATGTTCTCGGCGACGACGGGCTCGAGTTCCGTCAGCAGGTCGACGTCCTGCACGCTCTTGCTCCTTCCAGAGGCGTGGGGGGCCGGTCCGGCCCCCCACGAGTGGACTCAGGCGACGCCGGCGGACGCGTGCTGCTCGATGTGGTTGAGCACGGCGTCCACGGTCTCCAGGTCGGCCGCGATCTCGTCCGGGGTGGCCACACCGAACCTGTCCTCGACGGCGACCATGATCTCGACCAGCGACAGAGAGTCGATGTCCAGGTCGTCGCGCAGGTGGGCCTCGGGCTGCACCTCGGCCACGGGGATGCCGACGATCTCTCGGACGATCTCGGCGAACTCGGCGAGAATGTGCTGCTTGCTCATTTTCTTCTCCTTGCGTGGGTGTTAGAGGGAGTCATTGCTCGTAGCGCCGGACCACGAGGGTCGCGTTGTGGCCGGCGAAGCCGAAGGAGTTGCTCATCGCCACCGCGACGTCGTGCCGTTGCGGCTGGTGAGGGACGAAGTTGAGGTCCGGGTCCTCTGGGTCGTCACAGTTGATCGTCGGCGGGACGACGCCGGTGAGCAGCGTCTGCACGGTGGCGACGAGCTCGACCGCGCCCGCCGCGCCGATCGTGTGCCCGGTCATCGACTTGACGGCGGTGATCGGGATCCTGGGCGCGTGGTCGCCGAACACCTTGCGAATGGCGGCGGCCTCGGTCCTGTCGTTGAGCGTGGTGCTGGTGCCGTGGGCGTTGATGTGGTCCACGGCCGAGGCGGGCAGACCCGCGTCGTCCAGCGCGAGCTGCATGGCCCGGCGCGCGCCGAGCCCCTCGGGGTGTGGCGCGGTCGGGTGGTAGGCGTCACTGGTGGCGCCGTAGCCGACGACCTCGGCCAGGATCGGCGCGCCGCGCCGCTCGGCACTGCGGGCGTCCTCCAGCACGAGAGCGCCGGCGCCCGCCGCCATGACGAAACCGTCCCGCCCCTTGTCGAAGGGCCGGCTGGCCCGCTGCGGGTCGTCGTTGCGCGTTGACAGCGCCCGCGACATCGCGGTGGAGCCGATGTCGAAGGAGGTCACCGAGTTGTCGGCGCCCCCCGCGATCATCGCGTCCACGTCGCCGCGCTGGATCATCCGCATCGCCTCGCCCACGGCCGACGTGCCGGAGGCGCAGGCCGTGCTGATCGCGCCGGAAGGGCCGGTCGCCTGCAGCTTGTAGGCGACCTCGCCGGCGGCGCAGTCGATCGAGGTGGCCGCCGACAGCCACGGTGCGAGGCCGCGGTAGCCGCGCCCCTCCAGGGTGAGCGTGCCCGACTGGACGAGACCCGTCGGGCCGTACCCCGAGCCGATCAGGACGCCGACACGGTGCGTGTTGGCCTCGTCGATGACGAGCTTGGCGTGTTCGACGGCCTGCGCCGCGGCGGCCACCGCGAACTGCGCGTACTTGTCGATCCGGCGGCTGACCGTGCGCGGCATGTACGCGGTGGGGTCGAACCCCTTCACCTCACCGGCGATCTTGACCGGCAGGTTGGAGGCGTCGAAGGCCTCAATCGGCCCCACGCCGCTCCGGCCAGCCAGCAGGGAGTCCCAGAAATCCTGGACACTCAGCCCGACAGGCGTGATGGCACCCATGCCGGTGATGACCACGCGGCGTCCGTAGGGTCTCACGAGTGTTCTCCTTCGGTCTCGGTGAGATCGGCGGGCACGTCGTCGAGCCTTACCGGGATCTCGACGACGGCGACGCGGCCCGCCGCGCACGCCGCCGCGGCCTGGCGCAGCTCTTTGTCCAGCCGGGTCTTGTCGTCCACCACCGCGTGGTGCACCCCGGGCCGGTCGGCGCCGGTGCCGTGGGGGCTGCCCGCGAAGCGGTACCTCGAGGGCCCCGCCTTGTCGAGCTGAGCCTGGAGCCAGCCGTAGCCGCCGTTGTCGAGGACCACGAACAGGACGCCGAGCTCCTGCTCGACCAGCACTTCCAGGTCGGCGCCGAGCTTGCCGAAGGCGCCGTCGCCGACGAACGCGACCACCGCGCTGCCGGGTACGGCCAGCTTCACCCCGGCCGCGGCGATCGCGCCGAACCCCAGGCTGGTCTGCTCAGACGGCACGATCGAGTCGGCCGCCGCCGGGACGCGCCAGTGCGGGTAGAAGTAGGACCACATGTCCTGCAGCCCGTTCTCCTGCACCAGCACGCGCCGCTCGGGCAGCACCTCGTCCAGTACCCGCAGCAGGTCGGCGATATGGATGCCGGGCAGCTCCGCCACCCGCTGCCGCTCGGTGGCCACCCGCTCGGCCGCGGCCCGGTTGGCTGCCTGCGCGCGCTCGCTCCACTCGTTCGTCGGCGCGGGCAGTTCGGCTCGCTCCAGCAGCTCGGGGCGCGCGGCACGCTCGGGCAGGTCGGTCAGCCAGGATCGCACGGCGGCCAGGCCGTCGCCGATGACCACGTGCCCCGGCCGCTCGTGGGAGATGTCGACCGGCTCCAGGTTGACCTGCAGGACCGGGACATCAGGGGCGGAGAACCCGGGCCGGTAGACGGCCGTCTCCTCCAGCCTGCTGCCGAGTGCCACCACCAGGTCGGTTTCGGCCCACAGCGGCAGCATCTCCTCGGCGGCGTACAACCCGGCCAGCCCGCAGAACAGCGGGTGGGTCTCGTCGACGGCGCCCCGTCCGGAGGCCGTGGCGAAGATGGGCGCGCCGAGCCGCTCGGCCAGCCGCTCCACCTCGCCACCGCCGTTCCTGTGCCGCATGCCGCCGCCGACCAGGATGACCGGACGGCGTGCGGCCCGCAGCGCGACCAGCGAGCCGGCCAGCGCCTCGGTGTCGGGCTGCGGGTGCTGGGCGCGCGGCTGGTGCCAGGGCCGGTCCCTGACGACCTCGACATCCAGCAGGTCGGCCGGCAGCTCCAGGTAGACGGGGCCGGGCGCACCGTTGGCCGCGACCAGGAACGCCCGCTCTATCGCCGGCACGACCCGGTCGGGGTGGTCGACCCGGTGCGCCCACTTGACCACCGGTGCGATCATGGCCAGCTGGTCCAGCTCCTGGAAGGCGCCCGAGCCGCGCGTCCTAGCCCCGGTACCCGAGGCCAGCACCACCATCGGCGCGCCGGAGCAGCGGGCCTCGAGCAGGCCGCCGACGACGTTGGCGGCGGCCGGTCCCTTCCCGATGACGCACAGCGCCGTACGGCCGGCCGCCAGCGCGTGCCCGGCGGCCATGAACGCCGCCGCCCGCTGGTCTCGGCACAGGACCATGCGCAGCTCGGTCCCCTCCAGAGCCCGCAGCGGCACCAGGTCGTCATCGGGCAACCCGAACACCGTGTCCACGCCGTGGGCCACGGCGAAGTCCATGGCCGCGTGCCAGGCGCTGGGGTAGGTGACGGCGCTCATCGCGCGCCCGCCTCTGCTGGGACCGCCGCGTGCTCGGCGACGATCTGAGAGATCAGCAGCGGCTTGGCGAACCGCTTCCTGTCGATGGCGACGTAGTTGGCCATGATGCCGTGGCCGCCGAAGGGGGCGTTGCCGTCGTCGATGTCGAGCAGAGTCTCGTTGACCGCCACCATGTGGCGCTTGCGCAGGAACTCCACCAGCTCGGGGGCCTCGCCGTACACCATGGCGCCCATGGCTCTGTCCTGGTAGTAGCCGGTGGTCAGGCGCTCGCGCACCTCGGCGATGTCGGTGTAGGAGACGATGTTGAACAGCGGGGAGAAGATCTCGGCCATGGCCTGCTTGTCCCGCATCGAGTGCAGCAGCACCGTCGGCTGGATCTGGCGGGTGCGGAAGTCGATCTGGCCGCCGTAGATGATGCGTGCGCTGTTGTCCTGCAGGTACTCGGCGGCGTCGGCGATCGCCCCGGTGTAGCACATGGGGCCGTAGTCGGCCTCGGGGTCGTCGTAGTCGCCGAACGTCAGCGTCGACAGGCGCTTGAGCAGCGCCTCCACGAAACGCGGGACGTCGTTCTCCTGGACGAAGAACACGTCGGGGCCGAAGCAGTCCTGGCCGGAGTTGAGCATCCGGATCCGCAGAGCGTCCTCGGTGGCCAGGTCGAGGTCGGCGCCGGGAGCGACGATGAAGGGGTTCGCGCCCTGGCCGAAGAGCAGGAAGATCTGCTCCGGGTCCAGCTCCGCCCTGATCGCCTCGGCGTTCTGGTAGGTGCCGGTGAAGACGACCACGTCTGCCTCGGCGACCGGGCCCTCCTTGAACCTGCGCTGGCTCAACGAGGTCATCTCGATCGGCAGGCCATGCACCGGGGCCAGCAGCTCGTGCAGGCGGTGCGTCTGCGAGGCCACCTGGCTGGAGGGCCTTGCTGTGATCGTCTCGACGTAGAGCGAGGGCACGAGCAGGTACAGCACGTAGGAGTTGAGCAGCACGTTGGACGACATGAAGACGGCCATCCGGTCCGTGCGCGGCGGCCCGTGGCGGATCACCTCGTCGATCGCGCCGGACAGCGTGTGGATCGCGGCCTCGATCTCGCCCTCCACCGACTTGTAGTCCGAGATCTCCGTCAGCACGTTCATGACCGCCCCAGGGTCGGTGCGCAAGAAGTGCGCCACCGCCCGCAACGCGGCGATCCTTTCGGCGAACGGGATCAGGTCCAGGTCGGCCGGCAGCGGCGCCTCCTCGTGGACTATCGGGGGGTGCCGCCGAGCGGGCCGGTACACCGCGCGCTCGGCCAACCCGCGCAGCGCCCTGGCGTCCACCTTGCCGGTGCCGTTGACAGGTAGCCGGGGCAGCACCACGACCTTGTTCGGGTGCTCGTAGGAGGGCAGCAGCGAGCAGATGGCGCTGCGCCAGTGCGACGCGGAGGCCTCGTTCGGATCCTCGACGAAGAAGACGAGCTGGCTGCCCTGCCGTTCGTCGTCCACTCCCACGACCTTCACGGGCCGGCCGCAGTACTCGGCCTTGCGCTCGATCGTCTCGAGGTACAGGTTGTGGCCCATGCGGTATACGGCATTCTTGCGGCCGATCACCACGAGGTTGCCCTCCGGCGTCCAGTAGCCGAGGTCGTCGGTGGCGTAGGGCCCTTCGCCCAGCGGCGTGATGCTGCCGTCAGCGGCCAGGTAGCCCTCCATCAGGCTGGGCGAGGAGACCGTGATCTCGCCTATCTCGCCGATGGCGACCGGGGCGCCGTCGCGGCCCGTGATGCGCACCCACACGTCGGTCAGCGGCCGGCCGCACGCGTGGGGATTGGTCAGGTCGGCCAGGGCGATGTTGCCGGCCTCGTTGCTGCCGTAGCCGTCCAGCAGCGGGCGGTTGAAGGCGCGGGCGAAGCGTTCGGCCAGCGTGGGCGGGAGCGGGGCGCCGCCGGAGCAGAACATGCGCACGCTGCTCAGATCGCGCGCTGTGACGGGGCGGCGCTGACTCATCGCGTGCAGCGCGTGATAGGTGGAGGGCGTGGCGTCCACGACCGTGGCGCCTTCGGTGGCGGCCAGCCGTACGGCGATGTCGAGGCGCTCCAGCGGCGCGACGATCAGCGAGCAGCCGACCGTCCACTGCAGGATGGCCAGCGTCAGGCCGTAGAAGTGGGAGAACGGAAGCAGCGGCAGGAGCACGTCGTTGGGCCGGTAGCCCATCCGGTCACGGGTGCGCTGCAGGTCATTGAGGAAGCTGCGGCCCGAGCGCACCACGCCCCTGGGAGAGCCGGTCGAGCCGGAGGACCAGGTGACCAGCGCGTCGGTGCGGGCGTGCCAGGCGGTGAAGGACAGGAACTCGGCCCTGACCTCGCGCTGCCTGGCCTGTTCGGCCAGTGAGTGGAGGGTCGTCCTGCCCTTGTCGCCGTCGTCGATGATCAGACGGGCCCCGGCGACAGCGGCCATCCTTCGTCGCTCGGACGCGGTCTCGCGGTGATCGATCAGCACGATCGAGGCGTCCAGGTGCATGAGGGCCAGCAGCGCCGCGATGTGCTCGGCGGAGTTGTCGGCGCAGATCACCACCCGATCGCCGGCGGTCACCGAGTTGTCGGCGAGGATCGCCGCCATGCCGAGGGCAAGCTCTTCGATTTCGATCGAGGTGTAGGTGGCGGTGGGAGTTATGACTTTTCCTGTGGTCCAGTCCAATGTCTCAATCCATTCCGATACGGGCGTGCGGGTTCAGCCCGCCAATCCCTTCAGCTCTTCGGCGAGAACGTCGATGGTGTGTTCGATCTGTTGCGTGGTGTGTTCGGAGGTGACGAAGAAGCGCAGGCGGACCAGCTCCTCGGGGACGGCGGGGTAGAGGATCGGGTTGGCGCTGATACCGCGGTCGAAGAGCCGGTTGGCCAGCGTGAGGCACTGCTCGTTGTCGCCGACGATGCAGGGCACGACGGGTGAGTCCTGGCTCACGCCCGTGTTGATCCCGGCCTCCTTGGCGAGTCTGAGGAACAGCTCGGAGTTGGCGCGCAGCCGCTCCAGCCGTTCGGGCTCGTCGCGCATGACGCGCAGCGCGGCCAGCGCGGCGGCGGCGTTGGGCGGGGTCATGCCGACGCTGTAGACGAAGCCGGGGACGGTGTACTTCAGGTAGTCGATGAGTTCGGCCGAGCCGGCCACGTAGCCGCCGCAGCTGGCGCCCGCCTTCGACAGCGTCCCGGACCAGAGCTCGACCTGAGAGCGGTCCACGCCGAAGAAGTCGCCTATGCCGCCGCCGGATTTGCCGACGGTCCCGAGGCTGTGCGCCTCGTCGATGAGCAGGACGGCGCCGTGCTTGTTCTTCACGTCGATGATCGCCGGCAGGTCAGCGAGGTCGCCGTCCATGCTGTAGACGCCCTCGATGACGACCAGGGCGCGGCGGTGCAGCTTGCGGTGCCGGGTCAGGACGGCGTCCAGCGCGGCGGGGTCGTTGTGAGCGAAGGGGCGGCGGGTGGCGCCCGACAGCTTGCAGCCCTGCAAGATGCTGTCGTGGGAGAGCTCGTCGTGCACGATGAGGTCGTCGGGGCCGACCAGGTGGCCGATGACCGAGACGTTGGTGGCGTGGCCGCTGACCATGACGATCGCGTCCTCGGTGCCGAGCAGGGTGGCCAGCTCGGCCTCCAGCTCGTGGTGGACGGGGCGGTTGCCGGACAGGAAGCGGCTGGCCGACACGGACGTGCCGTATCTCTCCACGGCCTCGCGCACCGCCTCGTTGACCTTGGGGTGCCCGGACAGGCCGAGGTAGTTGTAGCTGGAGAAACTGATCAGCTCCTGGCCGTCCACGACGGTGGTGTCGCGGATGTTGGCCTGGTGGTCGATGAAGTAGGGGTTGCGCTCGATGGCCGCCATGAACTCGCGGTGCTCGACCACCTCCGGCCAGGTCTCCGGGCCGGCTTGCATGGCGACCGGGCGCTTGGGCGCCTCAGGCGCGGACTGGACCGGGACCTTGACGCCCTGGGAGGCCGAGACCGCGGCTACGACCTCGTCGATGCTGGGCCGTTTGGGCACGGTGGTCAGCTCGGGCCAGACCTTCTGCAGGGAGATTCGCAGCTCGGTGACCATGAGCGAGTCGAACCCGAGCTCGTCGACCAGCAGCGTCGGACCGCTGAGCTGCTCGGCGGGGAACGCACCAATCCTGGCGATGTGCTCGTACACGACCTGCCGGATCTGGTCCGCCACCGGCGGGGTCGCGGGCTGGGTGGTGAGCTGGGTGGCGGGCAGGGTGGCGGGCAGGTGCGCCGGCTCCGGCGCGGGTGGGGCGGTCGCGGGAATCGCGGCTCCGGCGGAGCGCAGCACCGCGATCTGCTCCCGGAACAGGCTGACGATGTCGCTCACGTGACTCTCCTGCGCTGTGTACGGCTGGGCAGCCGCGGTGACCGGTTTCTGGGAGTCCGCCGGCGACGCCTTGGCGGCCGGCATGGGGAAGGGGGGAAGGGCGTGCACCTTGCGGAGCAGCGGTGAGGGCGGCAGGCTCACCAGGCCGGGGAGCTGCCCCGTGCCGGGCAGCGTGACCGGCAGCCCGAGCGCGGCGAGCCGGCCGAGCCCGGCCAGGAAGGACCGGGCGTCATCGGGCTGGTCGCCGGACATCGCCACGTAGACCGCGCCCTGCCGGTCACCGAGCGTGCGCTGGACCATGGCCAGGAGCGACCGCCCGCCGCAGACCTGCACGAACACCCGCGCCCCCAACTCGTAGGCGGCCAGCGCGGCCTCGGCGAAGCGCACGGGCGAGGAGGCGTGCCCCTCCCAGAGCTCGCGCAGCCGCGCCGGGTCCTCGACGGGACCGCCGCTCATGCAGGAGACGTATCCGGTGGTGGGAGTCCCGATCTCGCGCCGCTCCAGGTCGGTGCGGATCTCTGCGCGGATGCCCTCCAAGAGCGGTGTGTGGAAGGCGTTGGACACCGCCAGCGGCACGGCGCCGACCTTGGCGCCTGCGCACCGCTCCGCGAGGGCGGACAGCCCCGCCTGCTCCCCGGCGACCACGGTCTGCTTCGGGGTGTTGTAGCAGGCGGGCCAGACCCCCTCGATCCCGTGGGCCAGGCCGGCCACGGTCTCGGGGGCGGCCTGGACGACGAGCATGCCGCCGCTGCCGCCCTCCTCGGCCCGGCGCATGACGGCGCCGCGTCCCGCCATCAGCCTGACCGCCTCGGCGTCGTCCATGGCCCCTGCCAGGGCCGCCGCGGTGAACTCGCCCACGCTGTGACCGAGCGTCACCGCGGGGACGACGCCGCAGGATCCGATGAGCCGACCGGCGGCCAGCCCCAGCACCCCGAGCAAGGGCTGGCACACGTCGGTGCCCTTCATGCGCTCGCGTCCCGCTTCGGTGTCGGCGTCCGGGCCGTACACGGCGTCCAGGACGTCGACGCCGCTGATCGCGTCGAGCGCGATCGCGGTCTCGCGGAAGGCGGGGTAGCGCTCGAACAGATCGGCCAGCAGGTGCGGTCGCTGGCTGCCCTGGCCGGGGAGCAGGAAGGCGACCCGCGGCGACTCCAGAGGAGCTGCGGCGGCGTACAGCCCCTCGCCGAGCGGGCCGGTGCGGCCCTCCTTCAGCGCGACCGCGGCGACCCGCAGTTGCGCGGCCAGTTCCTCGTGCCCGGCCGCGACCACCGCGAGCCGCGCCTTGAGCAGTTCCCGCTCCGCCAGCGTCCTGGCGACCGCCGCCGGCGGCGTGCTCGGCTCGACGGCGAATCGTTCGACGTGCTCGGCCAGCAGCTCCACCGTCGCTCCCGAGAACAGGAACAGGTACGGCAGGCCGTCCTCGGCGCTCTCCTCCACGGCGGGCGCCTCCTCCATCACCACGTGTACGTTGGTGCCGCCGAAGGCGAAGGAGTTGATCCCGGCCGTCCGCGTCTTCCCGGCGCGCGGCCACGGGACGTTCTCCCGCGGGATCGCCAGTCCGGCGATCGCGGGGTCGGCCTCCGGGTTGATCTCCGTCTCGGGCTGGCGCGGGATGACACCGTGGTGCAGCGCCAGCGTCGTCTTGATCAGGGAGGCCATGCCGGAAGCGGTCAGCGAGTGGCCGATCAGCGCCTTGACCGAGCCGAGGTAGGCGGGGTCAGGCTCGCTGCCGGTCTCGCAGCGCACGTACCGCAGTGACTCCAGCTCCACCCGGTCGCCGACGGTGGTCGCCGTGCCGTGCGCTTCCACGAACCCGATCGAGCCCGGCTCGACGCCGGCGTCGTGGTAGGCACGGCGCAGCGACAGCCGCTGCCCCTCGGTGCGCGGGGTCATCGGCCCCTCGGTCGTGCCGTCGTTGGAGCAGCCGATCCCTTTGATCACGGCATAGACGCGGTCGCCCGCGGCCAGCGCGGCCTCCAGCGGGCGCAGCACCACCACGCCCACGCCCTCGCCGAGCACGAACCCGTCGGCGCGGCGGTCGAAGGGCCTGCACACTCCGGCGCGGGAGACCGCGCCGACCTTGGAGAAGCCGATCAGGCTGTGCGGGATCAGGTTGATGTAGGCGCCGCCGACGATCGCCTCCGCGCAGACTCCGGCCCGCAGCGCCACCACGGCCTCGTGCAGCGCCACCAGCCCCGAGGAGCAGGAGGAGTCGACGGTGAAGCTGGGGCCGCTCAGGTCATAGAACTGGCTCACGTTGGTGGCGGCCATGTTGAGCTGCTCGCCCGGGATCGACCACGGCTCCATGTCCATGGGGTCGGGCGTCAGGTACATGAAGTCGGCGGTGCTCATGGCGAAGTACACGCCGGTGTTCAACCGGTCGAAGGGGCGCCGCTCCCAGCCCGCGTCCTGGACGGCCTCGCGGGCCACCTCCAGGATCAGCCGCTGCTGCGGGTCCATCGTGCGCACCCGGCGCGGCGGCATCCGGAAGTGGGCGGCGTCGAACCGGTCGACCTCCGGCAGGTAGGCGACCCGGTCCGTATAGGCCTTACGCGGTGCCCGCCCTGCGGCGGCGTCGAAGAACTGTCCGTGGTCCCACCGGTGAGAAGGAACCGCGTGGAAACGGGGTTCGCCGTCCAGCAGCATCCGGAGATATTCATTCAAATTTCCGGCGCCCGGGAAACGGCATCCCATGCCGACTATCGCGATATCACGCATCGTGTCCCTAACTCGCGCATTCGAAGCTGAAATTGAGGATGGCACCGGCCGCTCGGTTTTCTACCGAGGGAATCACCGAAGAACTTCGGCTGCGGGCCGTATGCGCCGGGTCAGCCGGACGGAAAGCAGTGCGGTGACCAGCGCGACGACGCCGGCGCCGGCCGGGACTCGGAAGGCGAGATGCCCACCGAGGGCGTCCGTCGCCTGGCCGGCCAGTTGCACGCCCGCGGCCAGGCCGATGACCAGGGCGCTCTGCACCCATGCGAATCCCTCGCTGCTGCGCTCGCCGGGGACGACGGACTCGACGAGCTCGTAGACGACGATGAGCGTCGGGGCGATGGCGGCGCCGGCGACGAAGGAGGCTGCAGCCATCAGTGGGACCCCCGTGGCCAGCGTCAGCGGGAGCAGCCCTGCGGCCAGGCATGCGGCGAGAATCGCGAACCGGCGCGACAGCGAGGAGGTCCAGCGGCGCGAGCCGTACCAGACGCCGGTCAGCAGGCTGCCCACGGACATCGCGCCGACCAGCGGCCCGGCCAGTACGACGGCGCCCAGGTCCTCGGCGAACCCGACCATGGCGATCTCGCTGGAGCCCAGCACGACGCCGAGCACGAGCGCGAACAGCAGCGTCACGCGCAGCGCGGGGATGCGGAGCAGAGAGGGTCCCGGCCTGGTGACGGGCATGGGCGGGGGCTCGGTGCGGCGCATCGAGGCATAGGCCAGCCCGCCGACGAGCGTGAGCACCATGCAGGCGACGTAACCGAGCTCCGGGCTCGCGGCCCCCGCGACCGTGGTCGCGATCACCGGACCGAGGATGTAGACGACCTCGTCGACGGCACTCTCGATCGCGAAGGCGGCCTTGAGCAGTGGGGTCCCGCCCACGCGAGCGGTCCAGCGGGCCCGGACCATCGGCCCGAGCGGCGGGAAGGCCACGCCCGCGAGCACGGCGGCGGGAAACAGCAGCCAGTACTGGCCGCTCGCCACGCCGCCCATGATCCCGACCAGACCGAGCGCGTGCAGCAGCAGCACCGGCCGCAGTACCCGGCCCTGGCCCAGGCGGTCGCCCAGGCGGCCCACCCGCGGCGCGGCGACGGCCTGCGACACCAGGATCGTCCCGCCGACCGCGCCTGCCAGCGTGTAGGAGCCGGTGGCCGAGGTCACCAGCAGGATGGTGGCGATGCCGAGCATCGCCATCTGGAGCCGGCCGACGAACCCCGCCAGGACGAACCAGCGGGCCTCGGGCGGGCCCAACAGCGCCTTGAAATCATTGTCAGCCACGACCCAACAGTGCACGTCGGACGTGCCGCTAATAAGACCGAAGCCAATTACTTCGGCAATCTCCTCGGTCCCCAGGAACGCCGCCGATGCCATTGTGGCATCGGCGGACCTCGCCCCTCCGCCCCCCACGCCCGGAGAAAGAGGAATGCAAATGACCGAATCGGTGCGAGACTATTACGACGTCATCGTCATGGGCGGTGGGCCTGCCGGTTCCACCCTGGCCGCGAAATTGGCGCGGACCACGAATCTGAGCGTCGCGGTCTTCGACAAGGTGAAGCACCCGCGCGAGCACATCGGCGAATCGCTCGCCCACCCGACCACGCCGGCCCTGGAGGAGATCGGGGTGCTGGACAAGGTCATGTCCAGCGACTTCAAGGTCCAGAAGTTCGGCGGCATCTTCCGCTGGTCGGAGGAGCCCAGCGTGGCCTTCTTCGACCACGAGTCCTACGCCAGGGACGGCGTTCACCGCTGGGCCTCCCACGTCAACCGCTCGGAGTTCGACGAGCTGCTGTTCAGGCACGCGGGAGAGTGCGGCGCTCACATGTTCGAGGAGATGACGATCTCGGCCTTCGAGCGGTTGGAGGACGACTGCGAGGTCACCTTCAACGACGGCCGCAAGATCCGCTGCGGCTACTTCGTCGACGCCTCGGGCCGGCGCAACAGCATCGCCTCCAAGAAGAAGCGGAGCTTCCTGTCGGGGTACAAGAACATCGCCATCTGGCAGCACTACACCGGCGCCCAGCACGCCTACGACATCCCCGAGGACTGGAACATCTTCCATCCCGACCGGTTGTCGCCCATCGCCTGCTCGGCCTTCACCGACGGGTGGTGCTGGTACATCCCGGTGCCGAAGGTGATCGACGGCGAGCGCGTCATGACGCACTCGGTCGGCATCGTCACCATCCCCGCCATCCTCAAGGAGGAGGGCAAGGACTTCACCGACATCGCCCAGTTCACCAACGCCATCAAGGACATCCCGCTGGTCGGCGAGCTCGTCAAGAACGGCACCCCGATCTCCGACAAGATGCAGACCGCGACCAACTACTCCATGATCAACGACCAGTTCGCCAGCTACGACGAGCGCTGGATCCTGGTCGGTGACGCCGCCTACTTCGTCGACCCGCTCTTCTCCTCGGGCGTGGCCTTCGCCATGCACCACGGGCTGTCCGCGGCGACCGTGCTGGCGGCCACCTTCGACGAGAGCGTCGACGAGCAGCACAAACGCGACCTCTGGCACGACTACGACATGGAGTGGCACGGCATCGCCGAGTCGTTCTCGCTCTCGATCGACCAGTGGTACCACGCCATCGGCAAGAACAACCCCGACAGCATCTACTGGCGCACCCGCGGCCAGGACGTGGCCGGCAACTTCCGCGAGCAGACCTTCCAGATCCTGCTCAGCACCACGATGGAGCCCGACGTGCTGCGCCACATGACCGGCGAGGGCGGCACCCAGGCCGACCTCGACGCCGAAGGCCCCTACATGAAGGCGTACGGCATGGCCGACCCCGGCGTGATCGGCGACGACGACCACGTCAGCCTCACCCCGGGCGCCTCCGTTCGCAAGAGCCTCGGGCTGGACATCCCCGGCTTCAAGGGCTTCCCGCCCCCGCCACCGTTCCAGCTGACGGAGGAGGAGCACGCGGCGCTCACCGCCTACTGGGCGGATCCCGTCGCCAACGGCGACGCTGTGGTGTCGCCCCTTTCCACACCGCTGCCGTGCCACCGGTACTCGGTCGAGGGCGCGGCCTCCGGTGTCGAGGTGCGCAGCTTCGACGAGGTCGACGGCGGCAAGGTCGTCTGGGACGCCCTGTCCGGTGGCGGCGTGCCGTACCGGCAACTGCGGGAGGAGCTCACCGAGCTCCAGCTGCACCTGATCAAGCTGCTGTGGCGGACCGGCGTCGTCACCGTCACGCCCGCCGGGAGCTGACATGGGACTCCTCGACGGCAAGAACATCCTCGTCACGGGCGTGCTGACAGACTCCAGCATCGCCTTCCACGTGGCCAGGATCGCTCAGGAGCAGGGCGCCAACGTGGTGCTGACCGGGTTCGGTCGGCTGGGCCTCGTCCAGCGCACCGCGCGCCGGCTGCCGGTGGCCGACACGCCGGTCGTCGAGCTCGACGTGACCGACGAGGGCCAGCTGGCCAGCCTCCCCGAGCGGGTGGGGCTGGACCGGTTGGACGGAGTGCTGCACGCCATCGCCTACGCCCCGGAGTCCGCCCTCGGCGGCACGTTCCTGGAGACGCCGTGGTCGGACGTCTCGACCGCGGTGCAGGTCTCGGCCTACTCCATGAAAGCGCTCACCACGGCCTGCCTGCCGCTCATGCCCAACGGCGGGTCCATCGTGGGTCTCGACTTCGACGCCACCGTGGCCTGGGCCAACTACGACTGGATGGGCGTGGCCAAGGCGGGGCTGGAGTCCTGCTCCCGCTACCTGGCGCGCTACCTGGGACCGCGCGGCGTCAGGGTCAACCTGGTGGCCGCGGGACCGCTGCGCACGGTCGCCGCGCGGAGCATCCCCGGCTTCGCCGACGTCGAGGCGGGCTGGGACGCGCGCTCAGCGCTCGGCTGGAAGGCCGACGACTGCGAGCCGGTCGCTCGCGCCTGTGTGTCGCTGCTGTCCGACTGGTTCCCCGCCACCACCGGAGAAGTGATCCACGTGGATGGAGGATTCCATGCGATGGGAGACTGACAAGGGAACGGCGACACGGATCGGCGCCGGGGCGGGAATCGCGGGAGTGTCGCTGGCGATGCTCAGCGCGATGGCCGTACTGGTTCTCATCCAGGACCCGTTCGCGGATGTGGCGCCATCTGTCTACATGAACGGCATCGCCGGCGCGAAAGGCCTGTGGGTGCTGCTGCACTTCGCGGTGACCATCGGGACGGCCCTGCGGCTGGCGGGCCTGCTCACGGTGGGTGAGGCATTCCACGGCACGGCGGCAAGACCACTGGCGGCGGCCGGCAACGGCCTCTCCGTCGCCGGCGTGGGCCTGCTGATCGTCACCTATGCCCGTGACGGCTACGTCCACCCGTTCCTGACCCAGGTCGCCACGGACACACCCGGCGTGCGGGACGCCATCTTCGCCGCCAGCGGCCGGGCCGCCTACTCCACCGAGATCACCGGAGTGCTGCTCGTGGCCGGCCTGGCGCCCATCGCCTACGGCCTGGCCATGCTCGTCAGCCCGCTGTACCCGCGGTGGGTCGCCTGGCTCGGCGTCGGCGGCGGGACCGGAGCCGTGGTCACCGCGGCCTACCTGTACGCGACCGGGCTGACCGACCTCGGTTACGGCGTGCTCTACCCGCTGTTCGGCATGCTCGTGCCCGCCGTGTGGTTGATCGCGGCCGCGCTGCCGCTCTGGAGGGCGCCCGCCCGGGCGGCCGTCGCGACGCCCGCGAGGTAGCCGGCGTGGCACACCGTGCCCGGAGATCTCGATGCCCACGGCCTTCTCCCCGACGACGTGGAGGGGGCCGAGGGCCCGGATCCCTGGGCGCCGTCGACCAGATCATCACACCACGCGTGACCACGAACGCGGTCGCGCGGACCATCGGCCGCGGGATCGCCGTTCGTGGCGCGCGGCGACATCCCTTTCTGACCTTGGAGCATCCGGCATGGATGATGACGTCTACGCCGCCCTTGCCGCGTTCATCGAACAGGACGACTTCGTCTGCCTCGGAGCCAGGGCCGCGCTGCACAGGAAATCCATCGTTCACCACCACTACCCGGAGCTGGGAGAGCTGGAGTCTGTGCGTGCGCACCACCGCGACGTGCTCGATTTCCTCGAGTCCTTCGAGCCGTCCGCGCGCAGCTTCACCTCCTTCGTGGCGACGTTCGAGGAGCCGGGTGAGCTGACCGAGGACGAGTACGAGACGCTGCTGTGGCGGCACCTGCAGGCCATGCACGACCTAGACTCCGAGCGTTTTCCGTGGAACGACCAGTACAGCTCCGACCCCGAGTCCGCTGACTTCGCCTATTCTGTCGGCGCCCACCCGTTTTTCGTGGTCGGGCTGCACTCGGGCGCGTCCAGACCGAGCCGCCGGTTCGGCAGACCCACCCTGGTGTTCAATTCGCACATCCAATTCAACGCGCTCGGCATCAAGTTCTTCAAGCTGCGCACCAAGATACGCGGCAGAGAACGCTCTTTCCACGGCTCGCCGAACCCCAGTTTCATAGCCTACAAGGACGAGGCGCGCCATTACGGCGGCCGGTTCACCGAGCCGACCTGGCGCTGCCCGTTCACCCCCAAGACCGACTGAACCAGCGCCAAGAGTGAGGCGGGACCCATGGCGGTCCCGCCTCACTCGTGTTCGCGTATCGGACGTCGGACCGCCGGTACTCCTTTCGATACCCCGGGACGATCCTCCGTCAATACCTCTTGTCTGCCCGTCTCGGGGCTGGCTACGGTCATTTTGTTCGAGTCAGGAAATGGCCCGAGATTGGAGTTCAGCCGCATGGTCGAATTCAAGGTCCTCGGTCCTCTGGAAATGAGATCAGAGGAACGGGTATGGCGCCTTACCGCACCCCGTCAACGGCAATTGTTCGGCCTTCTGCTGCTCAATGCGAACCGGGTCGTCGACGTCGAATCGCTCATCGTTGAGTTGTGGGGTGACAACCCTCCGAAGAGCGCTGTCACCACGATCCAGACGCATGTCTACCAGCTCCGCCGGTTCTTCGACCACGAAGCCGGCCTGCCCCTCGGCGACGAGCTGATCGTCACCCGCCCGCCCGGCTACCTCGTGTCCGTTCCCGAGGAGAGCGTGGACGTGTTCGCCTTCCGCCGGATGGTGCAGGAGGGGCGCGCGTGCGCGGCGGCGGGGCGCGTGGAGGAGGCATCCCGCCGCTGGCGGCAGGCACTCGACCTGTGGTCCGGCCACCCCCTGACCGACGTCATGCCCGGCCCCGTGCTGGAGGCCCACCTCGCCGATCTCGAAGAGACGCGGCTGCGGGTGCTGCAGCTGCGCATCGAGGCTGACCTGGAGATCGGCCGGGGCCGCGACCTGATCGGAGAGCTGCGCTTCCTGGTGGCGACCAACCCGCTCAACGAGTGGTTCCACGGACGGCTGATGGAGGCCCTGTGCCAGGTGGGGCGGCGCGAGGAGGCGCTGGGCGCCTACCAGGAACTGTACGCCGTACTGGACCGGGAGCTCGGTCTGGAGCCCTCCCGCGAGCTGCGCCAGCTCAGATACCGCATGCTGCACGCGCAGGGCGCCAGGCGCCGCGTGCCCATCGGCGCCGCTTGACAGACGAACTCGTGGAAAGGTGCAGCCTGTGAAGGCTCTCGTGCTGGCGGGGCGGACAGGGACGATGTCGCGCCCCTACGGCGACGCCGTTCACGTCGCCAACCGCCCCGTGGTGAGCTACGCGCTCGAGGCGATCAAGAAGTCCGGAATCTCCGAGGTGGGCATCGTCGTAGACCGGCACGACGACCCGATCAGGAAGGCTGTCGGCACCGGCGCCGCCTTCGGCCTCGACGTCACCTACATCCGGCAGGACCGCGCCCTGCTCGGCCTGGGCATCCTGCTCGCCCGGGACTTCCTGGACGAGGACGACTTCCTGGTCCTGCACGGCGGCGAGGTCGTCCTCGACGACGTCCCCGGCCTGGTCGCCGAGTACGAGCGGAGCGACAGGGCCGAGGCCGTGGCCATGGTGGGCGACCTCGCCAAGGCCGGCAGCGGCCCGGTCGCCCTGGTCGACGAGCACGGCCACCTGGCCGGCATCACCGAGGGGCACGGCCACCCGGCCTTCGACCGCGCGCTGGTCGGCGCCTACGTCTTCAGCCCCGCCATCCACCAGGCCGTGATGTCGGCCGGGCCCACCTGGTACGGCGGCTACGCGCTCACCGATGCGGTGTCCTGGATGATCAAGCACGGCGCCACCGTGCTGGCCTACTCTGCCCGCGGCTACTGGAACACCGTCGGCTGCGTCGACAACGTGCTGGACTGCAATCGCGAGCTTCTGCGCCGCATCGACCCGCTGATCCTCGGCGAGGTGGACGACGACAGCGAGCTCATCGGACCGGTCCTGGTGGACGCCGGCTCCACGGTCCGCGGCTCCCGCGTGGTCGGCCCGGCCATCATCGGCGTCGGCACCAGCGTGAGCGGCAGCACGATCGGTCCGCACACGTCGCTCGGCCCCGACTGTCAGGTCAAGGACAGCACGGTCGAGGACACCATCGTGCTGGAGGGCGCCACGCTGCACGGGGTCGGGCCGGTCCGCGGCTCGCTCATCGGGCGTGACGCTCACGTCGGCGCGGGCCCCGCCGGATCACGGCTGGTCGTGGCCGACCGCAGCCGGATCCTGCTGACCGCCGCCACAGGGGAGGAGACCCGTGGTTGACGTCCTGCGGCCGTCCGCGGTCGAGAAGCAGGCGCTCGGCCTGGTCGCCCGGCTCACCGAGCTGGGCGTCCGGGCCGGCGACCGCGTGTTGCTGACCGGGGAGAACTCCTCCCCTTTCGTCGCCGCGCTGCTGGCGCTGTGCCACCTCGACGCCTCGATCGTGCTGGCCGATCCGCAACTGGCCGCCGACCAGCTCGCCACCATGAGCGACGTCTCCGGGGTGCGCTGGGCGGTCACCGACGCGCCCGCCAGGATCCCGCTGCCCCCGCGGAGCGTGCTGGACCTCGCCGAGCCTGACGGGCCCGCCGCCACGGCACCCGCGACGATCTCCCTGGAGGCGTGGGAACGCCGCCGGGACGGGGTGGTCATGTGGTCCTCGGGGACCACGGGATCCCCGAAGGCCGTGGTCAAGTCCGGCCACGCCGTGATGGAGAACTCGCGCGTGACCGCCGCCGCGATGGCTTACGCGCCGCACGACGTGCTGGCGCCGCTGCTGCCGTTCTCCCACCAGTACGGCATGTCGCTGCTGCTCATCTGGTGGCTGACCGGCTGCCGGCTGCTCGTGGCGCCCTACCGCCGGCTGGAACGCGCGATCGCGGCCGTCGCCGAGTCGGGGGCCACCGTCGTCGACGGTACCCCGCCCACCTACCACGGCCTGCTCACGCTCCTCGCCCGCGACCCGGCCCTGCTGGGCAGGCTGGAGAAGGTCCGGATGTGGTGCGTCGGCGGCGCGCCGCTCAACCGCCCGCTGGCCGAGCGCTTCCGCGCCACCACTGGGCATCCCCTGCTCGACGGCTACGGCATGACCGAGACGGGCAACATCGCCCTTATGCTGCCTGATCAGCTTGAAGGCTGCGGCAGGCCGCTGCCTGGGGTGAGGGTCCGTGTCCAGGGCGATCCTGGCGAGATCGAGGTGCAGACCCCCGGCAGGCTGGAGGGATACCTGCGGCCCGACGGCAGCCTGGTGCCCTTCGAGGACACCTGGTTCCGCACCCGCGACCTCGGCCGGCTCGACGACAACGGCGTGCTCCACGTCTACGGCCGGATGAACGCCGTGCACCGGCTCGGCCACACGCTCTACCCGGAGTACCTGGAACGCCGCGCCGAGGAGTGCGGCGCCCCGGTCAAGGTCGTCGCCGTCGACGACGAGCGGGCCGGGTCGATGCTAGTGTTCTTCGTCCAGGACAGCGAACGGGACGAGCGCCACTGGCGCGCTCGTCTGCGCGCCCTTCTGGCATCCTACGAGCGTCCCAACGCGGTGGTGATGCTGCCTCGCTTTCCCGTCAACCGCAACGGCAAGGTCGACGTCAGCGCGCTGCGGGAGCTGGCCGCCGAGACGCTGAAGGGCTATCCAGGTGGACGTTGAGGTCATGACCCGGTTGGAGTTCGCGATCACGGTCGGTTTCCACTGGCTGTTCGTGCTGCTCACGCTCGGGCTCGCACCGATCATCGCCTACATGCAGACCCGCTACGTCATCGGCCGCAACCCGCGCTTCGAGCGGATGACCCGCTACTGGGGACAGATCTACGTCGTCAACTACGCGCTCGGCATCGCCACCGGGCTGGTGATGGAGTTCCAGTTCGGGCTGTCGTGGAGCGGGCTGTCGGCCTTCGCCGGCAACGTCTTCGGCGCGCCGCTGGCGATGGAGACGCTCGTGGCGTTCTTCGCCGAGTCGACCTTCCTCGGGCTGTGGATCTTCGGATGGGGAAAGCTGCCCAAGGTCGTGCACCTGCTCCTCTTCTGGGCGGTCACCGCGACCGCCTACGCCTCCACGTACTGGATCCTGGTGGCCAACGGGTTCATGCACCACCCGGTGGGCGCCGAGATCCGGAACGGCAGGGCCTACCTGACCGACTTCGCCGCCATGCTGACCAACCCCAACGCGCTGTACGCCCTGTGGCACATCGTGTCCGCGGCGCTGGTCGCCGGGGGCGGGTTCGTCGCCGGGGTGAGCGCCTATCAGTTCCTCCGGCGCACCTCCGAGGTGCCGTTCTTCCTCAGCTCCGCCCGTGCCGGGCTGGCGGTGGCCGTGCCGTTCTCCATCGCGGTCGCCGAGACCGGGTTCCGGCAGATCCCACCGCTGCACGCCTTTCAGCCGATGAAGATGGCGGTGCTGCGCGAGGTGCTGCTGCCCGAGGATCGCGGGCCGTACACGGTGGCGCAGGTCCAGGCGGAGCTGGCCGCCCGGCTCGGGCCCGGCGACTACGCGCCGCCCGGCTGGATCGCCGGCGCCTACGACTTCATGATGACCTCGGCGTTCTTCATCGTGGTGCTCTCGCTGTTCGGCGCCGTCTGCCTGATCGGCAACGCGCTGGCGCGCTCGCGCGGCGTCGCGTTCCTCGTCATGCTCATCGTGCCGATCCCGTTCGTGTCGTCCACGCTGGGCTGGCTCGTGCGCGAGGTCGGCCGTCAGCCCTGGGCGGTGTACGGCCAGCTCCTGACCTCCCAGGCCCGCTCGCCCCTCTCCCCCGGGGTCGTGCTGGTCTCGCTGATCGGCTTCAGCACGGTGCTCGCGGCCCTGGCGATCGCGAACTGGTCCCTGATCGTGCGTTACGCCCATCGCGGCCCGCGCGACACCGACCTCCGCGGGCAGGAGGCGCTCCCCCACAAGGAGTCTCCGGTCGCGCTCCAACTGTGAGGGAAGGCATGGAAACGATCTGGTTGGCCCTGCTCGGAGCCCTGCTCGCTGGGTATCTGGTGCTCGGCGGTTACGATTACGGCGTGCAGCTGCTGCACGCGGCGCTCTCGCGCGGCGAGGGCGAGCGGCGGCTGGCGCTCAACACCTTCGGCCCGTTCTTCCTGGGCAACGAGGTGTGGCTGGTGGCCTTCGCCGGGGTGATGGCCGGGGCGTTCCCCCACGCGGAGGCCGCGCTGCTGCCGTCCCTCCACCTGCCGGTGGCGGGGCTGCTCGGCGGTGTCGTCGTGGGCACCGTGGCCGTCCAACTGCGCAGCAGGCATCGCTCCCGTCCTGCCCGCGTGCTCTGGGGCGCGCTGGCCGCGGCCGGCGGACTGGTCGCCGCGGCGGGCTGGGGGCTGCTCACCGGCATCCTGCTGGGCGGTTCCTCCGCGCGACTGTTCGTGCTGCTGTGCGCGGTGGCGACGTTGACGCTCTTCGCCGGGCATGGGGCGGCGTTCCTGGCGATGCGGAGCGGTGGCCCGCTGCGCGGGCGGGCGCTGCGCGCAGGTGTCCCGCTGCTGGCCGCCGCGGCTGCGGCGATCCTGGCCGCCGCGGGCGTGGGCGCGGTCACACATCTGGCGGCAACGGGCTGGATCCTGGCCGCGCCCCCCGCGGTCCAGGTCGTCCTGCTCCTGCTCGGCACCTTCGCGCTCCGGCGCGAAGCCCCGGTCTGGGCGTTCGCGGCCACCTCCGGTGCCGCCGCGTTGATGGCGCCGATCATCCTGGCCGCATCCGGTGCGGGCATGAGCCTGGCCGAGACCGCCGCCGACCCCACCACCCTGCGCCTGCTGCTTCCGGTCGCGGTGCTCGTGATCCCGCTGCTGCTCACCCTGCAGGCAGTGGGCTGGTGGGCCTTCCGCGACCGTCCCCCCACATACCTGTGAATGCTGACGGAGGTGCTCTCGTGCGCCATAGAAGACTGGGCAGGAACGGGCCGGTCTCATCGTGTGTCGGCCTGTCGATGTGGGCCTCGCCGGGGCGCGTGGACCCCGACGCCTGGATCGAGACGGTCCACTACGCGATATCGTCGGGCATCACGCTGCTCGACGTCAGCGACATGGACCCCGACAGCGAGCTGGCTCCCCTCATCGGACGCGCGGTGAACGTCCGACGCCAGGACCTGCTGCTGGCGGCGGCCGCGCCTCACGTGGAAGGTTCCATGTACCTGCGGCGCCGCTGCGATCATGCTCTGGCCCGGTACAAGGTCGACTACCTCGACGTCTACTACCTGCGCGCGGACCTCTCGACCCAGGTCGAGAGCGGCGTCACCGAGCTGGCTGAGCTGGTCCGCGAGGGGAAGATCCGCCACATTGGGCTCCTTGGCGGGACCCCGCACCAGTTACGGCGCGCCCATGCCGTACATCCGATGACGGTGCTGGCCACGGAGTACTCGGTCGTCTTCCGTGAGGCGGAGCGCGAACTGCTGGACGTGGCGCGGGAGCTGGACGTGGGCGTCGTGGCCCGCTGCCCCTTCGCCCGCGGCCTGCTCGGCGGGCGCCTGCGCTTCCCGGACATCAGGGACGAGCGGCGCGCCGAATCCGTGCAGCGCATGGTGCGGGAGGCGGAGTCGATCGCGGCCGATCTGAACGTCGGCATGAGCCGCCTGGCGCTGGCCTGGCTGCTCTCACGCAACGACGATGTCGTCCCGCTGCCGAGCGCTCTCGACCCGGTCCAGCTCGAGATGGACATCGCCGCCGTCGACGTGCTGCTGACCCAGGAGACCTGTGACCGCCTGGCCCTCGTCTTCGATCCGGAGGGCGCCACGTGAGATGGCAGGCGCTAACCGAAGCCCTTCGGCATCGCGCCGGGATCCTGCCTGATGCTGATCAGCGACGCGGCGACCGCCCGGTTGACGGCGTCGATGCGGGAGACGGCACCGAGCTTGACGAAGACGTTGCGCAGGTGCCGCTTGACGGTGGCCTCGGTGAGCCCGAGGTGCCGGGCGATCTGCAGGTTGCTCAGCGCCTGCGCGGCCAGCTCCAGGACCTGCCGCTCCTTGTCGGTGAGGATGTTCTGGGCGGGCGCGTGGATCTGGGCCATGCTGTCACGGGAGACGGCCAGCACAAGGCGCTCGGGATCGTTGACGACGCTCCTGATCGCGGAGATGACCTCCTCGCTGTGCACGCTCTTGAGGAGGTAGCCCCGGATCCCGGCCGATAACAGCCGCCGCAGCAGCTGCGGGCCGTCATACATGCTGAGCACGATGATCTTGGTGTCGGGCGAGCTGGTACGGATCTTGTCGACGGTGTCGAGCACGTCGTCGCCGGGAATCTCGATGTCGAGCATGACCACGTCCGGCCGCTCCTCTCTGACCAGAGCCACCGCCCCGCCCGAGTCGCCGGCTTCACCGATCACCCGCAGGTCCTCGCAGGTCTCCAGAATCTCGCGCAGCCCCTCCCGGAAGAGGGTGTGGTCGTCGACGATGCCTACCGTGGTGGGCGTGCTCATTGGGCGTCACTCCTGGGCATGCAGAGCTCCACCGACGTTCCCCTGCCCGCCTCGCTCGACACGACGACCGAGCCGCCGAGCAGTTCGGCCCTCTCGCGCATGGACTGCAGGCCCATCCCGGAGGAGGCGGGCCGCTCCCTCGGGATGCCGCGCCCGTTGTCCTGCACGATCCCGCGCAGCTCGTGCGGCGCGATGTCGATCCTGATGAGGATCATTGACGCGCGCGCGTGCGCGAGCGCGTTGCGCACGGCCTCGCGGACGATGAGGAAGGACTCGTCACGGACGTCGGGTAAGGCCCACTCCTCGTCGCCGTTGATCTGCAGGCGCACGTCCACGTCGTGGGTGTCGACGGTCTCGAGGTAGCCGAGCAGAGCCTTCTCCAGGCTCTTGAGCGAATCGTGCGGATGCAGCTCGGAGGTCACCTGGCGCAGTTTGCGCATGGCCTCCTGGATGGCCTGCTCGGCGAGCTTGACGTTGTCCGAGGCACGTACGGGCTCGGCGACCCGGTTGCGCTGGTACAGCTCGAGCTGCTGGTGGGCGACGCTGACACCGTACCCGATGCGGTCATGAAGGTCCCTGGCGATCCTGCGCCGCTCCTCCGTCTGCACCGTGTGCACCCTGTTGAGCAGGAAGCTGGTGTAGCTGGCCGACGCTGCCCGGATCCTGGAGGAGATGGCCTGTTCCAGGGTCAGAGCGGCGATGGTGAACAGGCGGGGATAGTCGGGGCGATTCTCCAGAGCGATGCTCAGCGCCGGCAGCGCCACCTTGAAGAAGACCGAGGCAGCGTCCAGCGACTCCTTGGGATGGACTCCGGCCTCGGCACGGTCGGTGCCGATGTCCCAGGCCAGCGGGCTGATGGTGGTGTCGGTCGGGATCTGGCCGGCCTCCAGCGCCGCGAAGACGTCATCGAGAATCTCGTTGGCGTTGTCAACCAATTGCTGAAGGGTCGCCGGCTCTCGTACCAGCGTGGAACTTTCCAATTTGAGTCGGTGTGTGTATTCGCAGAGAATCTGCTTGCCGCAGCCTCCCCTGAGGGCTGCGAAACTTTCTACCTCGTCCTGCGGATGCCTCCCCAAGGCCCTGCCTCCGGAACCTAGGAAACCGGATGGCCCATTTTTACCTAATTAGGCGGCCCAGGCAACAGGTGATATGGCGATAGATCCAACTAAAATCAGATGAACAACATACTGCGTCATCATGTACGTGCGATACGGACGGCGGCGGCGAGATCGGCTGCCCCGCGAGATCGGCCCCAGGGTGACGACGACCAGCGCGACCGCCCCTGTGGTCATGATCGCCGCCGCGGCCACCAGGGGCAGCTGGAGAGCCAGCACGGCGGCGGTGAATCCGCAGGCTATGCCGAGCGCGGCCAGGGCTGCGAGCACCCGGACAGTGCGCTCACCACGCGTGACACTGAGAGTCCTACGGCCGGCGGCGGCGTCGCCCTCGATGTCGGACAGGTCCTTGGTGAGTCCGCCGACCAGGCCGGTCCACAGGGAAACCGCGGCCGTGAACACGACGAGCACCTCGATCTGGCGCACCCACCCGTCGGTCTGGGTGAGGAAGCCGGCCGCGTACGTCATCAGGCTCGCGGCGATCCCGATCGCGGCGGTGCCGGCGGTCGTGCGCTTGAGATGGAACGGAGGCCCCGAGTACATGTAGCCCATCAGCAGGATCACCGGCACCATCCAGCTGACGGTGGCGGGGAGGCTCAGCGCTCCGACGAGGGCGGCGAGTGTGGCCGCGCCCGTGACGCCGAGCGCGGTGCCGGGGGTCAGCAGACCCCGGGCGATCGGCCGTGCCGATCCGTTGGCCCGGTCCTCCTGGCGGTCTTCGACACCGTTGAACAGGTAGACGGCGAAGATCACCAGAATCCAGACCAGCAAGGCGCACAGCACCTGCAGGCACGTGCCGCCGTTGGCGCCGAGTACGCGCTCGCCCAGCACCGCGCCGACGGCGAAGCGCAGAGTGAACAGGGCCAGCACCGAGGGGCGGGTCTCGACCACGCACATGCGCAGCAGATTGACCCCGTGTCCAATACGAGCGGGTAGAGAGAGTAGGGAAGAGGCGTGTCCAGCGGGCATAACGCGAGGCTGCAACAGAAATCGGCGGAAGTTAAGTGGAGCATGAAAGGTGACAACCCGACTACAACTTCCGATACATTCACCCCTACTTGATGATCGGGAACCTCCGGGTTAGCGTCAATCCGGCCGTGCTATCCATCAGAGAATGGAGAACCCTGGCATGCGGCATTCCAAAATGGCCGCCAGACGCTATGCAGAATTCGTCCCTCTGACCCTTCCCGACCGCTCCTGGCCAGATCGACACTTGACAGCTGCGCCCCGATGGTTGTCAACCGATCTCCGTGACGGCAACCAATCGCTGGCCAAGCCTATGGACCCCGGCAGGAAGCTCGCCATGTTCGAGCTCCTGGTGGAGATGGGCTACAAGGAGATCGAGGTCGGCTTCCCCGTCGCCAGCAGGGATGACCATGTATTTGTCCGCATGCTCATCGAAGAGGAGCGCATTCCCGACGACGTCTGGATCAGCATCCTGGTTCCCGCTCGCGACGAGATGATCGCGCAGAGCATCGAAGCCCTGCGTGGCGCGCCGAGGGTCACCTTTCACCTCTACAACTCCCTCGCGCCGACCTTTCGCAAGCTGGTCCTGACGATGTCCCGGACGGAGTGTAAAGACCTTGCCGTCCAGGGCACGCGGCTGATGATGAAGCACGCCGAACGCGCGCTGGCGCACTGTGACCTTCGGTTCCAGTACTCGCCCGAGGCGTTCAACGAAACGGAGCCGGATTTCGCGGTCGAGGTCTGCGAAGCCGTGCTGGACGTCTGGCAGCCTGACGCCGAACGGCAGATGATTCTCAACTTTCCCGCGACTGTCGAACGCTCCCAGCCTCACGTGTTCGCCGACCAGATCGAATGGCTCAACCGTGCGCTGTCGCCGCGCGAGCATGTATGCCTGTCCATCCACCCGCACAACGATCGCGGCACCGCCGTCGCCGCGACCGAACTGGCGCTGCTGGCCGGAGCCGAGCGCGTCGAGGGGTGCCTGTTCGGCAGCGGCGAGCGCGCCGGCAACGTCTGCCTGGTCACGCTCGGTATGAACCTACTGCTCCAGGGCATCGACCCGGGGATCGACTTCTCCGACATCGACCGGATCAAGGCGGTGGCCGAGGACTGCACCGCCATGCCTGTGCCGCCGCGGTACCCGTACGCGGGCGAACTCGTGTACACGGCATTCTCCGGCTCACATCAGGACGCCATCAAGAAGGGTCTGGACGCCATGGCCCAGTGCGCCGCCGAGACCGGTGTTCCCGTCGAGGAACTGCCGTGGCAGGTGCCGTACCTGCCGTTGGATCCGCGCGACATCGGCCGCTCGCACGAGTCGATGGTGCGTATCAACAGCCAGTCGGGCAAGGGCGGTGTCGCCTACGTGATGGCCATGCATCACGGGGTGGAGGTCGAGCACGGGAGGCGGCGCGAGTTCGCCGATGTCGTCCAGTCGCTGGCCGACGACGAGGGCGGCGAGATCAGCCCCGACCGCATCGGCGCGGCCTGGGACGCCATGAACGGTGGTACGTCATGAGCCGCTCCGTGCTGGTCACCGGTGGCAACCGCGGCATCGGCCTGGCCGTCGCCCGCGCGTTCGCCCGCGACGGCGACAAGGTGGCCGTCACCCACCGCGGCGTCGAGCCGCCCGAGGGCCTGGCGGGCTGCCGGTGCGACGTGACCTCGGCCGACGACGTCGACCGCGCCGTCACCGAGGTCGAGACGCTGCATGGTGCGGTGGAGGTCCTCGTGGCCAACGCCGGGATCACACGCGACAAGCTCTTCCTCCGCATGACTGAGGAGGACCTGGAGGCCGTGCTCGACACCAACCTCAAGGGAACCTTCCGGGTCACCAGGCGCGTGGTGCCCGGGATGCTCAAGGCGCGGCGCGGGCGGATCGTGTTCGTCTCCTCCTCAGTGGGGTTGCGCGGCGAGCGCGGGCAGAGCAACTACGCGGCCTCCAAAGCGGCGCTGATCGGGCTGGCACGGTCGCTGGCGTGGGAGCTGGGGCCCCGCGGCATCACCGTCAACGTCGTCGCGCCCGGGCTCACCGACACGGACATGACAGCGATCCTTCCCGAGCAGCGCATCCGCGACATGTGCGCCGAGACGCCGCTGCAGCGAATGGCGGCGCCGGAGGAGATCGCGGAGGTGATCCGCTTCCTGGCCTCACCGGCCGCCTCCTACCTCACCGGAGCGGTCATTCCCGTCGACGGCGGCGCCTCCATGGGCCACTGACTCCGCCTGGGTGATGCGTCCATCTCCAGCTCCACAGCGCTACAGGACAGTCCGGCGCGCCGACAGTTTCAGCCCTCGGGTGGACGACCATGGCGACGGTCTCGCCGATGTCGAGGTGCCGGACCGCCTCGGCTGAGGCGTCCGACCGGGCGGTGTGGATCTGGCGAAGGAGACCGGGTCGGGGGCGAGGCCGGTGTGGACTCGGCGAGGACGGGCATTGTGCCGTTCGGGTTCGGGGCTGCAGGTTACCGAGGCCGGTAGCCCTTTCTTTTGCGGCTGGTCGGCGTGGCCCGGCGGGCGGCGCCGTTCCGTGTGGGTTTCTGTGCCTGCTTTTGTGCCGGTTTCTCCGCAGGGGAGGCCTGGGTACGGCCCCGCGAGCTGTTCGCCGTCCGGCCGCGGACGATGCCGATGAAGTCCTCCACCAGGTCGGTGGTCGCGTCCGTGGGCCAGGCCAGCGCCACCTGAGACTGCGGCGCGTCCAGCACCGGCCGGTACGTGAGATCCCTACGGTGGTGGAGGCGTGCGAGCGACTGGGGGACCAGAAGAAGCCCGGCGCCGGAAGCCACGAGCTCGACCGCCTCCGCCGTCGTGGCCGGGCGGGTGAACGCGGGCAGCCCGGGCCGGACCGTCCACTCGATGGTGTCGTCCAGAGGGTGGAGCACCTCGTCGTCGGCCAGGTCGGCGATGGTCACCTCGTCGGCGGCGGCCACCGCGTGGTCCTTGGGCACCACCACCACCGTGGTCTCCATGTAGAGAGGGATCACGCTGAGCCCGTCGCGGTCTACCGGCAGCCTGACGAATCCGGCGTCGGCGCCGCCATCCCGCAGAAGTCCCACCACCTCGGCGGCGGGAACCGTGGCCAGGGTGAGCGGTACGCCGGGCATCCTCTCGGTCCAGATGTTGACCCATTTCGCGGGCGTCACCCCGGGCACATACGCCAGCCGAAATGCCTTGCCGGTCTCACCATCAGTCACTTCCTCAGCGTACCGATGTCTGAGAACCCGTTCCGACTGACTACTCTTGGCACCATGCCCTCGTCCAAACCGAAGACCGTCCAGACGATGAAGCCCGAGACCGCGGCCAAGAAGCTGGGCGTCCTCCTCTCGGCCACTCCCGCCGAGTTCCAGTCGGGTGTGGTCTCCAGGGACGAGCTGAACGCGTTGCAAGCGACGCCACCGGCCTGGCTCGCTGACCTGCGCCGCAACGGCCCGCACCCCAAGCAGGTCGTCGCCGCGAAGCTCGGGGTCTCCATATCCGGGCTGGCCAGAGGCGGGATCACCGAACCGCTCACCACCGATGAGATCAACGCGCTCAAGGCGGAAAATCCGGCATGGCTGGAGCGCGAGCGGTCCGTCCAGGCCGAGACCCGCAAGGAAGCGCTCCGCCTCAAGCAGCGCTAGACGGCTGAGATTCCGCACGTCTCCGACTCGGAGACGAGCCCGTCGGATGAGCCCCCGGAGTGGCCGGTCAACTAGGGTGACCGGCCATGAGAATCCTCATCGTCGGCGGTAGTGGCTTTCTCGGCCGTGAGCTGGCTCGACAGTGCCTGCCGGCAGGGCACGAGGTTGCTGCGACGTATCTGACCCGGCCTGGACAGACCACCGGTCTTGAGTGGTTGCCGCTCGATGTGCGCCGACGCGAGGATGTCGATGAGCTGATCGGCGCCTTCCGGGCAGAGGTGGTCATCAACGCCGCGTACCGTCAGGCGGATTGGGCGACCACGGCGATCGGCGCCGCGAACGTGGCTCTGGCTGTCTCCATGGCGGGCGGACGCCTCGTCCATGTGTCCAGCGACGCGGTCTTCTCCGGCGCTGCGATCCGCTATGACGAGACGTGTGTCCCTGACCCGATCACCCCGTACGGCGCGGCCAAGGCCGCCGCCGAGACAGCGGTGAGCGCGATCGTGCCGGCTGCGGTGACAGCTCGGACATCCTTGATCATTGGCGACGGTGATTCCCCGCATGAGGCCCTGGTGCGTTCACTGGCCACCGGCAGGGCGAGAGGGGTGCTGTTCACTGATGACGTGCGGTGTCCCGTGCATGTCGTTGACCTTGCTGCGGCGCTTCTTGAACTCGCCGCATCCGAGCATCGCGGTGTCCACCACGTAGCTGGAGCCGATGCGGTAAGCCGGTACGAGCTCGGGCTGCTCATCGCTCGCCGCGATGGCCTCGACGCGGATCATTTGCCTTCAGGCCGACGGGCGGACACCAGGTTGCCCGGCCCTATGGACGTGCGCTTGGACTGCGCCATGACTCAGCGGCGGCTTCGGACCACGTTGCGCGGAGCTCGGCAATTTCTGGGTGACGGTCAGCGGTGATCGCGACCTGCACGGCGGGAGATCGTCGCCGAGAGCAAGAACCATGAACCTGCCACAGTGCATCCGATATATCCCGGATGCGGCAAGGACGCACCCGGGCCCTCATGCGACCGCCCACGTCACTGTGAAGTCCACTTGAGTCAGCTCCTCGGTGGCGGAAGGTGAGCCCGCACTTTGGGGGCCATCTTGCCGAATCCCCCCGATGAAGATCAAATGGCGGCGCTGCTGAGCGGCTTCATCAGCGGGTGTTGGTCCTGCTTCTCTTCGGTGTCATAGTGCGGGAGGGGGGTGGAGGTGCGCCGTTGGCAAATCACCGAGAGAACCCATGGCCGTTGGACACGTTCCTGGCCCGATTGTCCAAGGAGCCGAGCCCGATGCCCACGATGCCGAGGAGCACCTGAGCCTTGCTGTCCGCCCGGTTCAGCTCTTCGCGGGCCTCTGCCAGTAATTGCGCGCCATAGGCGCACGCATCCTGCTCGGCGAGTTGCCGGGGGTCGGGCCTTTGCCGGGAAAGGGCCTGGGTGATGCGATGAAGCATGCCTCCAGCTTCGCATCGGCGTAGCCGGTCGCCACGCCGAACGCGGTCGATTGGGGATTTCGGACGATCTCTCAAGCTTCGCGCTATTTCGCAATTAACGTGAAACTTTCACAATTCAGCGGAAACCTTGACGCAACATGCGCTTCCGTTCCATAGTGAGCCAGTCAACCCACGAGCACATCGCGGAGGCCGTCCCAAGCGCAGTAATGTTAACGCTAACACAGCAATCCACCTTCCGCCCCTGTCGTGATGTCACAGGTCAGCGGGCATATCGTCAATCGCGCAGTCGCATGGCGGCCGCTCGCGCCTTTCGGTTAACGACCCATGCCTAAAACTCCCCGGCATCCGCGGCACCCCCTGAAAGGCAGAGGTTCATCATGATTGTCCGGTCCGGATTCCGGCAGCTCAAAAAGGCACTGCTGTCCGCGGGTGCGGCCGTCGCGCTCGCCGCAGGCCTGCTGGCCGGCATCTCCACGCCGACACAGGCCGCGACGTCGCAGGCGTGTGACATCTACGCCTCCGGCGGCACCCCCTGCGTGGCGGCGCACAGCACGACCCGTGCCCTGTACGGCTCCTACAACGGCGCGCTGTACCAGGTGCGCCGCGCCTCGGACAACACCACCCGGGACATCGGTCTCCTGAGCGCGGGCGGATACGCCAACGCCGCCACGCAGGATTCGTTCTGTGCCGGTACGACCTGCCTCATCACCATCATTTACGACCAGTCCGGTCGGGGTAACCACCTCACCCAGGCGCCCCCCGGCGGGTTCCAGGGCCCGGCTCCGGGCGGATACGACAACCTCGCGAACGCGACCGCGGCGCCGACCATGATCAACGGCCACAAGGCGTACGGCGTCTTCGTCGCCCCCGGCACGGGCTACCGCAACAACAACACCAACGGCATCGCGAGGGGGGACCAGCCGGAGGGGATGTACGCGGTCTTCGACGGCACGCACTACAACGGCGGCTGCTGCTTCGACTACGGCAACGCCGAGACCAACAGCCGTGACAACGGCAACGGCACCATGGAGGCCATCTACTTCGGCAACATCAAGGTCTGGGGCTACGGCACGGGCAACGGCCCCTGGGTCATGGCCGACCTCGAGAACGGCCTGTTCTCCGGAGTGAACGCCGGTTACAACTCGAACGACCCCAGCGTGAACTACCGCTACCTGACCGCCATCATCAAGGGCGAGCCGAACCACTGGGCGATCCGAGCCGGCAACGCGCAGTCGGGCAACCTGTCGACCTTCTACAACGGGCCGCGCCCCAACGTCGCGGGCTACAACCCGATGAAGAAGGAGGGCGCCATCATCCTCGGAATCGGCGGTGACAACAGCCACGGCTCCGCCGGCACCTTCTACGAGGGCGTGATGACGTCCGGCTATCCGTCGGACGCCACCGAGAACGCGGTGCAGGCCAACATCGTCGCCGCCGGATACACGACCTCAACGGGCGGCCCGGGCGGGACGCTCACCCCCGGCTCGTCGATCTCGCTGCGCGCGACGACGGCCTGCTGCACCGGCCGCTACATCCGTCACCAGAACGGCCAGGTCATCACGTCGGTGATCACCTCGTCCAGCTCCTCCGGCGACAAGGGCGACGCCACGTGGGTCGTACGCAACGGTCTGGCCAACAGCTCATGCGTGTCGCTGGAGTCGAAGAACTACCCCGGCGACTTCCTGCGCCACCAGAACTACCAGTTGTACCGGCAGCACAACGACGGCAGCTCACTGTTCGCCTCGGATGCCACGTTCTGCCCGCAGTCCGGCCAGAACGGCCAGGGCGTCTCGTTGGCCTCCTACAACTTCCCGGACCGGTACATCCGTCACTACAGCAACACTCTCTACATCGCCAGCAACGGCGGCTCGCACACCTTCGACAGCTCCTCCCTCTGGGCTGACGACGTGAGCTGGGTCGTCGACCAGCCCTGGGCGTAGACGAGCCGAGCGGAGTCGTCCCCGGTCCACGGGGACGACTCCCCTATTCGGGCGGTGCGGCCACCGAGGCGCGCTGGATGAGCTGGGAGCGCAGGGTGTGCATGGTGCGGGCCGGCTCGGCGCCGCCCAGGATGTCGAGGAGGACCTCGGCCGCCTTGGCGCCGAGCTGGTGCACCGGCTGGGCGATCATCGTCAGGGGCGGGTCCATGACCGCCGCCCACGCACTGTCGTCGAATCCGATCAGCGCCACGTCGTCCGGGTACGAAAGCCCCGCCTTCCGCAGCGCGCGCAGGGAGCCGGTCATGCCGTCCGTCTCCGTGCAGAACACGGCGGTGACCCGGTCGGGGAGGGCGAGCATGCGGCCGACCTCCCCCACCACCCGCTCCTCCGTCTTGGGCCCGGCCATCACCAGCTCGGGATCGAACGGGATGTGCGCGTCGTCGAGCGCGTCGAGGTAGCCGCGCAGCCGCTCGCCGTCGGTCCACAGGCTGGCGGAGGCCGCCGCCAGCAGCTCGCGCCTGGTCGACGGCGGCTGCGCCACCGGCGGACCCCACACGAACCCGATGCGGCGGTGACCGGCCGCGATGAGCACCTCGACCGCCTCACGGGCGGCGTCGCGGTTGTCGATGACGACCGCGTCGAGGTCGAGGGCGGCCACCGCGCGGTCGACGAGCACGACGGGGATGCCCCGGTCCATGGCCGCCCTGATGTGCGCGACCTGGTCACGGTCGAGGGCGGCCGAGGAGACGATGACGCCGTCGACCCGCTTGTCGATGAGCACGTTGGTGGCCGCGATCTCCTGCTGGAGGTTCTCGTACGTGCTCAGCACGATCACGTCGAACCCCCGGGCCCGCGCGGTGTCGGAGATGCCCCGCAGCAGCCCCGCGAAGAAGGGGTTGCCGATGTCGGCCACGATCACGCCGAGGGTGTGGCTCACGCCGGTCGACATGCTGCGCGCGAGCGCGTTGGCGCGGTAGCCGAGTTTCTCGGCCGCCGCGAGCACCCGCGCGCGCAGCTCGGGGCTGACGTATCCGTAGCCGCCGAGCGTACGGGCCGCCGTGGCGCGGCCCACGCCGGCCTCCGCCGCGACCTCGGAGATCGTCGGCCCCTGGCCACGGTCCGCTGGCATGGATCCCTTCCCCCGTTCCTGATCAGCCCATCACATCGTAGTCAGCCGGCCGTGGCCGAAGGCCCCCTCGACGAAGCACTGGTCGCGGGCCGATGCGGCCCCGCGGCGCAGCGCCCGCGCGATCTGGCCGGGCTCCGGCCGGGCCGCCGAGGTCCAGCCGTCGCGCAGCAGCGAGGCGGCGAACCCGGCGAGGAAGGCATCGCCGCAGCCCATCGTGTCGACGATGCCGTCGGCGTGCTGCGCGGGTGCGCCCACCGGGGCGTGGCCGTCGTGGGCGACGGCGCCGCCCACGCCACGGGTGCCGACCGCGAGCCGGGCGCCCCGCCGTACCGCCTCGGCGAGGAGGTCGGCGGTGGCGGCCTCGTCGAGGTCGGAGCAGGACAGCAGCACGAGGTCGGCGTGCGGGCAGACGCGGTCCAGGTAGGCGGGACCGCGGTACTCCTCCTCGCTGGACAGGTCGAAGCTGACCAGCGTGGGGAGCGCTGCCAGCTTCGGCAGCTCGGGCTCGCTGCGCGAGTAGACGCTCGAATGCACGAGGTCGAAGCCGCTCACGTAGCCGAGCAGGCCGTCGTCGAGCACCAGGGGCTCCCGAACGGTGACGCCGCCGCCGTTCCAGCCGAGGAAGACGCGATCGCCGTCGTCGACCCGGAGGTGGGAGACGCCGCTCTCGCCCTCCCGGACGACGCACCGGTCGATGGAGACCCCCTCCGCGGCGATCGACTCCCGCAGGAAGCCGCCGAGCGAGTCGTCGCCGAACACGCCCAGGTACGCCGACTCGAGGCCGAGGCGGCGGGCGTAGACGGCGACGTTGACGCTGTTGCCGCCGGGGTAGTCGACGCCGCGGTCGATGAACCGGTCGACGATGTTGTCGCCGAAGCCGAGCACTCGCATGAGGACCTCAGTAGTCCATGACCCGGTAGTAGCGGCGCAGGTCGAGGGAGTGGTCGCGGACCCGCTCCAGGTGCTTGCTGACGCGGCTCATCACGGTGTCGAGGACGAGGGGCGCGAGCAGGCCGCGGAACTCGGGGCTGATCCCGGTGAGCGGGTAGTCGCGGGTGTCGAAGACGGTCACGTCCTTGGAGACGCGCCGCGCGAAGGCCTCGGCGCGGTCGGTGAGCGGCCGCGTCTCGTCCTCACCCTGGAAGATGATCACGCTGGTGTTCTCCTCGATCAGCTCGAGCGAGCCGTGGAAGAACTCCGCGCTGTGCACCCTGGTGGTGCGGAGCCACTGCATCTCCTCGAGGATGCACATGGAGTAGAGGTACGTGAACCCCCAGAGGTTCCCGCCGCCGATGAGGAAGTGGTAGTCGCTGTCCTTGTGGGCCTCGGCGAAGGCGGCGGCCACCGGCTCGGCCTGCTTGGCGACCTCGACGAGGATCTCCGGGATGCCCGCGAACTCGGCGGCGAACTTCTCGTATCCGTCGAACTCGCCCCGGCGCGACAGCAGCCGCGTCATGAACAGCAGCAGCTGCATGTCGAAAGGCCAGGTCTTGGGCTGCGAGACGAGCGCCGTGTCCACCTTCGTGGCCACGGGCGAGTCGGCGTGGCCGGTGAAGGAGACCGTGTGGGCGCCCTTGGACTTGCAGTACTCGATGGCGCGGATGGTGTCGTCGGTGGTGCCGGAGACCGAGGTGAAGATCGCCACGGTGTCCTCGCCCAGGCGGGCGTCACCGGAGACGATCAGCTCGGCCGCGATCGCGGCGCGCACGTCGAAGGTGGAGCTGCGCCGGGCGAGGTGCTCGTACGGCCACATCTGGGCGTAGGTGCCGCCGGCGCCGACGAGGAGCACGTGCTTGAACCCCTCGTTCACGAGCCGGTCGACCAGCTCCTCGATCTGTGGACGCAGGCCCACCGCGCTCGTCACCTGGGAGACAAATTCCGGCTCGTTGAACCCGAGCATCTTCGCATCCTTTCCCGGGGAAATGTCACGTGACCGACCTGATACCGGTATCACGCGGCAGTCACGTTGGCACAGCGAGCCGGCTCCCGTCAAACACCAGAGCCATGAACAGGGCTTACAGCGGCGGATCCGGGTCCGGCGAGAAAAGATCTTGGCGCTAGGGCTGGTACCGGTATCAGACGCACTGTAAGGTCGGCCAACACCAAAGGCGTTCCTGAAAGAGAAAGGAAGCCCATGCGCCCTCGCGCACTGCCGACGTTCGCGGCACTCATCGGGACACTCACGCTGGCCGCCTGCTCAGGCGGCGGCTCCGCGCAGGCCCCGGCGGCCGACCCGGCCGCCAAGGCGGAGTTCTCCGGCACGCTGAGCGTGCTCACGAAGTTCGCCGGCGACCCGACGGACTCGTACTTCGAGAGCCTCGCGGCCGAGTATCAGAAGAAGCACCCGCAGGTGAAGGTCGAGCTGATCCAGGAGACCGACCAGAGCGTCAAGGACAAGCTCAAGACCCTCACGGCCTCGGACGCGCTGCCCGACGTCTACTTCACCTGGACGGGCAACTGGGCGGACAACTACATCCGCGGCGGCCGCGCGGCCGACCTCACCAAGGTGATCGGCCCGGACACGGAGTGGGGCAAGACGTTCAGCCCCGGCTCGCTGGCCGCCTTCGCCCGCGACGGGAAGAACTACGGGATCCCGCTGTACGGCAACGGCAAGTTCATGGGCTACAGCAAGAGCGCCTTCGCCAAGGCCGGGATCGAGGCGCCCAAGACGTTCGAGGACCTCATCGCCGCCTGCGGGCCGCTGCGCAAGGCCGGGTACGAGCCCATCGCCTTCGGTAACAAGGACGGCTGGCCCGCCCTGCACTACCTGCAGCAGCTGTTCGCCTACAACGTGCCGGACGCCGTGCTCCAGGCCGACTTCGTCCCGGCCACGGCCAAGCTCGACAACCCCGGCTACATCACCGCGCTCAACCAGTTCAAGACGCTGGTCGACCAGTGCACGGACACGAAGAGCGGCACGAACGGCGTGCTGTACTCCTCCGCTCAGGAGGCCTTCGCCAACGGCAAGGCCGCCATGTACTACCAGGAGATCCTGGAGTTCGACAACGCGACGTCGAGCAAGCTCAAGGCCGAGGACTTCGGCATCTTCCAGCTCCCGGTCCCGAAGAGCGCCCCCGGCGACCCGACGGTCCTGGAGGGTTCGCCCGAGGGGTACCTGGTCAACGCCAAGTCCCCCAGGATCCCGCTCGCCGTCGACTTCATGAAGTTCGTCACGAGCGCGCAGAACGCCAAGACGCTGTCCGCGCCGCCGTACGGACAGCCCAGCACGGTCGTCGGAGCGGTCACGCCGGAGACCTCGAGCAAGGCCGTCTACGAGGGCGTCCAGCAGGTCAACAAGGCGCCGAAGCTGGCCATCTGGCTGGACATGGTCACCGTGCCCGAGGTGGCGGACGCGTGGCTGGCCGGCGGCGAGGCGATCGTCAGCGGTGGCAAGACCGCCGAGCAGGTGCTCGAAAGCGTGCGCCAGGCCTCGGCCCAGGCCAAGTAGGGGAGAGCGTACGTGCGCGCCACGCTCAGGCTCGTGTGGGTTCTGCCGGCCCTCGTGCTGGTAGGAGTGTTCGTCTACCTGCCGCTCGTGCAGAACCTGCAGTTCAGCACGCTCAAGTGGGACATCTACAGCGGCAGCCAGGAATACGTCGGGCTCGACAACTACGTCAAGCTCGTCGACGACCCGGTGTTCTGGACGTCGCTGGGGAACAACGTGCTGTACGCGGTGGTCTCCATCGTGTTCCAGGTGTTCGGCGCGCTCCTGCTCGCCGCGCTCATCGAGAGCATCGGCAGCGAGCGGTGGCGGCGTGGCCTGCGCGCGGTCTACTTCATCCCCTCGGCGATCTCGCTGACCGTCGCGGGGCTGCTGTTCTACTTCGTGTACGAGCCGAACCTCGGCCCGCTCAACCACGCGCTCAAGGCCGTGGGCCTCGGCCAGTTCGCCCAGGCGTGGCTGGGCCAGGAGAGCACGGCCATGTCCGCGATCGTCGCGATGAGCCAGTGGCAGGGCTTCGGCTACTCCACGCTGCTGTTCGCGGTCGCGATCCAGCGCATCCCCTCGGAGATCTACGGCGCCGCCGCCATCGACGGCGTCGGCGCGGTCCGCCGGTTCTTCCACGTGACGGTGCCGCTCGTGCGCGAGATGACGGGGCTCATGGCGATCGTCACCATCTCGGGCGCGTTCCAGGTGTTCAACGAGGTCATGGTGATGACCGCCGGCGGGCCGAACAACTCGACCCAGGTGCTGGGCACCTGGCTGTACCGCAGCGGGTTCGTCCGCAACAACTTCGGCTACGCCGCCGCGATCGCGACCGTGCTGTTCGCGATCACGCTCGGCATCGCGGTGGCACAGCTGTGGGTCACCCGCAGGAGAAGGGTGGAATGGTGACGCGCCTGAGCTTCCTCGGAGTGATCGCCCGCGTCTTCATGTGGGCCTTCCTGCTGGCCCTCGCGGTGGTCGTGCTCTATCCGCTGCTGTGGATGACGCTCAACGGGTTCAAGACCAACGCCGAGCTGTTCGGCGACCCGTTCGCGCTGCCCCTGCACTGGAGTTTCGACAACTACGCGAAGGCGTGGAACCGCGGCGTCAGCGACTACCTCACCACCAGCGTGCTGGTCACGCTGACCTCGACGGTCGCCACCGTGCTCATCAGCGCGTGGGCCGCCTACGGCCTCACCCGCGTGAACATCCCCCTCAACAGGACGCTCACGGCGGCGATACTCGGCGGGCTCATGCTCGCCCCGACCGTGGCGCTCGTGCCGCTGGTGAAGATGTTCCAGGCGATGGGGCTGTACAACACGTTCTGGGCGCTGCTCATCCTCTACACCGCCTTCCGCGTCCCGTTCACGACCTTCCTCATCCGCGCGTACATGATCGACCTGCCCCGCGAGGTGGACGAGGCGGCCGAGATGGACGGCGCGGGCCGGTGGACGGCGTTCTGGCGGATCATCCTGCCGATGTGCAAGCCGATCCTCACCTCGACGGTGCTGCTGCACATCCTCTTCACCTGGAACGAGTACCTCTTCGCGATGATCTTCACCAGCGGGACCGGCGTGCAGACCCTCCCCGTGGGCCTGACCAGCCTGATGAGCAAGCACGGCACCGAGTACCCGGTCGTCTTCGCCGGGATGGTGATCGCGGCGCTCCCCGTGGTCCTGCTGTTCTTCCTCGGCCAGCGCTACATCATCAAGGGTCTCGCCGACGGCGTCGGCAAGTAGGGAGCGGCTCAGGAGGCCGTCCACTCGAGCAGCCGCTCCAGCGGCCACGTGTTGACGATCCGGTCCGCCTCGATGCCGCACCTCGCCGCGCGCTCGCAGCCGTACCGCTGCCAGTCGAGCTGACCGGGCGCGTGGGCGTCGGAGTCGATCGAGAACACGCACTCCATCTCGTACGCCAGCCGCATCAGCCGCTTGGGCGGATCGAGGCGGTCGGGCCGGGAGTTGATCTCCACCGCCACCCCGAAGCGGCGGCACGCCTCGAAGACCAGCTCAGCGTCGAACGAGGACTCGGGGCGGCGCTCGCCACGCTTACCCCCGGCCTGCACCACCCGCCCCGTGCAGTGGCCGAGCACGTCCACCAGGGGGTTGGCGACGGCGGTGACCATCCGGCGGGTCATCTCCTCGCCGTCCATGCGGAGCTTGGAGTGGACGCTGGCCACCACCACGTCCAGCCGCCCGAGCAGCTCATCGGTCTGGTCGAGCGAGCCGTCCAGGTTGATGTCCACCTCGATGCCGGTCAGGATCCTGAACGGGGCCAGCCGCTCGTTCAGCTTGGCCACCACGTCGAGCTGACGCTCCAGCCGCTCGGCCGACAGCCCCTTGGCGATGCTCAGCCGGGGTGAATGGTCGGTCAGCGCGAGGTAGGAGTGGCCGAGCCCGACGGCCGCCTCCGCCATCTCCTCGATCGGCGAGCCGCCGTCCGACCAGTCCGAATGGCTGTGCAGGTCCCCTTTCAGCGCGGCCCGCAGCGCGGCGGTCTCCTCGTCGAGCTGGACTCCGGCGGTCGCCCGCATTCTGCGCAGATAGGTTGGAACCTCACCCTCCAGCGCTTCGTTGATCACCAGTGTGGTGACCTTCCCGATCCCCGGCAGATCACCGAGTCCGCCGGTGCGGGACAACCGCACGAGCTCGTCCCTGGGCAGGTCGGCGACGACCTCGGCGGCGCGGCGGAAGGCGCGCACGCGATACGTGGGCTCTCCGGCGCGCTCCAGCAGGAAGGCGATCTCGCGCAGTGCCTCAACCGGTTCCATACGTCACTTCATACCCCCGGTAGATGGCACCCGCCAGATCGACCACCCTCCGCATTGAACGCGGACAAGCACCACCGATAGGCTGATCGGCCCATGAAAGCAGGAGCTTGATGGCACCACCGCCCCAGCACCAAGAGGCGCCAGAACGCAAGTCGTCCAAGGCCGTCGCCCTGACAGTCCTCGGCGCGCTGTCCGTGACGCTGGTCGCCGTCTGGGCGATCGCCGAGTCCAACGACGACGACGTCACCGCCGACTGCGTCCTCCTCGTGGACGACGACACGCCCACGCTCACGACCGACGGCGCCACACCGACTCCCGACCCGGGCTCCTACCAGGTCGTCGACGACTCCTACTGCGACGACGACGGCAACAGCTCGTACCGGATCGGCAACGGCGGCTCGCACGGGGCGTACCACTGGTACTACGGCGGCACCAGGAGGGGCAATCGGGTGTACGGCGGCAGCACCTACCGCCCGTCCGACGTGACCATCAGCAGCCGCTCGGGGAAAGACATCCAGCGCGGTGGCTTCGGCAACCGCTGGAGCAGCGGGAGCTGACGCATGCGGCGCGAGCATGGCACTCCCAGGCCGGACTGGGAGAAGACGATCGAGAGCCAGGGCCTGGCCTACCACCGGGCCGCCCACCCGTCAGGGCTGTTCCGGCCCTACTGGGACGAGTCCGTTCACTACGTCTTCTCGCTGGACGAGGTGGAGGCGCTGGAGGAGCAGGTCGGGGAGCTGCACGAGATGTGCCTGAGCGCCGCCGAGCACGTGGTCGCGACGGGGCGCTTCGCCGACTTCGCCATCCCCGAGTGGGCGTGGGAGGAGGTCGCGCGCTCGTGGGAGCGCCGCGACCCCCATCTGTACGCCCGCTTCGACCTGCGCTACGACGGCACGGGCCCGGCCAGGCTGCTGGAGTACAACGCCGACACGCCGACCTCCCTCGTGGAGTCGTCGGTCGTGCAGTGGTTCTGGCTGCAGGACGTCCACCCGGGCGCCGACCAGTGGAACTCCGTCCACGAACGGCTCATCGAGCGCTGGCGCGAGCTGCGGCTGCCGCCGGGGCCGACGCACTTCGCGTTCACGAACGTGGACGAGACCGGTGAGGAGGCCATGACAGTGGCCTACCTGCAGGAGACCGCCGAACAGGGCGGCCTGCGGACCATGGCCATCGCCATGGAGGACATCGGCTGGGACGCGCTCAACCGCCGCTTCGTGGACGTCGAGCAGCGCCCGATCCGCTCGGCGTTCAAGCTCTACCCCTGGGAGTGGATGCTGGCCGACGAGTTCGGGCGGCACGCCGTACGGCACGGCACCTGGGTCGAGCCGCTGTGGAAGACGCTGCTGTCCAACAAGGCGCTGCTGGCCGTCCTGTGGGAGCTCTTCCCCGGCCATCCCAACCTGCTGCCCGCCTACCTCGACGGGCCACGCGAGCTGACCTCCTACATCGCCAAGCCGCTGCTCGGCAGGGAGGGCGCCTCCATGCGCATCGTCACCCCCGAGGGCGCCCAGGAGACGCCCGGCTCCTACGGTCAGGAGGGCTACGTCTTCCAGGGCTTCGAGGCGCTGCCCGAGTTCGAGGGGCAGCGGCCGGTGCTCGGCGCCTGGGTGGTCGCCGACGAGGCCGCCGGACTGGGTATCAGGGAGACGACCGGCCTGATCACCGACGACACCTCCTCGTTCGTCCCCCACCTCATCGCCTGACCCCCTGAAGAGGAATCAACGTGACCCTTCTCGAGACCCTCGCCCGCGGCGCGGGCGCCATCGCCGCGTACGCCGCCGTCGGCGTGATCCTGATGATCGTCGGCTTCTACGTGATCGACTGGGCCACTCCCGGCAAGCTGAGCGAGATCATCCGCACCCAGCGCAACCCCAACGCCACCCTGCTCACCACCTCCGCCCTGGCCGCTGTCGGCCTGATCGTGGCCTCCTCCATCTGGGCCTCCGGCGGCCGGCTCGCCGAAGGGCTGGCGGGCACGGCCGTGTTCGGTCTGGTCGGCATCGTGGTGCAGACCGTGGCGATGCTGCTGTTCGACCGGGTCGTGGGCATCTCCGTACGCGATCTGGTGAAGGAGCCCGAGCTGCAGCCGGGCGCGCGGCTGCTCGCCGTCACGCACGTGGCGATCGGCCTCATCACCGCGGTCGCGGTCATCTAGCCTCCCGTACGGCGGCCATCCAGCCTCCCGCACGGCGGTCCCGGCCGCGGCAGAGCGGCCGGCGGCCGTCACGGCAGCGTGGTGGCCGTCGCGGTCATCCGGGCGGAGCTGGCACTCTAGGAGGCGTGACAGACCGGACCCGCGAGGACACCACACGCAGGCTCGAGCGGGCCATGGGCTCGCTCGGCACGGCCGCGATGGCGCGCATGGACGAGCAGCTGCCGTGGTTCCGCGCGCTCAGCGCGGAGGACCGGTCGTGGGTGGGGCTCGTGGCGCAGGCCGGCATCGCCGCGTTCGTCGAGTGGTTCTCGACCGCCGGCGAGGATCGCCCCACCCCCAGCATCGAGTTCTTCGGCACGGCCCCGCGCGAGCTCAAGCGGTCCATCTCGCTCCAGCAGACCGTCGACATCGTCAGGGTCGTGGTCGAGGTGGTCGAGGCGCAGGCCCACGAGCTGGCCGCGCCCGGCGGGGAGGACCAGCTCCAGCAGGCCATGCTCCGCTACACCCGCGACGTCGCCTTCGCCGCCGCCCACGTCTACGCCCGCGAGGCCGAGGCCAGGGGCTCGTGGGACGCCAGGCTGGAGGCCCTGATCGTGGACGCCCTCGTACGCGGCGAGGTCGACGACGGCCTGCACTCCTGGGCGGCCGCGCTGGGCTGGACCTCCTCCCCCGTGGTCGTCATCGCCGGCCACGCTCCCGACGACGATCCCCGCGCGGTGATCGACGGCCTGCGGGAGAAGGGCCGCCGCATCGGCATGGACCTGCTGGCCGGCGTGCAGGGCGACCGCCTGATCGTGATCGTGGGCGGCGCGGGCAGCGTCAACGACGCGGCCAAGCAGGTCGTGCACCGCTTCGGAATGGGCCCCATCGTCATCGGCCCCGAGGTCGCCGACCTGCACGCCGCCGCGAGCTCCGCCAGGGCGGCGCTGGCGGGGCTGAAGGCGTCGTGCGGCTGGCCCGACGCGCCGAGGCCGGTGCACTCGGAGGAGCTGCTGGCCGAGCGGGCGCTCGACGGCGACGACGACGCCAGGCAGCAGCTCATCGAGAACGTCTACCTGCCGCTCGCCGGCACGCCGCTGCTCGACACGCTGGCCACGTACCTGGAGCAGGGCACCTCGCTGGAGGCGACGGCGCGGCTGCTGTTCGTCCATCCCAACACCGTCCGCTACCGCCTGAAGAAGATCACCGAGCTGACCGGCTACCAGCCCACCGAGGGCAGGTCGGCCTTCACCCTCCAGGTCGGACTGATTCTCGGGCGGTTGGCGGAGAGCGCCGAAACGTGGCGCGCCCTAACGTAATGGCGGCGAAACCCCCACTGTAGGCTTCCTACAAAACCCCCCGGAGGAAGTTCGTGCGGATCATTATCCGCGTGTCGGAGTTCTACAGGGCAAGGTGGGGTTTGTGCTTGTACTCGTCGCTCCGGGCCAAGGTGCCCAAACGCCAGGCTTCCTGGCCCCCTGGCTCGAGCTGCCCGGCGTGGCCGACAGAATCGGCGCCTGGTCGGAGGTCGTCGGGCTCGATCTGATCGCCTACGGCACGACTGCCGACGCCGACGAGATCCGCGACACCGCGGTCGCGCAGCCCCTGCTCGTGGCCGCCGCACTGGCTTCGGCCGAGGTGCTCGGCGCGGCCCCCGACGTGGTCGCCGGCCACAGTGTGGGCGAGTTCGCCGCCGCCGCGCTGGCCGGGGTGCTCACCCAGGAGCAGGCGCTCACGCTGGTCCGTGAGCGCGCCAAGGCCATGGCCAAGGCCGCCGCCGTCACCGAGACCGGCATGACCGCCGTGCTCGGCGGCGCCGAGGACGAGGTCCTGGCCGCCATCGAGAAGCACGACCTGACCCCCGCCAACATCAACGGCGCCGGCCAGATCGTGGCGGGCGGCACGCTGGAGCAGCTCGCCGCGCTCAAGGACGACCCGCCGGCCCGCGCCCGCCTCATCCCGCTGAAGGTGGCCGGCGCCTTCCACACCCGCCACATGGCCTCCGCGGTGGAGAGCCTGCGCGAGGCCGCAGCCAACGTCGTCCCCGCCGACCCCGCCATCACGCTGCTGTCCAACTCGGACGGCCAGGCGGTCTCCGGCGGCGCCGAGTTCGTGGAGCGGCTGGTCAAGCAGATCAGCAGCCCCGTCCGGTGGGACGCCTGCATGCAGACCATGGGCGCGCTCGGCGTCACGAAGATGATCGAGCTGCTGCCCGGCGGCACGCTCACCGGCCTGGCCAGGCGCGGCCTGTCCGGCGTTCAGACTGTGGCGCTGAAGACCCCCGACGACATCGAAGCGGCCAGGGAGCTGATCAAGTGAAGGTCCCCGACATCGCCCCGGGCGGCAGGATTCTCGCCTTCGGCCACTACCAGCCGGCAAACGTCGTCACCAACGACGACCTGGCCAAGACCATGGACACCAACGACGAGTGGATCCAGTCCCGGGTCGGCATCAAGGAGCGCCGGATCGCGTCCCACGGCGAGTCCGTCGAGGACATGGCCACCATCGCCGGCGGCAAGGCGCTGGCCGCGAGCGGCCTGTCGCCGGAGGACGTCGACCTGGTCATCGTGGCCACCTGCACGCTCGAGACCCAGATCCCCAACGCCTCCGCCGTCGTGGCCCACCGTCTCGGCATCAAGGCGCCCGGCGCGTTCGACGTGAACGCCGCCTGCGCGGGGTTCTGCTACGCCCTCGCCACCGCGAGCGCCGCCGTACGTGGCGGCGCGGCCAGGAACGTGCTGGTCATCGGCGCGGAGAAGCTGTCGCAGTGGGTCGACTGGACCGACCGGTCCACCGCCGTGATCTTCGCCGACGGCGCGGGCGCCGCGGTGGTGGCTCCCTCGGAGACCCCGGGCATCGGCCCCGTGGTGTGGGGCAGCTCCGGCGACAGGTCCGAGGCCATCAGCATCAAGGACCGCGAGCACTTCCTCCACCAGGAGGGCCAGACCGTCTTCCGCTGGGCGACCACCGCGCTCCACCCGGTGGCGCTCGAAGCCTGCGAGCGGGCGGGCGTGGACCCGGCGGAGCTGAGCGCGTTCGTGCCGCACCAGGCCAACCTCCGTATCATCGAGGCCATCGCCCGCAAGCTGGGCGCCGACAAGGCCGTGATCGCCCGCGACATCGTCGACGCGGGCAACACCTCGGCCGCCTCGATCCCGCTGGCGCTCTCGCGCATGATCGAGCGCGGCGAGGTCCGCTCCGGCGACCTCGCGCTGCTGCTCGGCTTCGGCGCGGGCCTCACCTACGCGGGCCAAGTGATCGAGATCCCTTAGCCTCCCCCCACCCATCAAGAGCTTGTACGGCACAGCCGTACAGAACCCAGAAACCAAAGGAGAACCATCGACATGGCTGCCACCGAGCAGGAGATCCTCGCGGGCCTCGGCAAGATCATCAACGAGATCACCGGCATCCCGGCCTCTGACGTGACCCCCGAGAAGAGCTTCGTGGACGACCTCGACATCGACTCCCTGTCCATGGTCGAGATCGCCGTGGCCGCCCAGGACGAGTTCGGCGTCGAGATCCCCGACGACCAGCTCAAGAACCTGAAGACGGTCAAGGACGTCCTCAACTTCATCCAGGGCTGACGGATGAGAAACCTGCTAAATGGACTGCCGCTACGGCCTCGACCGTGAACGGCAGTTGGGCGGCAGGCCGATGAGCAGGTTTCTTGTCCGATACCCACCTCATTCTGACTAGCAAGGAGCGCGAAAAAGTGAGTGCGAACCGGGCACGTGTCGTCGTCACCGGCCTTGGCGCGACGACGCCCGTCGGTGGAGACGTCACCTCGACCTGGACGGCGCTCCTCGCCGGTCAGTCGGGCGTCGAGACCCTCACCACGGACTGGATCGACCACGTCCCCGTGAAGTTCGCGGGGACGGCCGCGGTCGATCCCACCGAGGTGCTGCCCCGGCCCGAGTCCCGCCGCCTCGACCGCAGCGAGCAGTTCGCGCTGGTCGCCGCCAGGGAGGCCTGGCAGGACGCCGGCGCTCCCGAGGTGGCGCCGGAGCGGCTCGGCGTCGTGGTCTCCAGCGGCATCGGCGGCATCAGCACCACGCTGACCGCGTACGACACCTGGCGCGAGAAGGGCTGGAACCGGCTCTCGCCGTTCACGGTGCCGATGCTCATGCCCAACGGTCCCGCCGCCTGGATCGGCCTCGACCTGGGCGCCCAGGCAGGCGTGCACGCCACTGTCTCGGCGTGCGCGTCCGGAGCCGAGGCCATCGGCCACGCGATGGACATGATCAGGGCCGGCCGCGCCGACATCGTGGTCGCCGGCGGCACCGAGGCCGCCATCCACGGGCTCAACATGGCCGCCTTCGCCGCCGCGCGGGCCATGTCCCAGCGCAACGACGACCCGCAGGGCGCCTCCCGGCCGTGGGACCGCGACCGTGACGGGTTCGTGCTCGGCGAGGGCGCCGGCATCGTGGTGCTGGAGTCCGAGGAGCACGCCAAGGCGCGCGGCGCGCGGATCTACGCCTACTGCGCCGGCGTCGGCTACTCCGCCGACGCCCACCACATCACCCAGCCCGAGCCCGAGGGCCGCGGCATCATCATGGCGATGACGCAGGCGCTGAACGACGCGGACATCACCGGTCTCGACGTCAAGCACGTCAACGCGCACGCCACCTCGACCCCCGCGGGGGACGTCGGCGAGGTGCAGGCGGTGGCCAAGGCCATCGGCAGCCACCCGCTGGTGACCTCCACCAAGTCCATGACCGGGCACCTGCTCGGCGGGGCCGGCGGCATCGAATCCGTCTTCACGATCAAGGCGCTGCAGGAGCGGATCGTCCCCGCCACCATCAACCTCGACAACCTCGACGACGGCATCGAGGTGGACATCGTTCACGGGGCGAACCGGACGCTGCCCGAAGGCGACATCGCCGCGGTCAACAACTCGTTCGGATTCGGCGGCCACAACGTGGCCGTCGTGTTTAAGGGGGCCTGACATGACCGTGCTGGACAACCGGATGGCGGCAGACGGTTCCGAACAGGAGCCCGCCGATCCCCGTGATCCAGTCGTCCGGCTGAACGCGCTGCTCGACGAGGGCTCGCTGCGGCTGATCACTCCCCAGGACAAGAGCGGTGTGCTGACCGCCATGGGCCGCGTCGAGGGTGTTCCCGTCGTCGCCTTCTGCAGTGACGCCCGCTTCCAGGGCGGCGCGATGGGCAGCGAGGGCTGCGAGCACATCGTGCACGCCTACGACGTGGCCGTCCGTGAACGGGTGCCGATCATCGGGATCTGGCACTCCGGCGGTGCGCGACTCGCCGAAGGCGTCGAGTCGCTGCACGCCGTCGGCACGGTCTTCGCCGCCATGACCAAGGCGTCCGGTGTGGTGCCGCAGATCTCCGTGGTCGTCGGCCCGGCCGCCGGCGGCGCCGCCTACGGCCCCGCGCTGACCGACCTGGTCATCCTGGCCGACTCCGGCCGCATCTTCGTCACCGGCCCCGACGTGGTCCGCAGCGTCACCGGCGAGAGCGTCGACGCCGCGGCCCTGGGCGGCCCCGAGCCCCACAGCAAGCGCAGCGGCGTCGTGCACGTCGTCACCAAGTCCGAGACCGACGCGTACGTCAAGGCGCGCCAGCTCGCCACGCTCCTCGGCCACCAGGGCCGGGTGCGCACCGGAGAAATCGAGGAAGTGGACTTCTCCACACTGCTGCCCGAGTCGGCGAGGCGCGCATACGACGTCAAGCCGCTGGTCAACGGCCTGCTCGACGAGCCCGGCATCGAGCTGCACCCCAAGTGGGCGCCCAACATCGTCACGTCGCTCGGCCGCCTCGGTGGCCGGACGGTCGGTGTGATCGCCAACAACCCGATGCGGCTCGGCGGCTGCCTCGACGCCACGTCCGCCGAGAAGGCCGCCCGATTCGTTCGTATGTGTGACGCGTTCGGAGTGCCGCTGGTTGTCCTCGTGGACGTGCCCGGTTACCTGCCCGGGGTCGGACAGGAGCACGACGGGGTCGTCCGGCGGGGCGCCAAGCTGCTGCACGCCTTCGCCGAGGCCTCGGTGCCCCGGGTCACGCTGGTGACGCGGAAGGCGTACGGCGGGGCGTACATCGCGATGAACTCCCGCGCGCTCGGCGCCACCAAGGTGTTCGCCTGGCCGACCACCGAGGTGGCGGTCATGGGGGCGGTGGCGGCCGTACGCATCCTCAAGCGGCGCGAGCTGGCCGCGGCGCCGGAGGAGGAGCGGGCGGAGCTGGAGCAGAAGCTGGCCGCCGAGCACGAGAAGCTGGCCGGTGGGCTCGTACGGGCGCAGGAGCTGGGGGTCATCGACGAGGTGATCAAGCCCGAGGAGACGCGCGGCGCCATCGCCAAGATCCTCGCCCAGGCGACGCCTGCCCGCGGCGCCCACGGCAACATCCCCCTATAACCCTCCCCAGGGCTCTTCCGAAGGACCTCGCCGACCTCGGCGGGGTCCTTTTGCATGCGCCCTTCTGGCGCGTCCACCTCCCTGGGCCACCCGCATCCCCTCGCCGGGGCGCGGGGCTGAGGCGCAAGGGGACGCGAGCGGGACGCAGGGCGTGCAGCGCGAGACGCGGAGCACGGGACGCCGAGCACGGGACGCGGAGCACGCGGCCGAAGGCGCGGCGGCGTGCGCGCGGCGCGAGACGCGGAGCAGGCGGCCGGAGGCGCGGAGCGGGCGGCGTTCGGGCCGTCGAGTGTCCCGCCGATCCCACCCCTACGGGACCCGCATTCACGCCGGCGGAGGCGGCGCCGCATCACAAGCGGACCTGGGCCGACTTCCCAAGAGGCCCCGCACCGGCGTCGGTGCGGGGCCTCTGCGGCTTACGGGAGGCCGTGGCGGAGGTCAGACGGCGGCGTGGAGCCAGCGGACCGGTGCGCCGTCGCCCGCGTACCGGAAGGGCTCCAACTCCTCGTCCCAGGGCCGTCCGAGCATCTTGTCCAGCTCGTCCTCCAGCACACACCTCCCCTGAGCCGCCATCATCATCGCGGCCCTGAGCCGGTCCTCGGGGATCATGATGTCGCCCGCGACGCCGATGACCGCCGTGAAGGCGCCGAGGGTCGGCGTGTAGGCGTGGCGGGACCCGTCCACACCCGGCGAGGCGTCCTCGGTGATCTCGAACCGGAGGCGCTGCCAGCCCATCAGCGAGGAGGCGATGGCCGCGGCGATGCCCGGTCTGCCTTCCCATTCCGCCTGCGCGCGTACGACATTGGGCGCGGCGGGTTGCGGCGTCCACGTCAGGTCTACGGGCACGCCAAGGACACCCGCGACTGCCCATTCGATGTGTGGGCACAGCGCGGGCTGAGCCGAGTGGACGTAAAGGACGCCACGAGCAGACACCGGACCTCCCGTTTCGGTACGAGGTGCGCCTTCCCCAACGGCCTCGCCACGGGATGATCACAAGTGACTAGGGAGAGACTACCGTCGGTCGCTATCCGGCACCAGAGGGGGGCCATACCAACTTGGTGCGGGAGTGGCATGTGACAGTTGGACGAGCGGGGAAACATACCGCCTCATGGAAATGCAATCTGTCGGCGCGGCGTTCATCCGGCCTGGTCAGCTGCTGACTGACCGCACCGCGCTGTCCGCCGCCAGGCGGTGGACCCAGGCGGTGTCGGAGGCGGACGGCGTCTGCGTGATCCACCTGTCGCCCGGCGCCGACCCCTGCGAGATCACAGCCGAACTACGCGAACAGGGCCTCAGGGCGTCGCCGAACCACGTGTTCCGCGGCCAGCCCCTGTTCTTCGGCGGTCCCGCGTCCAGACCTTTCCCCGTCCCACCCATCCCCCACAAACCGGGCCGGTCCCACTCGGACGTGGTCGTGGGGCTGCTCGACACCGGCGTGGCCAAGCATCCGTGGTGGGCCGGCACCGACTGGTACGGCCAGACCGCCCCGGAGGACGGCGACGCGACCGAGGGCTCGCAGGCCGGACACGGCACGTTCATCGCCGGCCTGCTGGCCCGCCAGGCACCGGGCGCGGCGCTGCGCGTGCACCGGGTGCTCGACGGCGACGGCGTCAGCGACGAGGCGACCGTCGCGCGCGCCCTCTTCCGCATGCGGGAGCGCCCGCCGCACGTGCTCAACCTCTCCTTCGGTGGCCACACTTTCGACGACCGGCCGCCTCAGCTCCTGGGCGACGCCATCGCCGCGCTGCAGGACACGGTGACCGTGGCCTGCGCGGGCAACACCGGGTCCGACCGGCCGTTCTGGCCCGCGGCGATGCCCAACGTGGTGGGCGTGGCCGCCGTGGACGCGTCCGAGGAGCGCCGGGCACCCTACTCCGGCTACGGCACCTGGGTGGACGCCTGCGCCCGCGGCGACTGGCTGACCAGCAGTTTCCTGGACGGGGGCGACTTCGCGGGATACGCGACATGGAGCGGCACGTCCTTCGCCACCGCCCTGGTGGCGGGGGCCCTCGCGGACGCGGCCAAGAGCGAGCCGGCCAAGGAAGTGGCCAGGCGGCTCTTCGACTCGGAGGACGCCCGGCAAATTCCCGATCTGGGGGTTCTCATCCCGGCGAGTCTGTAGAGTTTACGCTCAGTCCTCAGACAATCACGGGGAGGCATGATCGCCTGTCCGTGTCGGGCGGAAGGAGGCCGCATGCGGGATCCAGCGGAGCTGCTTGTCGCGGCCGCTGAGGGAGACCGCTCGGCTTGGGACGAGCTGGAGTCCAGGTTCGGGCCGCGGATGTGGGCTGTGGCCCGCGCGTGCGGTCTGAGCCCCTCCGACGCGGCGGACGCGGTCCAGGGCTCCTGGCTGCGCCTGCTGCAGCACTTCCAGAGCATCAGGGATCCCGCGGGAGTGGGGGGCTGGCTCATGACGACCGTGCGCCGCGAAGCCCTCCTGCTGCTGCGGAAGGAGAGCCCGCGCATCTCCTCCTTCGAGGTCGTCGAAGACCCTGACCCGGAGTCCGCCGTCCTGGAGGCCGACGGCAGACGCCTGCTCTGGAAGACGGTCTCCACCCTGCCCGAACCCTGCCGGTCACTCCTCCAGCTGGTCGCCATCGACGTCGGCAACCAGCAGATCGCGGCTCGGCTCGGACTCCCCGTGGGCAGCATCGGGCCGACCAAGGCCCGCTGTCTGGAAAAACTGCGCACTCTGCTCTCACTACAGGAGACAGCGCAATGATCAACGATGAATACTTCCTGGCGGCCCTCCGGTTGGCCTCCGGGAACGACCCGATCCCCGGTCACGTGTCCGCCGCCGCACGTGACGCCTACGGGCTTCGGGTCCCGGGAGCGGTCACGGCCGCGCCCGGCGAGTGCGCCGCAGCCGGCGGCGTACGCGATGGCGAGGGCTCCCACCTGGTGCGCTTCGTCACGGCGGATCTCACCTTCGATCTGGAGGTGACGATCGGCGACGGCCTCATCGATGTCGCCGGACACATCTCCCCCAACCCCGGAGAGGGCGCCCTCATCGATGTGAAAACCCCTCATCTGACACTGTCCCGGCGGATCACGCCCACCGGCGAGTTCGCCGTCACCGGCCTGCCACCGGGCTGGCTCAGCCTCGTGTGCCACCGGGTCGGCCAGAAACCCGTCCAGACCAGATGGGTACGCATCCGTCCCTGACCCCCCGACCTGACGACCCACCGACCAGCCGAGAGAGCCGCGATCCCTCTCTCGGCCGTTTCGTTCCAAGGCCCCGACATGAGCGCGACACCAGACCCACCCGGCGACCGCGACCCGCTCGTCGTGGCGGCCGAGGCCGCCGTCATGCGCTCCCTGGTCGATCCCGACCACGCACTCCAGGCAGGCCGCTTCGTCCTGGCCGCCGCCCGCCGCGCCCGCCATCCCGAGGCCGAGGCCGTCGCGCTCAGAGCCATCGCGCTGGCCGCCCGCGAGCTGGGCGATCTCCGCAGCGCCGAGCACCACCTCCGCGAGGCCATCGCCACCGAGGACGCCCCACCGGAGAGGGTCGCCCAGGCCCGCCTCTCCCTCGTCTCCGTGCGCACCGAACGCGGCCACCCGCGCCAGGCCCTCCACGTGGCCGCACTGGCCTGGTCGCACCTCTCGCCGCTCGACCGCGCCAAGCTCGACACGCAGCGCGCGGTGGCCCTGGCCCGCCTCGGCCGCCACCAGGAGGCCATCGCCGCCTGCGACCGCGCGCTGCGGGTGCTCGTGACCGCTCCCGGCACCATCGACGACCGCAGGTTCCTGGCGGGCGGGCTGCTCAACCGCGGCCTGGTCCACTCCTACCGCGGCCACTGGGACGCCGCCATGCGCGACCTCACCGCCTGCCTGGAGATCTCCCAGCGCTCGGGGCTGCGGCACCTGGCCCGCCTGTCCGCCGCGAACCTGCCCTTCCTCGCCGTACGGCGTGGCGACATCGCGGGGGCGTTCAAGCACTACCGCGAGGCCGAGGACACCCTGTTCGGCTTCCCCGAGCGGCTGGCCACGATGCGGGCCGACTTCGCCGGCGCCCTGCTGGCCGCCCATCTGCCCGGCGAGGCCAGGGCCATGCTGAGCCTGGCCGTACCCGATCTCGAGGCGTCGGGCGCGCACGTGGCGCTGGCCGAGGCGCGGCTGAAGCTGGCCCAGGTGGAGCTGCTCACCGGCGACCCGCACCGGGCACGGCAGGTGGCCGAGCAGGCGGCCGCCGAACTGGCCGCCCAGGACCGGACCTCGTGGCTGCCGCTGGCGAACGAGGTCGTCCTGCGTGCCCGGCTGGCGCTCGAACCCGTCACTCCCGCCCTGGTCGCCGAGCTGGTCGCGTGCGCGGACGAGCTGGAGGACGACGCCGCCCATCTCGAGGGAGCGGCCGCGCTGCGACTGGTGGCGGCCGAGGCGGCGCTGGCCCTCGACGACCACCCGACGGCCTCGGCGCAGCTCGCCCGGCTCACCGAGCACGCCGAACGCGAGGAGCCGTGGGCCCCGGTCGGCACCCGGCTGACCTCCCTGGCCGCGGAGCCCGCGCGGACGCCCGACATCCCGGTGCCCGTACGCCAGCACGCGCTCGCGCTGGAGGCCTCGCTGCAGGAGGACGCCACGGGGGCGTTCCGGGCGGTCCGTACCGGGCTGTCGGAGGTGAGCGAGCGGGTGGAGACGTTCGACGACCCCTCGCTGCGCGCCCACGCGGCCAGGGCCGGTGAGCGGCTGGCGGCGTTCGGGCTGGGGCTGGCGGTGCGTGGCGGATGCGCGCGGGAGGTGTTCGAGTTCGCGGAGCGGTGGCGGGCGGTGGCGGCGCCCTCGCACGCGTGCTCGCCGGCGACTCCCGATCGGGTACGGGCCGGGCTGGGGTCCGGGGCGCTGGTGGAGTTCGTGGCGGACGAGGACGCGCTGCTGGCCGTGGTGATCACCGGGGAGCGGTTGGCGCTGCGGCGGGTGGGCGAGGTGCGGGCGGTCAAGGAGGCGATCGTCCGCCTGCGGTACGCGCTACGCCGGCGGTCCGCCGCGCCACGGCGTGATCCCGAGGTCTGCGACGTGGGGAACGTCGAGGCGGCGGGCCTGGAGGTCGAGCGGCTGCTGCTGCGCCCGCTGCTGGCCGAGCTGGGCGACGGGCCGTTGGTGATGGTGCCGGTGGGCGCCCTGCACACGCTGCCGTGGGGTGCGCTGCCGTGCCTGCGCGAACGCCCGGTGACCGTGACCGCCAGCGCCGCCGCCTGGGTGCACGCCAGGGAGGTCGCTCTCTCCGGCCGGGGCGGGCCGCCGGTCGTGGTGGCGGCGGCCGGCCCCGCTCTGGCGCACGCGCACGCCGAGGTGGCGAACGTCCTGGCCTGCCATCCGGACGGTCGCGAGGTTCCGGGGCGCACCAAGGCGGTGCTGGAGGCCCTGGAGGCGGCCGATGTGCTGCATCTGGCCGCGCACGGGGTCTTTCACGCACGTAGTCCGCTGGTGTCCGGGATCACCATGGAGGACGGGTCCCTCATGGCGTACGACCTGCTGGACATCCCGCGGTCGCCGGGCCTGGTGGTGCTGTCGGCCTGCAATTCCGGGATGTCGCGCGCGCCGGTCGAGGGGGCGCCGCTGGGCCTGCCGGGGGCGTTCCTGGCCAAGGGGTCGTCGTGCGTGGTGGCCGGGCTGGTGCCGGTGCGCGATGAAGCGGCTCGGGCGCTGATGAGCATGTTCCACGAGCTTGTGGCGACCGGTCTGCCGCCGGACGCGGCGCTGGCGTCCGCCGCGGCCAAGACGGGCGAAACCGGCTTCGCCTGCTTCGGCGCAGGGAGCCGCCCATTGTACTGACGCGGATGTACTGACGCGGAGCGCCCGCAGCAGACACCGGCCGTCCGGAGCGGTCGGCCGTCCGGATCAGGCGGGCGGCCGGAGCAGCCGGGCGGCCGGTCGGCAGGACGACGGAGTCAGCCGGTGGCGACCGGTCGCGTGGGGTCGGCGACCCAGTTGGACCAGGAGCCCACATAGAGCGCGGCGGGCAGGCCCGCCACCTCCAGCGCCAGCACCTCGTGCGCGGCCGTCACGCCGGAGCCGCAGTACGCCCCTGCCGGAACGCCCTCGCCGACCCCCAGCCCGGTGAAGCGGTCACGGAGCGCGGCTGGGGCGAGGAAGCGGCCGTCGGGTCCGACGTTCTCGGTCGTGGGCGCGCTGACCGCCCCTGGGACGTGCCCGGCCACCGGATCGACCGGCTCCACCTCGCCCCGGTAGCGTTCGGCGGCCCGTGCGTCGAGCAACACCCCCTCGGTGGCCAGCGCCGCCGCCTCGTCAGCGGTCAACGCCGGCATTCCGCCCGGCCTCGCGGTGAAGTCTCCCTCGGTCAGGCCGGACGCCGGCACGTCCTTGGTCGTGGGCAGCCCGGCCTCGGTCCACGCGGGCAGTCCGCCGTCGAGCACGCGGACGTCCTGGTGGCCGAAGTAGCGCAGCGCCCACCATGCCCTGGCCGCGACCGTGGAGGCGGTGTCGTCGTAGACCACCACCGGCCGCCCGTTCGACACGCCGAGCCGCCGCATCGCGCTCTGGAACGCGCCCGCCTCGGGCAGCGGATGCCGGCCGCCCGCGCCGGGAGGCGCCGCGAGGTCTCTGTCCAGGTCGCAGTAGACGGCTCCGGGAATGTGCCCCTCGTGATAGAACTCCACGCCGGGCGGCCCGCCCAGCCGCCAGCGGACGTCGAGCACCGTCACGTCGTCGAGCGCGTCGAGCGCGGCAGGTGTGATCAGCGGGCTGGTCAAGTGCGTACCTCCAGGAGCGGGACATGCTGCTCGGCCGCCGTCATCGAACCGTGGTATCCGATGAAGAGCGCCTCGATCGGGTTGCGGGTGGGGGCGGTGATGGCCAGGTCGGTGTGGGGCACGGCCACGACGTCGCCGATGCGTTCCAGCCACGCGTCCCGCACCCGTGGCCCGAACCAGCCCGACTCGACCGCCTCCTGCCTGGACACTACCCAGGCCTTGCCTCGAAGGGTGTCGCGCCACGCCTCCAGCACGTCCTTCCCCGCGCCCCGCTCGGCGTAGACGTGCCTGGCCCTGGCCTCGCCACCGAGCAGTGCCACACCCTCCGCCAGCTCGGGAACCTTTTCGGCGTCGATCTTCTCGGTGGCGTTGACCATGCCGTGGTCGGCGGTGACGTAGAGCGCGGAGCCGGGAGTCAGTCCCTCGGCGAGCCGGCGCGCCATGTCGTCGACGACGGCCAGCTGCCGGAGCCACTCCTCGCTCCCCCATCCCGTCATGTGGCCGGCGGCGTCCAGGTCGCCGTAGTAGACGGTGACGTGCGCCGAACCCGCCCGCATCGCCTCGTGCACCCGCGCCACGCGGTCGCCCACGGCGTCGGCGGCCACGTAGCGCACGCCTCGATAGACGGCCCTGGTCAGCCCGGTGCCCTCGAACTCGGCGGGACCGACGTAGACGGAGTCGATCCCGGCCCGTACGGCGCGCTGGTAGACGGTCGGGGCGGGCTGCCACTGGTCCGGATCCATGGTCAGGCCGCCGGGCAGGCTCCACCGCAGGCAGTTGAACAGGTGGCCGGTGCCGGGCACGGCCAGCGTCAGCCCGAGCATGCCGTGCTCGCCCGGCGTCAGGCCGGTGCCCAGGGAGCAGAGGCTGGTGACGGTGGTGGCGGGGAACCCGGCGGTGAGCGTTCTGCTCACCATCGAGGACAGGAACGGGGCGGCCTCGGCGTGCGACCGCAGCAGCTCGGCCCCCAGACCGTCCACCAGGAAGAGGCAGACGCGCTCGGCGGGCTCCAGGACGAGCGGGGGGTCGTGCGATGGGGTGCGCGCGGCGCCAGGCCCTGCGGCTGTCGTCTCGGGAGCGCTCGACGCACCAGAGGTGCCGGGCTCGTGGACGCCCAGCGCCGTCAGCAACGCACCAGGCAGATCTGCCAGCGACCCGCCGCCGTACCCCGGCACCAGCATGCCCATCATCCTATGCCTTCGCGGATTTCTCCCTTTTCGCGCGGATCGCTCCGCCAGGTCCGTCAGGTCCAGCGCCGGCCCGACCGGCGTGGGCGCGGCCGAGCCCCCCACGCGGCGCCCTGACCGACGACCGCACGCGACACGCCCCCGCCACCGAACCGGTCCAGGGCCCAGGCGAGCCCGGCGCGATCCTGACGCTGATATGGGCGGGGGTCAGGAGGCGGCGCGGGCGGTGGCCTCGGACAGTGCCTTGGCGAAGGCGAGGACGTGGGTGACGGCCTCCGGGCCGTCGGCCGCCTCGCTGACCCTGAGCGACAGGTCGTCGGCCGTGATCGCGCCCGTGTAGCCGTGGTCGGCCTCGCAGTTTTCGTCGCCGCACGTCGCCGGCTCCAGGTCCACGTGCGAGATGGCGCCCCAGCCGATCGTGAGCGTCGCCTCCGTCGGAGGGACGCCCGGGACGTAGGAGGCTGGGTCGGGCACGACGCGGGTGACGGCGACCGACTGGATGCGGCTCAGCCGTACGGCCTCCGTGGTCGTGGAAGCGTGGGATGTCGAGACGCCCTCCACCGCGGGGTGCTCGTCGGTGTGGCAGACCAGCAGCCGCGTCGCCGACAGCACCAGGACGGTGACGTGCCGGCGCACCTCCATCGCGGGATCGAACGTGGCCTCGTGATGGACCACGAAGGCGGTCACCGCCTCCTTGCCCAGCGCGGATTCGACCGCGTCGGTGACGAGGTCGGGATAGTAGCCGCTGCGCTCGATCGCTTCGCGCAGGCCCGCGGCGGAGACTCGGGTTTCCCTCATGGGTCCATCCTGCCAGGGACGGGCAGTACACTCACCCGCCGGATATAACGCTCTATAACGTCTTTTATCCAGGCATCAGGTGGCACTTGGGTTCACCTCATTCGCCGCCATTCGCCGCCACTCGCCGTCATTCGCTGAGAGCGGATCAGGAGAGTCTCCGAGGACCGCCGTCGAGGCGCGGACCGGCCGGAGTGCGCAGGGTGGCGCGGGCGCCGAGGATGATGACGTTCGACTCGCCGACGAGCACCTGGTCCAGGTCCAGCCTGGCCACCTCCGGCAGGTCGCCGGCCAGGCGGCCGACGCGTACGAGGAGGTCTTCCAGGGCCTCCACGGCCACGGGCGGGTAGCCGTACTGGCCGAAGAGCAGCGGGGCCGCCCGCACGGAGCGCACGAGGGCGGCGGCGTCCTCACGGGTCAGGGGCGCCAGCCGGTACCCCTGGTCGAGCAGGAGGCGCGCGGTCACCTCGCCGAGCCCGAACGACACGACGGGGCCGAACGCGGGGTCCTCGACGGCGCCCACGACGGTCGGCACGGCGGGCTGCGGCGCCATCCGCTGGACCGCCAGCTCCACCCCCTCGCCCAGCTGACCGGCGAACCCGGCGAAGGCGTGACGCACCATCTCGGGGCCGGTCAGCCCGAGCCGTACGGTGCCCGCGCGGCGCGAGGCGCCGGGGTCGGACACCTTGAGCACCACGGGCCACCCGAGCCGCTCGGCCGCCTCCACCGCCTCGTCCGGCGAGCGCACCACCTCGGCCGGCCAGACGGTCAGGCCGTAGCAGGAGAGCAGTTCGGTGGCGTCGACCTCGACCGGCGGCCCCGGCTGCGCGAACACGCCGGACGGCGACTCGTTGACCGCGTCCCGCGGCCCAGGAGCGCTCGGAGTGCCCCGCTCGGTGAACGCGCCCGGCAACCGGCCGGAGGGCGCGTCGGCCGCCGTCGGCGCGCCGGGACCAGAGGGCACGTCGGGCGAGCCCGCCGTCGTCGTCTCACGCGCCACTTCCGATGCCCACTCCACGGGACCGCCCGGGGTGGATGGGGACTGGGCGCCCGGAGCGGGAGCCGAAGCGGGCGCGGCGGTGGGCAGGACCGTGCCGGTGGGCAGGACCGTGCGGACCAGCTGCTTGGCGCGGACCGTGTCGATGCCGTCGAGCTCCGGTGGCGGCACCGCCGGATGGGCGCGCCACCTCGCGTAGCGGACCACGTGGGCCAGCGCCCTGACCGCCTCCTCAGGCGCCGCGTACGACGGGATCGAGCCGCGCGACGGCGTCACCTCGCACCCCGGAGCGCTGGTCTCGACGCGCAGCGACGGGTGCATGCCCAGATGGCCCTGGAACGTCGCGAGCACCGGCTTGGCGGCGTCCTTGGAGACCCGTAGCAGCTCGGCCGCCACCTCGTCCGTGTCACCCGGGATGGGCGGCATGTAGATCACGACGGCGGCGTCCACGTCGGGGGAGGCCAGTTCGCCGGCGAGCGCCGTACCGAACTCCGAGGCTCCGGCGGCGGGACCGAGGTTGACCGGCGGGCGCGGCTCCAGCCCGGCGGCCACGCAGGAGTCGGCGGCGAGCAGGCCGAGCGCGTCGGAGTTGGTCACGAGCGCGACCCTGGGACCGGCCGGCAGCGGCTGGTAGGCCAGCAACTGGCCGACGTCGAAGAGCTGGATGAGGTCGTCGACCCTGATCAGCCCCGCCTGCTCGAACAGCGAGCTGATCGCCGAGTCCGGCAGGCCCAGCTCCTCAGCCGAGTGGCCGGCGGGCGTGCCGCCGCTCTTGACCACCACGACCGGCTTGCTCCGGGAGATGCGCCTGGCCAGCCGGGTGAACTTGCGCGGATTGCCGAGCGACTCCAGGTAGAGCAGGATCACCTCGGTCGAGTCGTCCTCCTCCCAGTACTGCAGCAGGTCGTTGCCGGAGACGTCGGCCCTGTTGCCCGCGGAGACGAACGACGAGATGCCCATGCCGCGCTGCGCCACCCGCTGGAGCAGCGCGGTGCCGAGCGCGCCCGACTGGCTGAAGAAGCCCACCTTGCCCCGGCACGGCAGGGTGGCGGCGAGGGTGGCGTTGAGCTTGACGCCGGGGTCGGTGTTGGCGATGCCCAGGCAGTTGGGGCCCACGACGCGCAGGCCGTACGAACGCGCGATGCGGGCCAGCTCGTCCTGCCTGGCCCTGCCCTCCGGGCCCGTCTCCCCGAACCCCGAGGAGACCACCACCAACCCGTGGACGCCCTTCTCCGCGCACTCCTTGACCACGTCGACCACGCCCGAGGCGGGCACGGCCACCACGGCCAGGTCCACGTCGCCGTCGATGGCCCCCACGCTCGGATAGGCGCGCACGCCCGCCACGGCCCGCACCTCCCGGTGCACCGGATAGACGGGGCCGGTGAAATCGGCGGCCAGCAGGTTGCGGAGGACGGTCTGGCCGACCCCGCCGGGCTCGCGTGAGGCGCCGATGACGGCGACCGAGCCTGGGGTGAGCAGCCTGGCGATGGACCTGGACTCGGCCCGGTGCTCGCGCGCGAGCGTGACCTCCGTGGAGGTCTCGGTGGGGGTGAGGTCGAGCGTCATGCGTACGACGCCGTCCTCGAACTGGCTCTGGGCCGTGTAACCGGCCTGGCGCAGCAGGCCCGTCATGCGCATGTTGGCGGGCAGGACGTCGGCGACGAAGTGTTCGATGCCGTTCTCGCGGGCGGTGGCCGCCAGGTGCTCCAGGAGCACGGAGGCCACGCCCCTGCCCTGGTGCGCGTCCTCGACGAGGAAGGCCACCTCGGCCTCGCCCGGCCCGGTGCGGTCGTAACGGATGACGGCCACCATCTCGGTGCCGATGGTGGCGATCAGGGCGACCCGGTTGACGTAGTCGACATTCGTGAACCGCTCGACTTCCCTGTCGGACAGCCGGGGCCTCGGCCCGAAGAACCGGAAATAGATCGACTCGTCCGACAGACGCGAGTAAAAAGAGCGGAGGCGGTCCGCGTCGGCGGGCCTGATCGGACGGACATGTGCCGTGCCACCGTCGGCCAGGACGACATCGGCCTCCCAGTGGGCCGGATAGTGTGCCTCCACAACCACGAGCGTAAACCCGCATCCCACATGCCAAGACCTCAGCCCCTGTTGGGCCCCTGTTGGGCAACGCTTGTGCATCGACTGCGGCCCGGTGTCCTGGGACCGCCCCACGGGCAGCCCGGAAGCTGTTACTTTTGCCGTGGCCAGGCTCGTTCTGAAGGCAGCAAGGTGGTGACATCATGACGCGGGTCGTCGTGGTGGGCGATCTCATGACCGACGCGGTCGCGCGCGCCCGTTATGCGCTCGCCAGGGCGAGCGACACCCCGGCGATCGTGACCATGCACGGCGGCGGCTCGGGGGCGAACATCGCCTCGTGGCTCGCCGTCGAGGGCGCCGAGGTGGCCTTCATCGGCCGCAGGGGCGCCGACATCACGGGGCGCAACCGTGACATGGAGCTGATGGGCTACGGCGTGGACGCCCGGCTCGTCATGGATCCCGAGCGCCCCACCGGCACCTGCGTGGTGCTCGTCACGCACAAGGGCGAGCGCACCATGCTCTCCGACCCGGGCGCCAACGCGGCGCTGTCCCCCGAGGACCTGCCGCGTGACCTGTTCACCGGAGGCTCGCACCTCCACCTGTCGGGCTACACGCTGATCAACGAGGGCTCGCGCGACGCGGGCCTCGCGGCGCTCGACATGGCCAGGCGCGGCGGCATGTCGATCTCGGTCGACTGCGCCTCGTCCGCGCCTCTGGACCGCACGGGGGCGGAGCCGTTCCTGGAGTGGACCAACGGGGTCAAGCTGCTGTTCGCCAACATCGAGCAGGCCAAGGTGCTGACCGGGCGCGACGACGCCGAGGCCGCCGCCAAGGTGCTGACCGCGTGGTTCCCGCAGGTCGTCATCAAGATGAACGCCGAAGGCGCCCTCTGGTACAGCAACGGCCGCCCCGACCCGGTCCGCGTGGCCGCCGAGCCGGTCGACAAGATCGTGGACGGCACCGGGGCCGGCGACGCGTTCTCTGCCGGCTTCCTGCCGGCCTGGCTGGCGGGCAAGCCTCCGGCGGAGGCGCTCGCCTCGGGCTGCCGGCTGGCGGCGAAGGCGATCATGCACCTGGGTGCCCGCCCGCCGTTCTGACCAGCCCCTCTCGCCGGGCGCTCAGGCTTGAGCGTTGATCCCCTTGTGAGCGGCTCCTCGATCGCTATGGTGGGCAGGTCGGGATTTAGCGCGACATAAGGGAGCCGGATGCAGGGCGTGCGTCCGTTACGGCCGGGCGATCCCACCTCGGTCGGCTCGTACGAGGTCACCGGCTTTCTGGGCGAGGGCGGTCAGGGCAGCGTCTACCTCGGCATCTCCCCTGCCGGCGAGCGGGTCGCGATCAAGCTGCTGCACGCCCGGTTCGCCGACGACGAGCAGGCCGTACGCCGCTTCCGCCGCGAGGCCGAGGCGGCGCGGCGGGTGGCGGAGTTCTGCACCGCCCGCGTGCTCGAGGTCGGAGCCGTCAACGACCAGCCGTACATCGTCGGCGAGTACGTCGACGGGCCGTCCCTGCAGCACCAGGTCACCAGGGAAGGACCGGTACGGGGACCGGCGCTGATGCGGCTGGCGATCACGACCGCCACCGCGCTGGTGGCCATTCACGGGTCCGGGGTGGTGCACCGGGACTTCAAGCCGAGCAACGTCCTGCTCGGTCCCGACGGGCCCCGGGTGATCGACTTCGGGATCGCGCGGGCGCTCGACATCAGCCAGAGCATGACGACCGGGATCGTGGGGACGCCCGCGTTCATGGCGCCCGAGCAGTTCCTCGGGGAGGCGTCCCCGGCGAGCGACGTGTTCGCCTGGGCGGGGACGATGGTGTTCGCGGCCACGGGGCGGGGGGCTTTCGGGTTCGGGCCGCTGCCCGTGGTGATGCACCGCATCCTCAGCCTGGATCCCGATCTGTCGGGCGTGCCGGGGGACATAGCGCCGCTGCTGTGGGCGTCGCTGGCCAAGGACGCCCGGCAGCGGCCCACGGCCGAGCAGCTGATGCGGGACCTGATCCGCGCCGGCACCACCGGCTCGCCGGGCACGACCCCGCAGCCGACGAGCGGCCCTCAGGTAGGAACGCCACAGGGCGGAACGCCGCACGCCGGAACGCCGCCGGCCGGCGGGCCGCCGGCGTACGGGCCGCTGCCCTATCCGGTGGGCGGGCCCGTCACGCCGCCCCAGCAGGGGTTCACGACCCAGCCTCAGTGGAGACGGCGGCGGGCGGCGATGATCACTGCGGGCGCGGCGGCCACCGCCCTGGTGGCAGGGGTCGCGGTGTGGCTCGTGACCCAGACCGGCGTCATCACCCGGCCGGGCCTCTCCCCCACCGCCTCGGCCTCGGCGGCGTCCGGGTTCGGAGCGGCGGTGGAGTCGGTCGCGAGCCCCTCGGCGAAGACCGGCGGCACCCTGCGCGTCGTCTCGGCGCAACCCCTGGAGACCACCGATCCAGGAGACATCTACCTACCGCTGTCGCTGAACCTGGTCCGCCTCTACGGACGTGCGCTGACGATGTTCAAGCCCGTGCCGGGGACCGCCGGGACGCAGATCGTCCCGGATCTCGCCGAGTCGCTGGGCGTGCCGAGCGCCGACGGGAAGACCTGGACCTACAAACTCCGACAAGGCGTGAAATTTCAGGACGGCACCCCCATCACCGCCAAGGACGTCAAGTACGCGGTCCTGCGCAGCATGGACCCCAGCCGCCCGGGAGGCTCGACCTACTTCGACCTCATGCTCGACCTCCCCGCCGGCTACCAGGGCCCCGTCAAGTCGCCGGGCATGAACACCGACTCGGCCATCCAGACCCCCGACGAGCGCACGATCATCTTCCGTCTCAGGAGGCCGTACTCCACGTTCGACGAGGTCGTGCAGATGCCGGAGACCGTCCCCGTACCGGAGGGCAAGGACACCGTCCTGGCCTCGGGCCCCTACAAGATCGAGACCGTGTCGGCCGACAAGAACAGGGTCGTCCTCACGCGCAACGACCAGTGGGATGCCTCGACGGACCCCAACCGCAGGCCGCTCCCCGACAGGTACGCGATCGAGTACGACGGTGAGAACGCGGAACGCCGGCTGCGCGAAGGCCGCGCCGAGTTCGGCCCCTCGGTCCCGCAGGAAGGCGCGGCGGCGGTGCTCAACGACCCGGCGCTCAAGAAGCGGGCGGACGCGCCGGTGACCACGGTCGTGCGGATGCTGGCGATCAACCCTGAGGTGCAGCCGTTCGACAACGTCGAGTGCCGCCGGGCCGTGGTCCGGGCCCTGCAGCTCAAGAACCTCGCCCTCGCCTACGGCACCGTTCAGGCGGAGGTGCCGACCTCACTCCTGCCGCCCTTGGTCATCGGCCGGCGTCAGCGCGATCCCGACCTCACGGCGGAGGGCGGCCGGCAGGCCGCCAGGGAGTCGCTGGCCGCGTGCGGGCATCCGGACGGGTTCGCCGTCACGTACGTCTATCGGGACGTGGCCTCGGAGCGGAACGCGGCCGTGGCCGTCCAGCAGAGCCTCGCCCGCGTGGGCATCAAGGTCACGCTGAAGCAGGTCACCGTCGCGGACTTCTTCCGGAAGTACGGCGGCAGCCCCGAATACCTCAAGCAGCACAAGATCGGCCTGATCGCGAAGTCCTGGGCACCCGACTGGCCGGACCCCGAGTCGTTCCTCACGCTGATCGCGGACAGCAGGCAGATCAACCCCAAGGAGTACTCGTTCAACGTGAGCGTCCGCGTCAGCGCCATCGACTCCCTCATGGACCAGGCCAGGGCCGAACTCGACCCGGGCAGACGCGCCGCTCTGTGGAGCCAGGTGGAGTCGAAGCTCGCCGAGCAGGCCGTGCTCGTCCCGCTGGCCTGGACGCGCCCTGTGCTGCTGCGCGGCCAGAACGCCACGAACGTCCATGTCAGCCCGGTCTATGGCGACTACGACCTGCTGACCATGGGCGTCAGGTAGTGGTGGCCAGGGCGAGCGGGAGCACCGCAGGGGCGCCCGCGTGCCGTATGAGGGCCGCCGCCAGCGTCATCGTCCACCCCGTGTCAACACGGTCGTCCACGAGCAGCACCGGCCCGCCGCAGCCGGCGATCGACGCGCTCAGCTCCTTGGGCATGGCGAGCGTGGCCCGGACCGCCTGCACCCGCTTCGCGCTGTTGAACTGCTGCCCCGGCGAGCCCGCCCGATAGCCCAGCTCTCCCAGGTAGGTCAGCCGCCCCACCGACGCCAGCCGTTCGGCGAACGCGCGCACGAGCGCGGGCCGGGTCGCGGACGGGACGTTCACCACGGCGACGGGGCGCTCACGCCACTCCCAGGCGGACAGCACCTGCACCACGGCCTTGAACATGTCGTCGGCCATGGGGCCGTCGTCGCCGTTGAACAGCTCCCGCAGCCGGTTGCCCCACCCGATGTCGGTCAGCCGGCCGAGCGCCCTGCCGGGCTCGGCGCCGAGCTCGGGCTTGATCCGTCCGGACAGGTCGGCCAGCCCGGTCGGCCACTGCTTGCGTGCTTCGATCTCGACGCCCGGCCTGCTCAGCCGCTGGCGGGCGCTCTCGACGGCCTGCGTGCCGATCTCCGGCGAGCGGTGCCGCCCGGTGCAGTTGTCACAGCGCCCGCACGGCGTGGCGGCCTCGTCGTCGAGGTGCCGGCGCAGGAACTGCTCCCTGCACTCGGACGTCGTCAGGTAGGCGAGCATGGCCTCCTGCTCGGCGCGGCGCTCGGCGGCGATGCGGGTGTAACGCTCGGCGTCGTAGGTCCACGGCTCGCCGGTGGCCTGCCAGCCGCCCTTGACCCGCCGGACCGCGCCGTCCACGTCGAGCACCTTGAGCATCATCTCCAACCGGCTCCGGCTCAGGTCGACGGCCGTCTCGAGCGCCGGTGTGGACATGACTCCGCCCTCTTCGAGCGTACGGAGGGTGGTCAGCACGACGGGCTCGGGCGGGAACGCCAGCGAGGCGAAATACGCCCAGATCTCGCGGTCCTCGACCCCCGGCAGCAGGATCACCTCGGCCCGCTCCACGCCGCGCCCCGCCCGGCCGACCTGCTGGTAGTAGGCGACGGGCGACTGCGGCGCCCCCACGTGCACCACGAACCCCAGGTCCGGCTTGTCGAAGCCCATCCCCAGCGCGCTCGTCGCCACCAGCGCCTTGAGCTTGTTGTTCAGCAGCGCCTCCTCGGCCGCCAGGCGCTCGGCCGGGTCGGTCTGCCCGGAGTAGGCGGCCACCTCGAACCCCTGCTCGCGCAGGTATCCGGCGATCTCGTGGGCGGCGGCGACGGTGAGCGTGTAGACGATGCCGGAGCCGGGCAGCTCGCGCAGCGTCTGCGCGAGCCAGGCCAGCCGCTGCTCGGCGGTGGGCAGGCGGACGACGCTCAGGTGCAGGCTCTCCCGCTCCAACGGCCCGCGCAGCACGAGCGTGCCGTCACCGTCGTCGTAGGGCAGGCGCATCTGCTCCGCCACGTCACGGGTGACGCGGGCGTTCGCGGTGGCGGTGGTGGCCAGGACGGGGATGCCCGGCGGCAGGTCCTCGAACAACGTGGCCAGCCGGCGGTAGTCCGGCCGGAAGTCGTGCCCCCAGTCGGAGATGCAGTGCGCCTCGTCCACCACCACGAGCCCGGCGCTCTCGGCCAGCTCGGGCAGGACGTTGTCGCGGAAGTCGGGGTTGTTGAGCCGCTCGGGGCTGACCAGCAGCACGTCGACCATGCCGTCGGCGACCTGGCCGTAGATCTCCTCCCACGCCTCGGGGTTGGCGGAGTTGATCGTGACGGCCCTGATGCCGGCCCGCTCGGCGGCGGCGATCTGGTTGCGCATGAGCGCCAGCAGCGGCGAGACGATGACCGTGGGGCCCTCGCCGAGCTCCCGCAGGAGCGCGGTGGCCACGAAGTAGACGGCCGACTTGCCCCAGCCGGTGCGCTGCACGACGAGCACCCGCCGCCGGTCCACCACCAGGGCCTCGATGGCGGCCCACTGGTCGTCGCGGAGCACGGCGTGCTCGCCCGCCAGCGCCCGCAACCGCTCCTCGGCCTCTTCCCGCAGCATCGCCACATCGGGGGCTTCAATCATTCCCCCTTGTTACCACGCTCCCGCGGCCCCTATGACCGTCCTCGTGGTCAGGCGGGGTCGGTGTGCTCGGGGAAGGCGTTGATCGTGACGCGGTGCATGCGGCGGCGCTCCGTGTAGTCGGCCACGGCGTAGTGCTGCGTCGGCCGGTTGTCCCAGAAGGCGAGGGTGCCGGGCCGCCAGCGCAGGCGTAGCTGGTACTCGGGTGAGCGGATGTGGTCGATCAGGAGCGGCAGCAGCGCCTCGTTCTCGCGGTCCGTCAGCCCGACCAGGCGCGTCGTGGAGGCGCGGTTGACGAACAGGGCCTTGCGGCCGGTCTCCGCGTGCACGCGGACCACCGGGCGCTCCACCGGCGGCCACTGCGCCTGGATCTCGGCCAGGTCGAACGGGTGCCCCTTCGCGATCGCCTTCCTCATCGACATCGTGATGTCGTGCACGGCCGTCAGCTCGTCGCACAGCCGCTGCAGCCAGGGCGAGAGCGTCTCGTACGCCAGGTACGTGTTCGCCCAGCACGTGTCCCCGCCCACGCTGGGCAGCTGGACGCAGCGGAGCAGGGAGCCCATCGGCGGAGTGGGTTCGAAGGTGTTGTCGCTGTGCCATTCGTCCCCGCCCTCGCCTTTCGGAGAGGTCTGGTCGAGGACGTGGATGGGGCTGGTGGAGTCCTTCTTGAAGGCCGGGTGGTTGAGCGTGCCGAAGTTCAGGGCGAACTGCAGGTGCTGCTCGTCGTCGATGTGCTGGTCGCGGAAGAACAGCACGAGGTGCTCGAGCCAGCCGGCGCGCAGGGTCGCGACCTCTTCCTGCGACAGCGGTTTGCGCAGATCGACCCCGGTGACCTCGGCGCCGATGTGCTTGGTCACGGGATGAAACTCGATCATGACGCCTCCGGGACAGCCGTATCCTCCTGCCGCGAACGTAACACCAAGCAATTGCTTGGTCAAGACGACTTGCGGCGACGCGCATCGAACAGGTATGCGAGAAGCGACCCGGATCAAGTATCATCTTGACTTCGGCGCAATGCCCGGCCTTCGGCGAGGAGGTGCTTCGGTGACGTGGGCGGCTTCACCCGCCTACGCGTGAGAGGCGCGATGGATACGTCACAGTGGACGTCGCTCGTGCCATCATCTCCAGGGGCAAACACCCCGCAACCCGCCGCCTCACCCGCCGATCTGACGCTTCTCCAGCGAGCTGACGGATACGGTTACAGCACAAGGACAGAAGGAGGATGCGCTTCCCCTCGGCGCGACGGCCGAGGTAGCCGCGCAGCACAAGATGGCCCGACGCACGACTGCACCCCCTACTGAGGACTTCGAGGAGCGGATCGTCGACATCGACGTCACCTCGGAGATGCGCACCAGCTATCTCGAGTACGCGTACTCGGTGATCTACCAGCGCGCCCTGCCCGACGCGCGTGACGGCCTCAAGCCCGTGCAGCGGCGCATCCTCTACTCGATGAGCGAGATGGGCCTGCGGCCCGACCGCGGGCACGTCAAGTCGTCGCGTGTCGTCGGCGACGTCATGGGCAAGCTGCATCCCCACGGCGACAGCGCCATCTACGACGCTCTCGTGCGCCTGGCGCAGCCGTTCTCCATGCGCCTGCCGCTCGTCGACGGCCACGGCAACTTCGGCTCCCCCGACGACATGCCCGCGGCCATGCGTTACACCGAGGCCAGGCTGGCCCCGGCGGCGATGCTCATGGTCGAGTCGCTCGACGAGGACACCGTCGATTTCAAGCCCAACTACGACGGGCAGGAGACCGAGCCGGTCGTCATGCCGTCGGCCTTCCCCAACCTGCTGGTCAACGGCACGAGCGGCATCGCGGTCGGCATGGCCACCAACATGGCGCCGCACAACCTCGTCGAGGTCGTGGCCGCCGCCCGCCACCTGATCAAGAAGCCGGACGCGTCGCTGGACGAGCTGATGACGTTCGTGCCGGGTCCGGACCTGCCGACGGGCGGCTCGATCATCGGGCTCCAGGGGGTGCGCGACGCTTACGAGAACGGGCGCGGCACCTTCCGCATGCGGGCCAAGTGCACGGTGGAGCAGATCACGCCGCGCCGCAAGGGCATCGTGGTCACCGAGCTCCCCTACAACGTCGGCCCCGAGCGTGTCGTCACCAAGATCAAGGAGCTGGTGACGTCCAAGAAGCTGCAGGGCATCGCCGACCTCAAGGACCTCACCGACCGCCACAAGGGCCTGCGGCTGGTCATCGAGATCAAGAACGGCTTCATCCCTGAGGCGGTCCTCGAGGAGCTCTACCGGCTGACGCCGATGGAGGAGACGTTCGGCATCAACAACGTCGCCCTGGTCGAGGGCGAGCCGCGCACGCTCGGGCTCCGCGAGATGCTCCAGGTCTATGTCAACCACCGGCTCGAGGTGGTGCGGCGCAGGTCGGAGTTCCGGCGGCGCAAGCGCGAGGAGCGCCTCCACCTGGTCGACGGCCTCATCATCGCCCTGCTCAACATCGACGAGGTCATCCAGGTCATCCGCGCCTCCGACGACTCGGCGCAGGCGCGCACGCGGCTGATGGACGTGTTCGACCTGACCGAGATCCAGGCCGCCTACATCCTGGACACGCCGCTGCGGCGGCTCACCAGGTTCGACAAGCTCGAGCTCGACCGGGAGAAGCAGACGCTGAGCGAGGAGATCGCGCGGCTCAACGAGATCCTCTCCTCGGAGACCAAGCTCCGCCAGGTGGTCTCGGGCGAGCTGGCCGACGTGGCCAAGAAGTACGGCACGCCGCGCCGCACCGTGCTGCTGGAGGCGCCGGGCGTCACCCGCACCCCGGTCGTGGATCTGCAGGTGGCCGACGACCCGTGCCTGGCGATGCTCTCCTCGACCGGCCTGCTGGCCCGCACCTCCGACGCCTCGCCGCTGCCGGGAGAGGGCGAGCGCTCGGCACACGACGTGCTGGTGTCGGTCGTCAAGACGTCCGTACGCGGTGAGGTCGGCGTGGTGACGTCGCTGGGCCGGTTGATCCGGGTCCAGGTCGTGGACCTGCCGACGCTGCCCACCACGGCCAACCCGCCGTCCCTGTCGGGCGGGCACCCGGTCGCCGAGTACGTCTCGCTGCAGCCCGACGAGAAGGTGGTCGGCCTGGGCTCACTCGACCCCGACGGCCCCGGTCTGGCCCTGGGCACGGCTCAGGGCGTGGTCAAGCGGGTGGTGCCCGACTACCCGGCCAACCGCGACGACTTCGAAGTGATCACGTTGAAGGACGGCGACAGCGTGGTGGGCGCCGTCGAGCTCGTGTCCGAGTCCCACGACCTGGTGTTCATCTCCTCCGACGCCCAGCTCCTGCGCTACCCGGCCTCGCTGGTGCGCCCGCAGGGCCGCCCGGCGGGCGGCATGGCGGGCATCCGGCTCGACGACGGCGCCCGGGTGATCTGGTTCGGGGTGGTGGATCCCGAACGTCCCGCGCACGTGGTGACGGTCGCCGGCTCCTCCACGGCGCTGCCCGGCACGCAGGTGGGGGGCGGCAAGGTGTCCGATTACGCCGAGTTCCCCGCCAAGGGCCGGGCGACGGGCGGGGTGCGCGCCCAGCGCTTCCTGAAGGGCGAGGACGAACTGCTGCTGGCCTGGGCCGGCCCGGCTCCGGCCAAGGCGGTCTCCACCGTGGGCAAGCCCGTGCCGCTTCCGGAGGAGGTGGGGCGCCGGGACGGCTCCGGCGTCCGCCTCACCCACACCATCGGCGCCGTCGGCGGCGCTCTCGCCTCGACCCCCGAGTCCCTGCTCACGGAGGTCACGGCGACACCGGCCGTCGCGGAGGACGAGCAACCCCAGCTCTGACGCTTCCCCGGGCCGTTGCCGGACTCTCCCATGGGTCCGGCGGCGGCCCGCTGTTATGAAATGCCTCCCGCCGCCGATCTCCTCTGAGAGCGCTCTCTTTGCCAGCCGGAGGTACCGTGTCCCGATCCAGAACCCCGTTATGGGCGGCCCTCGCCCTGGTCGCGTCCCTGATCGTCGCACCGCACGCCGCCGTGGCCGCCGAGCCGGGCACCATCACCGACTTCGAGTCGGACGCCGTTCCCACCGGCGTGTACGCCTGGGGCAACGACGCGGCCTCGACCCCCACGCTCACGGTCGAGCCGGGACCGGACCGGCCAGGGGCGGCGGAGGCCAACCGGGTGCTCAAGTCCGTGTACAACGTGAGCCAATGGGGCGGATGGTCGCACGATCTGGCCGCCGCGCAGGACTGGTCCCCGTACGAGGGCTTCTCCTTCTGGGTGAAGGGTGCGGGCTCGGGCCAGAAGATCTCTTTCGAGATCAAGGACGGCGGCGCCGGAGCGGGCGCCGCCGAGCTGTTCGAGTCGTCGTTCACCGACGACGCGGCGGGCTGGCGGCAGGTGAAGGTGCCGTTCTCCAGCTTCACCAGGCGCGCCGACTACCAGCCCGGCGGCGCCCCCACGGACGGCGAGCTGGATCTGGTGGCCATGTGGGGCTACTCGATGCGGCTGCCGACCGCGCAGGGCACGCTGGAATGGGACCAGGTCGAGCTCTACGGGACGGCTCCCCCACGCCCCGCCAGGCTCTCCACCGACAGGCCCGTCTACCCGGTGAACGAGAAGGGCGAGGCGAAGGTGATCGTCACCGTCACCACCGCCACCGGCCGCCCCCTGCCCGCCGACCTGGCCGTGAACTACCGGACCGGTACGGGCACCGCCACCCCCGGCAGCGACTACACGCCCGCTGAAGGCACCCTGACGTTCCCGGCGGGAACGGCCTCCGGGGCCGCCAGGTCGTTCACGATCGCGACGCTGAAGGACGGCCAGGACGAGGTGGCCGAGACCATCCCGATCGAGCTGTCCGGCGCCGGCACCAGACCCCCGGCCGAGGCGCCGGTCGTCGTGATCAACGCGCACGGTCTCCCGTACGCGAATCCCCGCAAGCCCGTCAAGGAGCGCGTGGCCGACCTGCTCCAGCGGATGACGCTGGAGGAGAAGATCGGGCAGATGACGCAGGCCGAGCGCAACGCGCTGGGCAAGCAGAGCGACATCGCCACGTACGCGCTCGGCTCGCTCCTGTCGGGCGGCGGCTCCGCCCCCGCGCCCAACACCCCGGAGGCGTGGGCCGACATGATCGACGCGTTCCAGCTCCAGGCGCAGCGGACCCGGCTCCAGGTGCCGCTGATCTACGGCGTGGACGCGGTACACGGCCACAACAACGTGGCCGGCGCGACGATCTTCCCGCACAACGCCGGCATGGGCGCCACCCGCGACCCCGACCTTGTGAAGCGGCAGGGCGAGATCACCGCAAAAGAGGTGAAGGCCACCGGCATCCCGTGGGATTTCGCGCCGTGCCTGTGCGTGTCACGCGACGACCGGTGGGGCCGGGCGTATGAGTCGTTCGGGGAGGACCCGGCGCTGGTGTCGCGGATGACCACGATCATCGACGGCCTCCAGGACAACGGCGTGCTGGCCACCGCCAAGCACTACGTCGGCGACGGCGGCACCGCGTACGGCTCCTCGACGAGCGGCGACTACACCATCGACCAGGGCGTCACCAAGGTCAGCCGTCAGGAGCTGGAGGCGATCCACCTGGCGCCGTTCAAGGAGGCGGTCAAGCGGGGCGTGGCCACCGTCATGCCGTCGTTCTCGAGCGTGGACTTCGGCGACGGCCCGCTCAAGATGCACGCCCACAAGGAGCTGATCACGGACGCGCTCAAGGGCCGGCTCGGCTTCAAGGGGTTCGTGATCAGCGACTGGCAGGCCATCGACCAGATCCCCGGCGACTACGCGAGCGACGTGCGCACCTCGATCAACGCCGGGCTGGACATGATCATGGTGCCGTACGCCTACCCGGCGTTCGAGAGCACGCTGACGGCCGAGGTGGAGGCCGGGCGCGTGCCCGTGCGGCGCGTGGACGACGCGGTCGCGCGGATCCTGACGCAGAAGTTCAGGCTGGGGCTGTTCGAGCATCCGTACGCCGACCGGTCGGGGATCGCGGACGTCGGCTCCGCGGCGCACCGGGCGGTCGCGCGCGCGGCCGCGGCCAGGTCGCAGGTGCTGCTGAAGAACGACGGCGGCCTGCTGCCCCTGCGCCGCGACGCCAAGGTCTACGTGGCCGGCTCGAACGCCGATGACCTCGGCAACCAGACCGGCGGCTGGACGATCAGCTGGCAGGGCTCGTCGGGGCCGATCACCCCCGGCACCACGATCCTGCAGGCGATCCGCTCCCGTGCCGCCTCGGTGACCTACTCGAAGGACGCCTCCGCCGGCCTGTCCGGGCACGACGTGGGCGTCGTGGTGGTGGGCGAGACTCCCTACGCCGAGGGCCAGGGCGACGTGGGCCGCGCCGGCCGCACGCTGAACCTGGCCGCCGCCGACCGGGCGGCGATCGACAAGGTGTGCGGGGCGATGAAGTGCGTCGTCCTGGTCGTCTCGGGGCGTCCGCTGCTGCTCGGCGACCTGTCGGGCGTAGAGGCCGTGGTGGCCTCCTGGCTGCCGGGTACCGAGGGCGACGGCGTGGCCGACCCGCTGTTCGGCGCGGTCCCGTACACCGGGCGGCTGCCGTTCACCTGGTTCCGCTCGGTGGAGCAGGTGCCGATCAACGTGGGCGACGCCGCGTACGACCCGCTCTGGCCGTACGGGTGGGGGCTGCGCACCGACCGGCCCCGTGACCGGCTCAAGGCCGCGCGCGACCGGCTCGCCTCCGGTGACGGGGCCTCCAAGGCCGCGGCGGCGGTCCTGACGCTGTCCGGGCGCAGCTGGAACGCCGACGGGTCGGTACGTGACGCGCGCGCCGTCCTGGCTGTCCTGGGCACGGCCGCGGCGCTGCTCGAACGGTCGAAGACCGACACGTACGCCGTGGACGACGCCGTCGTGTCGGTGGCCAGGGACATCGCGCAGAGCGCGGGCAGGCGCCCCGACCTGCAGGCGTCGGCCGACCACGAGCTGGCGGCGGGCAACCTGCGCAAGGCGGCGGACCTGCTGGCCCAGGCCGCCCGCTGAAACGACAGAGGGGCTGACCCCGCGCGGCGCGGGGTCAGCCCCTCTTCCCCAGGAGGCGGCCGGTCTCCTCGGGCCCGGGGCAGGCTCCGCTAGTCCTTGCAGAGGCAGAACGTGTGCCCCGCCGGGTCCAGGAACACCCGGAAGCTGTCGTCCTCGCTGGGCTGGTGCTCGTGCTTGGTCGCGCCGATCTCGAGCACCTGCTTCTCCGCCTTGTCCATGTCGGTGACCGTCAGGTCGAGGTGGAGCTGCTGAGGCCGTTCGGGATCGGGCCAGGTCGGGGGCCGGAAGTCGGGCGCGAGCTGGAACCCCAGCCGCTTGGGGGACCCGCCGTCGCTCACCACCACCCACTCGTCGTCGGCGTACGTGACGGGCCAGCCCAGCACGCGCGAGTAGAACTCGGCCAGGGCCCTCGGATCGGGACAGTCCAGCACGGTGGTGCGGAACTCCGCGATGCCGCTCACTCGATTCACCTCTCAGGGTCGTTTTGCCGGGACAGCGTCAGACAAGAATGAATGCCATGGCTGCCAACTCGTTCATGGTGCCGCTGGGCACTCCAGCGCCCGCCTTTGACCTGACCGCCATCAACGGCGGCAGCGTATCGCTCGAAGACCTCAAAGATTCTCCCGCCACCCTCGTGGTCTTCCTCTCCAACCACTGCCCGTACGTGCGGCACATCGAGAAAGGCCTCGGCGCCCTTGCCGCCGACTACGGCGCCAGGCTGTCGATCGTCGCGATCTGCAGCAATGACAGCGTGAACTACCCGGACGACGATCCGACACACCTGGCGGAGCAGGCCGCTCGGGCCGGGTTCACGTTCCCGTACCTGCTGGACGACACCCAGGAGGTGGCCAAGGCGTACCGGGCGGCGTGCACGCCGGACTTCTTCCTGTACGACGCGCAGCTCCGGCTCGTCTACCGGGGTGAGTTCGACGGCGCGAGGCCGGGCAACGCGCTGCCGGTGACCGGGGAGTCGCTCCGTGCGGCCATCGACGCCGTGCTCGACGGCCGGCCGGTGCCCGAGGAGCAGAACCCGTCACTGGGCTGCGGCATCAAGTGGAAACCGGGCAACGCACCCGCGTGATCCGCGTGCACACCGTTTCCGTCGGCGGCTACTGGCTGGCGGCGCTGATGGCGGACGGGAGCGCGAGCAGCAGCTCGTGCGGCTCGCCGCCCTGCCAGTGGCGGACCAGCCGGTTGCCCGCCTCGCCGGGGTCGAAGCCCTCACAGCCCAGGGGCCCGAAGCAGCCCGCCTGATCCAGCATGAGGATCAGCGGGTCGTCGTCGGGGAGCCTGGCCGCGTAGGCGGCGGTGTCGAGGAGAGCCAGGGCTGTCCTGGCGTTGCGGCCCTCGTCCTTGGACTCCACGCGGTCGAGGCGGCGCCATGCCTGGGCACGGAGATACGCGGCGAGCGATTCGGACCTACTCACGACAGACCTTCTTCGATCACGTACAAAGGGCTACGACATCATCACGCAAAGTCACGCGCTTTCGTGGGATGTTTGCCAACTCCAGCCAGTCGCGACCCCGTTCACCACCAGCTATGGGGCACAGGGCATCATTTGTGGCATGAGTGCGTTCGACGACCTGTATGCCGCCAACGCGAAATTCGCCAAGAGGTTCGCCAACTCCGGGCTCACCGGCCGCGCCGCTCGCGGGCTCGCCGTGGTGACCTGCATGGACTCCCGCATCGACCCGCTCGGCCTGCTCGGCCTGAAAGCCGGCGACGCCAAGATCCTCCGCAACGCCGGGGCCCGGGTGACGGACGACGTGCTACGCACCCTGGTGCTGGCCGTCTACGTGCTCGGGGTGGAGCGCGTGCTCGTCATGCCCCATACGGACTGCGGCATGGCCAAGGTCACGGACCCGGACGTACACGCCCTGACCCAGGAACGCGGGGTGGACACCCGCAGCCTGGAGTTCCACACGGTGCCCGACCAGAACGAGGCGCTCCGCCACGACCTCACCCGGATCAGGTCCACGCCGTTCCTGCCTCAGGGGATGCCGGTGGCGGGCGCCATCTACGACGTCCGCACCGGCCGCCTGACCCCTGCGCCGTTCTGAGCTCCTTCACGTACGACAGGTGCCCGGTTGTGGGCGGCGGCACGGGACGAGTGGCCGCACAGCATGACCGGGCACGCAAACCACCGCGCTCAGAGCCCCCCGGAGCGCACGGGGAGCCCCTTGGAGCGGAATCCCTTGAGAACAGCCGCCACACGGCCCTACAGGCGCCTCTGAGGCGTTCCTACGCGGCCGCATGCGCCGGCGGCCGCGCCCCTGTGGGCCTCCTGGCGCCGTACGCCGTTCCTGGCCCCATGGTCCACCCGCTGCCTACGACGAGCACGTCACCGGTCGAGGCACCGGCCCTGCACAAGCGCGCGAAGGCGTTGACCAGCGCCAAGCCCCGGCAGTCCTCACCATGCGCGCCGGGACCGACAGCCGGGCGGATCGTCAGGCGTCGATGTGGTCGCGATCCACCTCGGCGGCGCTCTTGACGATGAACTCCCGCCGGGGCGCCACGTCGCTGCCCATCAGCAGGTTGAAGATGGCCTCGGCCTCCTCGACATCCTCGATGCGGACCCGGCGCAGGATGCGGTGCCGCGGGTCCATGGTCGTCTCGGCCAGCTGGTCGGCGTCCATCTCGCCCAGACCCTTGTACCGCTGCACCGGGTCCTTCCATCGCCTGCCGCGCCGTTCGAGATCCCGCAGCACCTTCTGCAGCTCGCCGTCGGAGTAGCAGTAGATGTACTTCTCCTTGCCCCGGCCGGGGTTGGTCAGCTCGATGCGGTGCAGCGGCGGCACCGCGGCGAACACACGCCCCGCCTCCACCATCGGCCGCATGTAACGATGGAAGAGGGTCAGGAGCAGGCAGCGGATGTGCGCGCCGTCGACGTCGGCGTCGGCCATGAGGATGATCTTGCCGTAGCGGGCGGACTCGATGTCGAACGAGCGCCCGGACCCGGCCCCGACCACCTGGATGATGGCGGCGCACTCAGCGTTCTTGAGCATGTCGCTCATGGACGCCTTCTGCACGTTGAGGATCTTGCCCCGGATCGGCAGCAGCGCCTGGAACTCCGAGTCGCGGGCCAGCTTGGCCGTGCCGAGCGCCGAGTCACCCTCGACGATGAACAGCTCGCTCCGGTCCACCGCGTCATTGCGGCAGTCGACCAGCTTCGCCGGGAGCGCGGAATTCTCCAGGGCGCTCTTGCGGCGCTGGTTGTCACGGTGCTCGCGGGCCGCGATGCGGGCCTTGGCCGCGGCGACGATCTTCTCGAGAACGGCGCGGAGCGGCTGCTTGTAGCCGCGCGGCGGGTTGGTGAACAGCTCCCTCAGCTCGCGGGAGACCACGTGCGAGACGATGCGGGTGGCCGCCGAGGTGCCGAGCACCTCCTTGGTCTGGCCCTCGAACTGCGGCTCCGGCACCCGGACCGTGACCACGCCGGTCAGGCCCTCGGAGATGTCGTCCTTGGTGACGGGGTCGTCGCCGTTCTTCAGCAGGCGGGTCTCGCGCAGCAGCTCGTTGATCGTGCGGACCAGGCCGCGCTCGAAGCCCGTCACGTGGGTGCCGCCCTTGGGGGTGGAGATCACGTTGACGAACGAGCGGACGGTCGACTCGTAGCCCTTGCCCCAGCGGATCGCCACGTCGACGGTGAGCTCGCGCTGCACCTCGGTGGGCGTCATGTGGCCCTGGTCGTCGAGGACCGGCACGGTCTCGTGGAAGTGGCCCTCGCCCTGCAGACGCAGCACGTCGCAGACGGCCTCGTCGCGGGCCAGGAACTCGGTGAACTCGGAGATGCCGCCGTCGAAGCGGAACTCCTCCTCCACACGCTCCTCGTGCCTGCTGTCGACGACCGCCAGGGTCAGGCCGGGCACCAGGAACGCGGTCTGCCGCAGCCGCACGTGGATCTCGTCGAGCGAGACCTCGGCGTCGGGCAGGAAGATCTGCTTGTCGGCCCAGAAGCGCACGCGGGTGCCGGTGACGTTCTTGGGGATCGTGTCGCCGATCCGGAGCCCGGACTTCTTCTTGAACTTCGCGGTGGGGCCGGGGCCGTCGAAGACGCCGGGGACGCCGCGGCGGAAGCTGATCTCGTGCACCCGGCCGCCGCTGTCGACCTCGACGTCCAGGCGTGCGGACAGCGCGTTGACCACCGAGGCGCCGACGCCGTGGAGGCCGCCGGAGGCGCCGTAGGAGCCGCCGCCGAACTTGCCGCCCGCGTGCAGCTTGGTGTAGACGAGCTCGACCCCGGCCAGGCCGGTCTTGGGATGGATGTCAACGGGAATGCCCCGGCCGTTGTCGCGCACCTCGATGGAGCCGTCCGGGTAGAGCTCGACCTCGATGCGGTCGCAGTGCCCTGCGAGTGCCTCGTCGACGCCGTTGTCCACGATCTCCCAGAGGCAGTGCATGAGCCCGCGGCTGTCGGTGGACCCGATGTACATGCCGGGCCGCTTGCGGACTGCTTCCAGCCCCTCAAGCACCGACAGGTGACGAGCCGTGTAACCCGCCTCCACTAGCGTCACTCCAGCTCCCCTGGTCTAGGCATCGAACACGTGTGCGTAGCCTACCGTTCTTCCCGCACGCGCGCGTACAAGCTTGCCACGCCGACACGTTTGCCGTTACCAACCGGCTGATCGTCATTACTTTGGGACACATTCCGCTCTGGGCGTAGCGAGGGCGCGGTTGGGAACGTCCACGTCCGGTTAGATGTTGTTCCAAGTGACTGACGCCAGATCCTCGCTTCGGCGGGGGTGACCCGAAAGGCGATACGTGACTGGAGCTCTCGCCCCCGTTAAGCCGCTGACGGCCCTCGACCGCTGCGACCGCTGCGGCGCCCAGGCCTACATTCGCGCGACCCTGCCTGTGGGTGGGGAGTTGCTGTTCTGCGCCCATCACGGGCGTCAGCACATTGCAGCGCTGCGCGAAAAGGGCGCCGACATCCTGGACGAGTCGGCTCGACTCAGCGAAACCCCTTCAATTGCCCCCAACGACGAGCGCTAGGCAGCGCTGGTCGTGCTGAGATAACCACATATTGCGTCGCACCGAACGGCGACCCCGGGCCCACCCGGGGCCGCCGTTCGGTGCGTCCGTACACCGAGAAGCGCTTGGGGGCGGCAGGCCGCGCGAGTCAGCGCACCCGGTAGTGATACCGGCCCGCGATCTCCAGGCCCTCGCCGCGATAGAGCGCCTGCGCCGTCAGGTTCGCGGCGGTGGTGACCAGGTAGGCGGACTCGGCGTCCGCATGCCGCACCAGCGCCCGCAGGACCGCACGGGCCAATCCCCGGCGGCGGGCCCGAGGCAGTGTGGCCATGCAGTAGATCCCGAGCGTGTCGCCATGGGACATTCCTGACGCACCCGGCGCATTCCCCAGCTCACCCTGCGGCACGGCGCGCCCGACGGCGAGCGCCACGCCGTCCTCCTCGTACGCCGCGTACCACGCCGGAACCCCCGTGCAGATGCGCTCCGCGTCCTCGAAACCGCTGCCGTACCGGCCGTCCACGGCCCACCACGCCTCCAGCCAGCCCCGCCACGGCCGGTCCTCGATCCTCACCTTGTACGCAGGCGGGCCGGCAGTGGGCGAACCGGCCATGACCACGGTCGGGTCGACCAGCTCGTAGCCTCGCCGTTCCAACTCCTCATCCAGCCCGGGCGTGGCGTTCAGACCCAGCGAGAAGACACAACGCTGCCCGCGCTCCCCGTAGAACGCCTCCGCCGCCTCGATGGCGCCGCCCAGGTCGGCGGGCTCGCCCAGAGCGAGCACGGAGTTGGCCCGCTTGGTCACGCCACCGGCATGACGGAACACCCATCCGTCATGAACGTGCTGCTCGTAGGCGGGCCAGGCCTCATGGACAAGGAGGTCGAAATTCACCTGCGCAGCCTAACCGACCTCCTGAAGCCTCCTTGACCAACCGGACCGCAGTCCGATAATTTCCCAACGACAGAAATCGGACCGCAGTCCATTTATTGGGAGTACACCATGACCGCACTCATCACCCGGGAAGAGCTCAAAGCCGCCATCGACGCCGGCACCGTCACCGTCATCGACGCGCTCGGTGGTGACTACTACGCCAAGCAGCACCTTCCCGGTGCGATCCCGCTGGTGGAGGCCGAGGTCGCCGATCGCGCCGCGGAGCTGCTGCCCGACCGGAACGCCGCGATCGTCACCTACTGCAGCAACCCCGCCTGCAACAACAGCCAGGCTGTCGCCAACCGCCTGGAGAGCCTCGGCTACACCCAGGTCCGCAAGTACCGGGAAGGCATCGAGGACTGGGCCGCAGCGGGCCTGCCGCTGGAGGGAGCGCTCACCGCGTAGCCGTACGCGGCGGGGAGAAGCCTCCTACCAGGAGCAATAAGGTAGGGGCGTGCTGATCCTGTTGCCGCCGTCCGAGGGGAAAGCTTCCGAAGGCAGCGGACCGCCCGTCGGCGAGCTGTCTTTCCCCGCCCTCGACAAGGCCCGCAAGCGCGTGCTGAACGCGCTCATCCGGGTTTCCAAGCGCCGCGACGCCCTCGGCGTGCTCGGCCTCACACCCGGGCTGGCGGGCGAGCTGGCCAGGAATACGGCGCTCAAGACGGCCCCCACCCTGCCCGCAGCCGGCCTCTACACCGGCGTCCTCTACGACAACCTCGGCCTCGGCACCCTCGAGGACGAGCCCAGGAGGCGGGCGGAGGAGTCGGTGCTGATCTTCTCCGGCCTGTGGGGCGTGGTGCGGATCACCGACCGCATCCCGCCGTACCGCCTCTCCATGGGCGTGAATCTGCCGCCCATCGGGGGGCTGGCCGCGTTCTGGCGTCCGCTGATCGCCAAGGAGCTGGATCGGGTGCCGGGGCTGGTGGTGGACCTCCGTTCGGCCACGTACGCGGGCGCCTGGCAGGCCGGTGAGCGTTCGGTGACGGTACGGGTGTTCCGGGACGGCAAGGTCGTCAGCCACATGGCCAAGGCGACCCGGGGCGAGATCGCCCGAGCCCTCCTCCGGCACGACACCGCTCCCGGCACGCCTGACGAGCTGGCCAAGACCCTCGACGCCCTGGGCTACACCGTCGACCTCGCCGCACCCACCCGCGCCAAGCGCCCCTGGACCCTCGACGTCCACGTCACCGAGCCGTCCTGATCCGTGGCCTTCCCGCCGGGCGAGTCCTTCACCGTGGGGGGCGCTTTGAGGGAGAACCCGATGGCGGGGGCCTTTCGAGGGCGATGACTGCGATCGGCTGGGCGGCCATGCGCGCCGGCCACCGACCACGTCGCGCCGAGCACCGCCGCCCAACGCCTCGCGGACCCGGCGCGGGATGGTGCCTGATGGGCGCGGGTGGGAGCGTGGCCCGAGCGGCCATGGCCACACTGGGATGAAAAGCCGCCGCCCCGCGCCGGAAAGCTCCGGGCGGGGCGGCGGGTGGGGCAGGGGTCAGTCCAAGTAGTCCCGGAGGACCTGGGAGCGCGACGGGTGGCGCAGCTTGGACATGGTCTTCGACTCGATCTGGCGGATGCGCTCGCGCGTCACCCCGTAAACCTTGCCGATCTCGTCCAGCGTCTTGGGCTGACCGTCGGTGAGACCGAAGCGCATCGAGACGACGCCCGCCTCCCGCTCCGACAACGTGTCGAGAACGGAGTGCAGCTGCTCCTGGAGCAGCGTGAAGCTGACGGCGTCGGCAGGGACGATGGCCTCGGAGTCCTCGATGAGGTCGCCGAACTCGCTGTCACCCTCCTCACCCAGCGGGGTGTGAAGGGAAATGGGCTCGCGGCCGTACTTCTGGACCTCGACGACCTTCTCGGGCGTCATGTCCAGCTCGCGGGCCAGCTCTTCCGGCGTCGGCTCGCGACCGAGGTCCTGCAGCATCTGCCGCTGGACCCGGGCCAGCTTGTTGATCACTTCGACCATGTGAACCGGGATGCGGATGGTCCGCGCCTGGTCGGCCATGGCACGCGTGATCGCCTGCCGGATCCACCACGTGGCGTAGGTGGAGAACTTGTAGCCCTTGGTGTAGTCGAACTTCTCGACGGCCCTGATCAGGCCCAGGTTGCCTTCCTGGATCAGGTCGAGGAACAGCATGCCGCGCCCGGTGTAGCGCTTGGCCAGCGAGACCACGAGCCGGAGGTTGGCCTCCAGCAGGTGGTTCTTGGCCCGGCGGCCGTCCTCGGCGATCCACTCCAGCTCGGCCTTGACGTCGACCGGCAGGCCGTCGGTCTCCCCGCCGCCCAGCTGCTCCTCGGCGAACAGGCCCGCCTCGATGCGCTTGGCCAGCTCGACCTCCTGCTCGGCGTTGAGCAGGGGGACCTTGCCGATCTGCTTGAGGTAGTCCTTGACCGGGTCGGCCGTGGCGCCGGCGGCGGCGACCTGCGCGACCGGGGCGTCATCGTCGTCGTCGGAGAGGATGAGGACCTCGTCCTCGGTCTTCTGCGCCGCGGCGACGTCGGCGGCCTTGGGCTCGTCGTCGGAGTCGTCGTCGGAGTCGGAGTCACCCTCGTCGGAGTCGCCCTCGGCGACGATCTCCTCGTCGTCGACGTCGATGTCCTCGAGGTCCTCCAGCTCGACGTCGCCGTCGAGCTCGAGGTCCTCGTCGTCGTCCACGTCGCCCCGGGGGGCCTCGGGTGCCTTCGGCTTGGTCTCGGCAGGCCCAGCACTCTTAGGCTCGGCCTTCTTGGCGGCGGCGGGAGCCGCGGCCTTCTTCGCCGCCGGAGCGGCCTTCTTGGCTGGGGCCGCCTTCTTGGCGGCCGGCTCGGCTTCAGCGGCGCCCACGACCGCGGTCACGGTCTCGGGCTGCTGCTCTTTGGCGGCCGCCGCCGTCTTGGTCTTGACGGGGGCGGCGGCGCGGCGCTTTGCTGGACCACGAGACTTCTTCGGCGCAGCCGAATCCGCGGCGGTCACCACCACGGTCACGCCCTCTTTGCTGAGGTTCCGCAAGAACGCGGCGGCGTGCGACATGGGGATGTCCGCCTCCTCGAAGGCCTGACGAACATCCTCAGACTCGAGGAAACCCTGCGAGCGCCCACGCTCGAGCAGTCGCTGAATGACGGGCTCGTTCAGCTCTTGTGGCTTCGAGCGAGTCGAACTTGCAGGCGACACGAACACCTCTCGAACGAACGCGTGGCGACAATGGACCCAGATGCCCGCTGGGGGGCTGTTGCCTCTCTCGGAGATCGGTGAGGCCGTGCGGACCGCGACGGACCTGCACAGCATTGTGGCACGACCCTGCGCTCCATACGGCCACCTCCCGGCGGTTGACCTCCACCCTAGGCCGACCGAGACAGTAGTGCGTACGGAAGCGGGGCACTGATACCCGAAAGCAACCGTTATGACTGTTTCATTCAGTCACTCTTCGTGGCTGGCGGGACGTGTATAGCTAGCGCGGTAACGTCATCATCCTGTTCATATCCAGACAGCATCCGGTCAACCAGGAAGTCCAGCAACATATGCGGACTACTTACCACCTCAGGCGGCGCTTCGGTCACAACACTGCAAAGGTCTGCCAAACCCGCGTCCAATCCGCGCTTCCTGTTCTCCACGAGGCCGTCGGAGTACAGGACAGCGGTGTGGCCGGGCGGCACCACGAACCGGAACTGCCTGCGGCTGGTCGGCCAGCCTAGCGGCGTGCCGGGCTCTCCGTCGCTCAGGATCGCCGTGCCCTGGGGCGAGACCAGGACGGGTGGCGGGTGCCCGGCCAGGGCCAGCGTGCCCTCGCCGGTGCCCGGCTCGACGACCATGTACGCCAGGGTCGTGACCTGCTCTTCCTCCTCCGTGGCCTCGAAGACCCGGTCGAGGCCGGTGAGCACGGCCGCGGGCGGCGGGTTGGTCAGCGCCAGCGCCCGCATGGCATTGCGGATGCGGCCCATGCCCGCGGCGGCCTTGACGCCCTTGCCCATGACGTCGCCGACGACCGCCGCGACCCGTCCGTCCTGCAGCACGAACGCGTCGTACCAGTCACCGCCGACCTGGACGTGGCGGCTGCCCGAGCGGAAGCGCTGGGCCAGCACCAGGCCCTTGACCACGGGCAGGCGGTCGGGCAGCAGGCTGCGCTGGAGCGTCTCGGCGGTGCGGTGCTCGCGCTCGAAGAGCGTGGCCCGCTCGACCGCCAGCGCGCACTGGCCGGCCAGCGCCTCCAGGAAGACGCCGTCCTCCTGGGAGATCTTCTGTGGCCTGGTGAAGGAGAATCGGAGCGCTCCCAAGGCCCGCCCTGCGGCCAGCAGCGGCAGGCCCACCCAGGCGCGCTCGTCGCCGTGGGTGAGGAAGCCGGCCAGGACCTCCTCGTCGTCGCCCGCCTCGAGCAGCTGAGCCTTCAGCGACTCGGGCGACTCGGCGAAGACCGGCCTGCGACTGTTGACCGCCATGGTCATGACGTTGGAGTGGGACAGCGGGATCTCGTCGCCGGTGACCCCGGAGGCCTCCAGGATGCCCTCGCCGTTGATCACCTTGAGCGCCGCGCGGTCGGGGTCGAGCAGCGCCACGGCCGAGCGGTCGGCGGCCAGGGCGGTGCGGCCGACGTCGATGATGACCTGCACCACCTGCTCGACCGTCAGCGCCTCGGCCAGCTGGGCGGTGGCGCCCTGGAGCCTGGCGGTGCGCAGGGCGGCGGCGCCGAGCTGGTCGGTCAGCCTGCCGCGCATCTCCTCGGCCTCGCGCTGCGGCGTGACGTCGGTGTTGGCGCCGACCCACTCGACGACCCTGCCGTGCCTGATGATCGGCACGGCGCGCACCTCGAAGTGGCGGTAACCGCTGGCGCGGGTGCGCACGCGGTAGTTCCACTCGAACATGGTGCGTCCGCGCAGCGCCTCCCGCCACGCCTCCTCGGTCTGCTGGCGCTCGTCGGGGTGGACGACCTCCAGCCAGCCGCTGGCAAGGTACTCCTCCAGGCCCTGGCCGGTGATGGCGCGCCACTGGGGCGCGTCCTCGACGACGGCGCCGGTGGGCGAGGTGATCCAGACCAGCTGCGACTGGGCCTCGACCAGGGAGCGGTAGCGCTCCTCGCTGCGGCGCAGCGCCTCCTCGGTCTGGCGGCTCTCGGTGACGTCCTGCCCGATCAGGGCGACCGCGCGCAGCTCGCCCGCCTCGTCGTGGACCGGCGAGAACGACAGCGACCAGTGCCTGGTGTCGCCCTCCGCCGACCGCACGCGCACGCGGCTCTCGGTGACCGGCGCGTCGCTCTCGATGACGGCCTGCACGGCGTGGGTGATGATCTGGCTGAGGTCGGCGGCGAGCACCTCGACGGGCTGCCTGCCGGCCAGCCGCTCGGCGGGCACGTTGACGACGTCGCTGAAGACGTCGTTGACCCGGTGGATGAGGCCATCGCCGTCGAAGAACGCGAAGGCGAACTCGGCCTCCGACAGCATGCCCTTGAAGAGGGCGGAGTCTGAGATGTCCACATCCGACTCCCGGGGACGGGGAACGGAGGTCTCGGCGCTCATGGTCGGCACCTCCGTCGCGTGCCAGGGTCTCCCACGCGGCACATCTCCATAACTGTGTATCGGCGTAGCGCAGCTCCGGGCGACCGGATCCTGCAGTACATCATCGGCGATGGGCCGGTGCGGACGGAAGCCCCCGCCGCGGCTCGGTCGCCTTTAGGGTCTACGCATCCTGTCAAAGTCGCTCCACGTTGCGCAGCAAGATCAGGTTACAGCGCCAGATTGCCGGGAGCCGAGTCCCGGCCACCAACTACTTGGCCGCGCGCTTGGCCTCCTGCTTGGCGGCCCGTACGCGGGCCAGGCTGTCGCCGTCGACCACGTCGGCGACCGATCGGTGTGACCCCTCCTCGCCATAGAGTCCGGCCGCCTCACGCCAGCCTGGCGGTTGGACCCCCAACTGCTTCCCCAGCAATGCCAGAAAAATCTGGGCCTTCTGCTTGCCGTATCCTGGCAGGGCCATCAGTCGTTTCAACAGCTCTTTGCCGTCGGCCGCGTCGGCCCACATCTTCTCCGGCCGGCCGTCGTAATGCTCGACGAGGTAGGCCGCGAGCTGCTGGACCCTGGCCGCCATGGACTTGGGATAGCGGTGGACGGCCGGCTTGCCGGCCAGCAGCGCGGCGAACGCCTCCGGATCGTAGGAGGCGATCTCCCCGGCGGTGAGGTCGTGCCCCAACCGCTGGGAAATCGTATACGGACCCGTGAACGCCCACTCCATGGGGATCTGCTGGTCGAGGAGCATGCCGACGAGCAGGGCGAGCGGACTTCGGCCCAGGAGCTCGTCTGCCTCGCTCCGCTGGGCGAGCTGGATGCGCATGGAGACAGCTTCGCATGAATGGACACCTGGTGAAGTGAACACAACCATCGCGGAGCCTTGACACTCGCCCGAGAAAAGGTGAAATGGGAGCGCAAGTCGCCCTGCAGACATTCCTGGGGGTTTGCCCCTGGGTCTCCAGAGGAATCTCACATCTATGCTCGCTCTGGCCACACGGTTCCTGCGGGAGCCGGTCAGTCTCAGGCTGGCCGAAGAGTTCCTGACCGTGCCCGTGGACACGATCGACCGCTGCGTGGCCGACGTGTGCGCGTGTGCGCAGCATCTCGGCGTCTCCGCGACGCCGGAGATCGTGGAGCGCATCGCTCGCGAGCACCTGCTCGCGATCGTCAACTCAGCGCCTCCGCCCCGAAGTTCCCGGTAAGACAAAGAAGGCCCGAAAGTCCAGTTAAGTCCCATCCGGAAGTCCCCGATAACATCGGGGTCACCAGGCCGAGTTCTACGCACCGTTTACGCCTGGAATACGAGAGAGTGAGGGCGTGCGCCGACACCGACGAGATCCCCGGGAGAGCACCCCGCCAGACGACGTGTTCAAGGAGATGGTGCAGGCGGCTCGCGAGCTGCTGGCCGTGCGCACCCCGCTTGACGCGGAACTCATGGTCTCCGACATGATCGGTGCCTGGTGGGGCAGGCGGGTCAGGGGCGGCGACGTCGAGCAGGTGCTCGGGGAGGGGCTGGTCGACTACGCCGCCAAGGCCGGCACGCCGGCCTCGCTGACGTTGCTGATCTGCCTGGCCTACCTCGGCACGGCCCGCCAGGGCGCCAAGGCCGAGGGCGCGGCGCTGGCGATGATGGAGTCGGGCGTGGCCAGGCCCGGCTGGGCCGACCGGGTGGGCGCGGTGAAGCCCGCCGGATGCTACGTCTCCCGCGACGCGTACGGCGACCAGGACACGGTGATCTGCACCTTCGCCTACCGCTGGAACGAGGACGCGCTCCCGGCGGACCGCCACGCGCTGGTCATGGTCGTCGACTACAACATGAGCGGCATGGCCCGCGACGCCTGGGTGTCCTCCCAGGTCGACAAGCTGCTGGAGCAGGCCAGGGCCGAGGCGGCGGGCAATCCGCTGCTGCTGTTCGAGGAGATCGAGCCCGACCAGGCCAGGGCGCTGCTGGAGTCGGCCATGAAGGCCACGCGTGAGCCGAAGACGCCGCCGCCCGTCAGCGACAGCTACAGCGCTTACCACGCCTTCGCCAGGGCCAGGCTCAAGGCGCTGCCGCCCGGACGCAAGCGGCCGGCGCCGCGGCACACCGAGGCCCCGTACAGCAGGGAGCGGCGGGCCATGCTGGCGGCGGAGTTCCTGGCCTCCGACGCGGCCGAGCACCTGTCCGACCCCTCGGCGGCCTCGCGCTGCGCCGACCACATCATCGACTACGGCTGTGACCAGGACTTCAGCCGGCCGCTGCGGGTCTCCCCGACCAAGTGCGAAACGTTCCTGCTCGACTGGCTGCCGCGCAAGGTGATGCTGAGCGTGGCCGAGCAGGAGGCGATGCCGCACGTGCTGTCGGCCTGGGTGCGCTTCGCCGCCGCCCGTACCGGCCTGCCCGAGCAGGGGCTCAAGGCCACGCTGGACGCCGTGTGGGAGGCGATCGGCAAGTTCCCCGAGGCCTACCGCGACCCGACGTCGTTCGGCCTCGACCGGCCGCTGCTGGAGCGGCTGCTGCCGGACGGCGACCTGTCGGCGCTGGCCAGGCGGGCCTTCGCGTTCCCGTTCCTGCAGGGCACGCACAACGGGATCGAGCTCGACAAGCTCAACCCGGCCGACGAGGCCGACCGGCGCACGCTGCTCGAGATCGACCACGGGTCCGCGATCGACCAGGAGCACCTGGCCTGGCACGAGGAGATCGCCACCCGGCTCTGGGAGGGCGACCCGCCGCAGCTCTGGGAGGCCGCGCAGCGCCTGCTGGACCTCGGCCACGACCGTCACGACGTGCTCCACGTGCTGATCGAGATCGCCGAGCGGATCGGCGACGACCCGGACGAGCTGGCGGCCGCCCTCGACGACATCGCCGACATTCCCGACGAAATCTAGGTACGGACCGGCCGATCGGCCTTGAGCACGGGGAACTCCGTCGTTGTTCGCCACGCCGGGAGAGGCGCCGAGATAGCCTCTACTGCCATGGTGATCGACCTCAACGCCGACCTGGGCGAAGGCTTCGGGATCTGGCGGCTCGGCGACGATCTCGCACTGCTGGACATCGTCACGAGCGCCAACGTGGCCTGCGGCTTCCACGCGGGCGACCCCGTGACGATCAGGCGCACGTGCGCGGCGGCGGTCGACCGCGGGGTGACGATCGGGGCGCAGGTGTCCTACCGCGACCTGGCGCACTTCGGGCGCAGGGAGATGGACGTCGAGCCGGAGGAGCTCTGCGCCGAGGTGCTCTACCAGATCGCGGCGGTCGACGGCATCGCCAGGGCGATGGGCGGCCGGGTCTCCTACGTCAAACCGCACGGCGCGCTCTACAACCGGATCTGCCGCGATGAGGTGCAGGCCGCGGCGGTGATCGACGCGGTGGCCGACTACGAGCCCTCGCTGCCGGTGCTCACGCTGCCCGGTTCCGCGGTGCACGCGGTGGCGGCGGCCGCGGGCGTCCCGACGGTGAGCGAGGCGTTCGCCGACCGGGCGTACACCCCCGAGGGCACGCTGGTGCCGCGCAGGGAGCCGGGCGCGGTCGTCCACGACGCCGCCGCCGTGGCCGGCCGTGCCCGCCAGATGGCCGTGGAAGGCTCCGTGACGGCCGTCGACGGCAGCCGGGTACCGATTTCCGCCCGTTCCATCTGCGTCCACGGAGACACGCCTGACGCCGTCCGGCTGGCACAGGGGGTGCGGGACGCGTTGCTGACGGCCGGAGTGGTCCTGCAGGCGTTCGCGTGATCCGTACGGCCGGGGAGCACGGGCTGCTCGTGGAGACCGGGTCGCTGGAACTCTCGCACCGGCTGGACGCGGCGCTGCGGGCCGACCGGCCCGCGGAGGTCGTCGAGATCGTGCCGGGGCCCGAGACCGTGCTCGTGCTGGCTCCGGGAGCGGATCAGGGGCGGTTGCGGGCGCGGCTGGCCGACGTCGTGGAGCGGGAGCGCGGCAAGGGCGGCGCGGTGGCGGCCGAGGGGGCGGCTGTGACGATTCCCGTCGTCTATGACGGGGCGGATCTCGATTCCGTCGCGGCGCTGGCGGGGATCTCGGTGGACGAGGTGATCTCCCGGCATTCGGGGCGGGAGCTGGTGGTGGGGTGGCTGGGGTTCGCCCCGGGGTTCGCCTATCTGACGGGGCTCGACCCGGTGCTGGAGATGCCCAGGCTGGACACGCCGCGCACGTCGGTGCCCGCCGGGTCGGTGGCGGTGGCGGGGCCGTACTCCGCGGTCTACCCGACCGCCTCGCCGGGCGGGTGGCGGTTGCTCGGGCGCACGTCCGTGCGGGTGTGGGACGTGGCGGCCGACCCGCCCTCCCTGTTCAGGCCGGGCATGCGCGTGCGGTTCGAGCCGGCATGATCGAGGTTTTGGCGCCTGGTCCGTACGCGACCGTCCAGGACCTCGGGCGGCCCGGTTTCGCGCATTTGGGGGTGCCCCGTTCGGGAGCGGCCGACGCGAGGAGTCTGCGGCTGGCCAACCGGCTCGTGGGCAACGCGGAGGGGCTGGCCGGGATCGAGCTGACGCTGGGGATGGCGCGGCTGCTGTTCCACGACGGCGCCTGGGTGGCACTTGCGGGCGCGCCTCTGGACACTGCGGCGGGGATGGGGGCGCCGTTCTGGGTGCCGTCGGGGGCGGAGCTGCGGCTCGGCATGCCCGCCTGGGGGCTGCGCACCTACCTGGCCGTACGCGGCGGGATCGCGGTCGAGCCGGTGCTGGGCAGCCGCTCCACCGACTCGCTGTCCGGGCTGGGGCCCGAGCCGCTGCGGGCGGGCACGCTGCTGCCCGTCGGCCCGCCGGAAGGCGAGATCTCCGTCGATCTGGCGCCCCCGCCCGAGCCCGGCCCCGCGGTGCTGCGGGTGACGCCCGGGCCGCGCGACGACTGGTTCGCGCCGGACGCGCTGGGCGTGCTGTGCGCGCGGCCGTACACCGTGAGCCAGGACAGCAACCGCGTCGGGGTGCGACTGAGCGGCGCCGAGCTGGTCAGGGCCAAGGAGGGCGAGCTGCCGAGCGAGGGCATGGTCACGGGGGCGATCCAGGTGCCGCCGAGCGGGCAGCCGATCGTCTTCCTCGCCGACCACCCGCCGACCGGCGGCTATCCGGTGATCGGCGTCGTGCGCGAGGCCGACCTGCCGGTCGCCGCCCAGCTCAGGCCGGGCGACGAGGTGCGGTTCACAGCTCGACCTGGCCGGTGACGCAGGTCACGACAGAGCCGCTCACCCACACGTTCCCCTCCTCGTCGGTGGAGATGTGCACCCGTCCGGCACGGTCGAGCACCGTGCCCTGGCTCGCCACGTACGGGGCCTTGGCCCGGCCCGTGCGCAGCAGCCACTGCGCCAGTGAGGCGTTGAGGCTGCCCGTCACGGGGTCCTCGATGGTGAAGCCGTGCGCGTGCGTGAACGCCCGCACCTCGAAGTCGTACGGCGACCCCTCGGGGTACGGGCCGGCCACGCCCACGAAGCACGGGACGAGGCCGGGGCGCAGCGCGAGCACCGACTCGGCGTCCGCCAGCAGCACCGCCACCCAGCCTGGGCCGTTGTCCGCCCACTCCGCGTCCACGATGCCGGCGCGCTCGATCCCCAGCGCGTCGGCGATCTTCTGGACGAGCGGCTCCTCCACGGGCCCGGACCTCACCAGAGGCGGCGCCTGGAACGCCAGCCCGTCGCCGGTCCTGCGCACCCGCACCAGCCCGGCCCCGCACTCCTGGACGATCTCGCCCTCCTTCCGCGGCACTCCCCCGGTCTCGAGCCAGGCGTGGCAGGTGCCCAAGGTCGGGTGCCCGGCGAACGGCAGCTCCTCGCTCGCGGTGAAGATCCGCACCCGGTAATCCGCCTCGGGTGTGCTCGGGGGCAGCAGGAAGGTGGTCTCGGCGAGGTTCGTCCACGAGGCGAACCGCCGCATCTCCTCGGCCGTGAGGCCCTCGCCGTCGAGCACGACCGCGAGCGCGTTTCCGTGGTACGGGGTGGCGGTGAAGACGTCCACCTCGGTAAATGGGCGCAACATACCTGGAGTCTCGCAGACAGGTCTTTTCCCGTCGGCACGCCGCCCCCAGACTGGACGTGTGGCGGACTTTGACGTTGTGGTCCTGGGTTCCGGGCCAGGTGGGCAGAAGGCCGCGATCGCGGCGGCGAAACTCGGCAGGCGTGTCGCGGTGGTCGAGAAACGGCACATGCTCGGCGGCGTGTGCATCAACACGGGAACGATCCCCTCGAAGACCCTCCGCGAGGCCGTCCTCTACCTCACCGGGCTCAACCAGCGGGAGCTGTACGGCGCCAGCTACCGCGTCAAGGACGAGATCACGGTCACCGACCTCGGGATGCGCACCCAGCACGTGATCGGCCGGGAGATCCAGGTCATCCGTAGCCAGCTCGCCCGCAACCACGTGACGGTGTTACAGGGCACCGGCCGCTTCCTGGACCCGCACACCGTCGGGATCACGCATGAGGAGGGCAAGACCGAGGAGACGAAGATCACCGCCGAGAAGATCGTGATCGCCACCGGCACGTCGCCCGCCCGTCCCGACAGCGTCGAGTTCGACGACAGGACGATCATCGACTCCGACGCGATCCTGCATCTCGACCGGATCCCCGAGACGCTCGTCGTGGTGGGGGCCGGGGTCATCGGCATCGAGTACGCCTCCATGTTCGCCGCGCTCGGCACCAAGGTGACGGTGGTGGAGCGGCGCGACCGCATGCTGGAGTTCTGCGACCTGGAGATCGTGGAGGCGCTGAAGTACCACCTGCGCGACCTGGCCGTGACGTTCCGCTTCGGGGAGAACGTGGCCGCGGTCGAGCGCCGCCCGGGCGGGGCGCTGACCCTGCTGGAGAGCGGCAAGAAGATCCCCGCCGACTGCGTCATGTACTCGGCCGGGCGGCAGGGCAAGACCGCCGAGCTGTGCCTGGACGCCGCCGGCCTGGCCGCCGACGACCGCGGCCGGATCACGGTGGACGCCAACTATGCCACCGAGGTGCCGCACATCTACGCCGTGGGCGACGTGATCGGCTTCCCCGCGCTGGCGGCCACCTCCATGGAGCAGGGCCGGCTCGCCGCGCAGCACGCGTGCGGCGAGCCGGTCGACGACATGCACGAGCTGCCGCCCATCGGGATTTACACCATTCCCGAGATCAGCTTCGTCGGACGCTCGGAGGACGAACTGACCAGGGACAAGGTGCCGTTCGAGGTGGGCGTCTCGCGGTACCGGGAGCTGGCCAGGGGCCAGATCATCGGCGACTCGTACGGGATGCTCAAGCTGCTCGTCTCCCCCGAGGACCGGCGGTTGCTGGGCGTCCACGTGTTCGGCACGGGGGCGACGGAGCTCGTGCACATCGGTCAGACGGTCATGGGGTGCGGCGGGACCATCGACTACCTGGTCAACGCCGTGTTCAACTATCCGACGCTGGCCGAGTCGTACAAGGTGGCCGCGCTGGACGCGATGAACAAGATGCGGGTGGTCGCCCGCCTCACCGCCGGCATGTGAACACCGGTCGGTGCGTCAGTCCGAGGCGGGGCGGCGGGTGCGGGGCTGGGGCTTCTTGCGGCCCGCCACCAGCGTGTCGCCCGGCGCCGGGGCCGGGTCCTCCGCCTGTGTGGTGTCCCGCTTCTGGGCGCGGGGGCGCGGCTGCGGGGCCGTGTCCTCCGTGGCGGACACCGGGGACTCCTTCGGGTCCGGGGCAAGCGGCTTGTCGGGTTCGCGGAGTGAGGCGATGACGCGGTCGGCCTCCGTGTCCGCGGCGAACTCGTTCGCCGCCTCCGTCTCCCTCCTCCTGATCACCACCATGTGGTCCACGGACACCCGTCCCGCGCCCACCACGGCGAGCAGGAGGGAGGCGGCCCCGAGGAGGATGAGCTCGTTCATGCTGATCGGATTGAGCGGCGGGGCGACCAGGAAGACCGCCAGCGCCTCCGCGAACAGGATCAGCCCGGTGATCGAGACGGCCAGACCAGCGATCAGCAGCGCGCCGCCGATGAGCTCGGTGAGCATGGTGACCGTGGCCCAGGCGCCGGGCGCGGGAGCGCCTTGCTCGAGGAACTTCGCTCCGGTGGCCTTGAGCCCGTCTTCCAGCTTGGTCCAGCCGTTGGCGAAGAAGATGCCGCCCACGCCGACGCGGGCGACTAAAGCAGCAAGATCACGGAGGGCCTGTTTCACGGTAGTTGTTTGCCCTAATCGGGACATGACACACCTCAATCACGGCTGAGCAGCATGGCCACCGCGACGGCGGTCAGGCTGAGCAGGACGACGCTGACGATCACGGTCGTGTGCAGGGCGTTCACGAAGGCCCACCGGGCGGCGTCCATGAGCGCGCCGCCCGCGCTGCCACCGACCTCGTGGGCGACGTGCGCGGCCCCCGCGAGCGACTGCCTGGCCTGGTCCATGCCGCTCGGGGACACGCCGGGCACGGAGGGCAGGCCGGGGGCGTACACGATCGTGGTGATGGTGCCGAGCACGGCCACGCCCAGACCGGCGCCCAGCTCGTACGCGGTCTCCTCGATGGCCGCGGCCCCGCCCGCCTGGGACTCCGACGCCGACGACATGATCGTGTCGGAGGCCGCGAGCAGCGCCACCTGCACCCCGAACCCGATGCCCACGAAACAGATCGCCAGCGTCACGGGGTGGGCCTCGACCCCCCAGCTCAGGGTGGGGGCCAGGGAGAGGGCGACGAGCCCGAGCCCGCCGCTCATCGTGGCCCGCATGCCGATCCGCGGCAGGATGTGGGCGGCGGCGAGCCCGCCGGAGATGGCCGAGATCACCAGCGGCAGCATCCTGACGGCCGCGTGCAGCGGACTGTCGCCGAGCACGAGCTGCAGGTATTGAGCGAGCATGAGCTGCAGGCCCACGAGGGAGAACACGCCGAGCAGCACGCCCGCCACCCCGGTCGTGAATTCGCGCCGCCTGAAGAGCCCCACCTCCAGCAGCGGCGCGCGCAACCGCAGCTGCCGGCGGACGAACAGGCCCAGCAGGGCGAGCCCGCCGAGGAACACGAGCACCGACGCCCACAGCGGCATCAGGTTGCCCGCGCCCGCCTCCTTCAGCCCGAACGCCAGCGCCAGGATGCCGAAGACCGACAGCACCGCGCTCACGCCGTCCCACGGGCGGTCCTTGCGCACGGGCGACTCAGGGAGCAGGCGTACGGCGGCGGGCAGCAGCGCCAGGAGGATCGGCACGTTGATCAGGAAGACGGCGCCCCACCAGATGCCGACGAGCACGCCGCCGATGAGCGGGCCGACCGCCGCTCCGGCCGCCGCGACCGCGCTCCAGACGCCCAGGGCGATGGCCCGCTCGCGTCTGTCGGTGAACACCTGGCGGATCAGCGAGAGCGTGGCCGGCATGATCATCGCGCCGCCCACGCCGAGCAGCGCCCTGGCGAGAATGAGGGTCAGCGGCGTCGGGGCGAACGCGGCCCCGGCCGAGGCCAGACCGAACAGCACGTAGCCACCGAGGACCAGCCGTTTGCGCCCGTACCGGTCGCCGAGCGTGCCGAACATGATCAGCAGTGGCGCGACCACCAGGGAGTAGGTGTCGATGATCCACAGCAGCTCCACCGCGGAGGGCTCGAGCGCGGCCGTGAGTGCGGGCACCGCGATGTGCAGCACCGTGGCATCAACGGTGATCAGCAACAGGCTCACGCAGAGCAGCACGAGAATGGACCAGCGGCGGTCCCGGTGCTCCTGATCGGCAGTCCGTATGAAAGGTGCGGCCTGTGTGACGGTCATGGGGCTCCTTGCGGGGCCGATCCGTTGACAGGGCCCGCACGTGCTCTTGGTCGGTGGTGCGGGAAGTCCCGGCTCGACGCTCGCTCCTCCCGAGCTGCTCAGCCTCGACTCCCACCGCTCCGGCTTGCGTCGCAGCTTAGGGTATGTCAGGCGTGCGTCATAGCGGTATCGGACGATCCACCCCTGACCGGAACCTCTCTAGAGAGATACAGCCATATGTCGGCATCTATCCAACATTGGCCTGCCAACCGATCATGGACCTGTGGGGACCGACGCAAGTGGCAGAAATGACGATATTTCCAACAGGTCCTCACGCGAATGGTGTGACGAGTCTCTGGCCCAGCTGACCGCCGGCCGTCCGGAGTCCGCGCTCGACGCCGCCCGCCGCGCGGCCGACCTGGATCCGGGCGCCGAATGGGCGTACCGGCTCATCAGCCTCGCCCACGAACGGCTGGGCCGCGACGCCGACGCGGCACCGGCCGCCGAGCAGGCCGTGGAGCTGGCCCGCGGCTCCTGGCCGGCCCGGCTGCGCCTGGCCGCGGTCCTGCGCCGCGTCCCCGGCCGCTGGCGGGAGGCGGTGGAGCACGCCACGCTCGCCGGGAAGTTCGCGCCGGAGGAGCCGGACCCCGAGGTCATGCGGGGCGACCTGGCCCTGCTGCGCGGCGACCACACCGGCGCCGAGCAGGCGTACCGGGCCGCGCTCGTCATCGACCCAGGACACCCCCAGGCCCGCGTGAACCTCGGCCTCGCCCTGCTGCGCTGGGACCGGCCGCGCCCGCACCACGATCCCGCCTGGCCCGTCGACCCGCGTGACACGGGCAGGGCCAGGCGGGCCCTGGAGGTCTGGTCCCGCCAGGCCCGCCTCCTGGTCGCCGTCGCCACGCTCGCGATCGCCGGGGCGGCGCTCTTCCTCGACTGGGGCTCCCGCGCCGTGCTCGGCGGATTCGCGGTGCTCATGCTGCTGGCGCCGCTGACGGTCAGGCAGGCGCGGCGGGTGGGCCTCTGGTCGTACGTGCCCGCGATGCTCTGCAGGGACCCCTGGCTCGGCGCGGCGCTCGTGTCGAGCGCGGTGTCGGTGCTCGCGTTCGCCGCCTGGCTGCTGCTGGGCGCGATGCCGTCCGTGCCGTCCGCGTTCGATCCGGTGTGGGCGGGGCTGGCGGGCATCGTGGTGCTGGGCTGGCCGGCGCTGGCGGCCGTACGGGCGCTGGCGGAGGCGTGGCGGGGCCGCCCGCTGCCGGCGTTGGCCGAGACGGAGCGCGTCCTGACGGATCAGGTCCAGGCGCAGGCGGAGCGGAGCGCGAAGAGGAACGTCGGCGTGATGCTCTGGATCGTCCTCGGCCGGACCTGGTCCGTGCTGGTCCCCTTGGTGGGCGGAGCCCTGGCCGTGGAGCCGAGAGCGGCCGTCGCGGCGGTCGCGGTGCCGTACCCGATGATCCGCGGCTACCTGCGTGCCCGCCACCGCGACGACCGGTGGCTGCCGGTCGCCGTCGCGCTCGTCGTCCTGTCCGCCGCCGCCTGCGCGGCGGGCGGCCTGCTGGAGGCCTGGCGGATCGAGCCTGCCGCGGCGTGGGCGTGGCGGGCCGGGCTGGGCGCGATGGGCGCGGCACTGGCCGTGTTCGCCGCGAGGGCCGCCCGCGCCTGGTGGCGGGGCGGGCCGGGCCCGTGGCGGGCGTCCCTGATCATGTGCGACCTGCCCGTGGGCGCCGAGCCCTCCGTCCCGCTGGACGCGGAGGTGCGCCAGACCTTCTCGTACGCCCGCAGCATCGTGCTCTCCTTCGGCGACTCCCTCGGCCCCAGGGTCGCGGGCGCGGTCGCGTCCGTCACCTCGTCGGGCGAGCTGCGGGTGATCACGGAGACGGAGGCGTGGGACGCCATCGAGACCGATCCCCGGGTGGCGGTGTTCGCGGCGGACCCGCTGCAGCGGCGGTTCTGGGTCGAGGTGCGCGGGATCGCCATGGCCGACTCGGACGTCCTGCGCGTCACTCCCAAAGAGGTGCTCGTCGGGGAGTTCCCCGGCCGGCACCAGCGACGCTAGCTAGAATCTTGTTCTATGCGTACGTTGCGCACGCCGGAGGAGCGCTTCGCGGACCTTCCCGACTTCCCCTACGAGCCCCGCTACGCCGAGGTCGGCGACGGCCTGCGCATGGCGTACGTCGAGGCCGGCCCCGCCGACGGCGAGCCCGTCGTCCTTCTGCACGGCGAGCCGACCTGGTCGTTCCTCTACCGGCACGTCATGCGCGAGCTGGCCGCGGCCGGGCTGCGCGCGATGGCGGTGGACCTGGTCGGGTTCGGCCGCTCGGACAAGCCGGTCGATCCCGCCGAGCACACCTACGCCAGGCACGTCGAGTGGACCCGCGCGCTGCTGATGGACGCGCTCAACTTAGGCCGCATCACCGTGGTCGGCCAGGACTGGGGCGGCCTGATCGGGCTGCGGATCGCCGCCGAGCATCCCGGCCGCATCGCCAGGATCGTGGCGGCCAACACGGGCTTGCCCACGGGTGACACTCCCATGCCCGAGGTGTGGCACCGGTTCAGGGACGCCGTGCGCAATGCCCCGGTGCTGGACATCGCCAGGCTGGTCCAGGCGGGCTGCAAGACGGAGCTGTCCCAGGAGGTGCGCGCGGCGTACGACGCGCCGTTCCCGGACGAGTCGTACAAAGCGGGTCCACAGGCCATGCCGGGCCTCGTCCCGATCACGCCCGACGATCCGGCCGCGCCCGCCAACCGCGCTGCCTGGCAGGTTCTCAGGACGCTCGACCGGCCGTTCCTGGTGGCGTTCTCCGACGGAGACCCGATCACCGGGGGCATGGCGCCCGTCCTGCTCAGATCGATCTCCGGCACGTCGGGCCTGCGGCATCCCGTGCTCCGCGGCGCCGGCCACTTCCTGCAGGAGGACGCGGGCGCCGAACTCGGGCGGTTGATCGCCGCTTTCGTGACCTCCGCCTAGCGTGTCAGGAGCGCCCAATCGTCGGTCCGGTGCGGTATAACCGGGGGCGGACCGGGGAGGCGTGATGCAGGAGTCCGGCAGGGCCCAGACCGCGGGGCGGGTCGCGGCGCGGGATCTGTTCGAGAAGGTTCGGCTGCGTTATTACCAGATTCCCCCGGCCGTGCGCCGGGTGCTCTACGTGGTCGCGCTGGTCGCCACCATGGGCGTGGGCGCGGCACTCGGGTGGAATCTGCTCACGACGTTCCCCGTCGTCCTGCTGCTGCTCGCGTTCGTCGCGCTGACCATGCGCTTCCCCCGCGCGGCGGCCACCGTCCTGGTGGTGGCGGGCTGGATCCCCCTGGCGCTGCTCATCTTCTCCGGGCTCGACCTGTTCCCCTCCGGCTCCAACGCGGTGCACCTGATGGTGGCGCTGGCCCTGCCCGTCGCCGCGGGCGCCCACCTCATCCGCTGGGTGGCGCCGTGGGCCACCACGCTGCTGGCGCTCGCGCCCGCCGCCGTCCTGGCCGTGCCGTTCTCCTTCGTCACCGCGAGCGTGGCGGTCTGGGTGGCGTACGCCGTGGCCGCCGCGGTGCTGGTCTACCGCTTCCTGCTGGCCCGCAAGGTCAAGGCGGAGCGCGCCGCGGCCGAGGAGCAGCAGGTCCGGGTCAGGGTGCGCGAGGGCAGGCTCGAGTCACCGCAGGACAAGACGGGCGCTCCGCCGCAGATCTCCGTCGAGGAGGCGCTCGGCGAGCTCGAGAGCATGGTCGGCCTCGCCCCCGTCAAGGAGCAGGTGCGCTCGATCGCCGCCTCCATCGAGGCGTCCAGGCTGCGTGCCGAGGCCGGCTACACCACCGAGCGGCCCACCAGGCACTTCGTGTTCGCCGGCCCGCCCGGCACCGGCAAGACCAGCGTGGCGCGCGCGCTGGCCAAGATCTTCTACGCGTTCGGCCTGCTGGAGACCCCCTACGTGGTCGAGGCGCAGCGGGCCGACCTGGTGGGCGAGTTCCTGGGCGCGACCGCGATCAAGACCAACGAGCTGGTCGACAGGGCGCTCGGCGGCGTGCTCTTCATCGACGAGGCGTACGGGCTGGTCAACTCCTCCGACGGGCAGCCCGACAGGTTCGGCGCCGAGGCCGTGCAGACGCTGCTCAAGCGGGCCGAGGACGACCGCGAGCGGCTGATCATCATCCTGGCCGGCTACGAGCAGGAGATGAGCACGTTCCTGTCCAGCAATCCCGGCCTGGCCAGCAGGTTCGCCACCCGGGTGCGCTTCCCCGGCTACTCCCCCGCCGAGCTGGTCGAGGTCACCGAGCTGCTCCAGCGGCGCAGGGGCGACACGATGGACGCCGAGACCAGGCGGGTGCTGCTCGGCCTGTTCGAGGACGTGCACCGGCGCGGCCTGGTCGACGAGCTGGGCAACGCCAGGTTCGCGCGCAGCCTGGTCGAGGCCGCCGCGCAGGCCCGCGACGTGCGCGTGGTGGGCGCGGGCGGCACCCCGACCACACAGGACCTGGTGACCACCACGACGCCCGACGTGACCAAGGCGTTCGACGAGCTGACCGCGCGCTTCCGCGGCTACGTCGCCACGCCCACGCTGGAGGAGGCGCTGGCCGACCTCGACAGGATGGCGGGCCTGGCGCCGGTCAAGCGGCAGGTGCACGCCATCGCGGCCCAGCTCCAGGTGGCGCGGATGCGGCAGGAGCGCGGGCTGCCCACGCCGCCGCAGATGCGGCACTTCGTGTTCGTCGGCCCGCCCGGCACCGGCAAGACCACGGTCGCCAGGGTCGTGGGCCGCATCTTCGCCGCGCTCGGCCTGCTGGCCAGGCCCGACGTGGTCGAGGCGCACCGGGCCGACCTGGTCGGGCAGCACCTCGGCTCGACCGCGATCAAGACCAACGAGCTGGTCGACAGGGCGCTCGGCGGCGTGCTCTTCATCGACGAGGCCTACAGCCTGGTCAACCCCGGCTACCAGGGCGGTGACGCGTTCGGCGCCGAGGCCGTGCAGACATTGCTCAAGCGGGCCGAGGACGACCGCGACCGCCTCGTGATCGTGCTGGCCGGCTACGAGCGCGAGATGGACGCGTTCCTGACCACCAACCCGGGCCTGGCCAGCCGGTTCAACCAGCGCGTGGCCTTCCCCAGCTACTCGCCCCGCGAGCTGTCCGAGATCGCGGTGCTGCTGGCGGAGAAGGCCGGCGACACCTTCGACGACGAGGCGCTGCGCGACCTTGACGAGGTGTTCGCCTGGGTGTGCGAGGAGCGGCTGATCGACGGCCTCGGCAACGGCCGCTTCGCCAGGTCGCTGTTCGAGCGCGCCGCCATGCGCCGCGACGTGCGGCTGGCCGCCCACGCGTCGCGCGGCGGGTCCGCCAGCTCGGCCGACCTGACGACGATCACGAGCGAGGACGTGCGCACCGCGGTCGACGAGCTCTCCGGGCGCTGAGGCCACTCGCCTTCGCCCGCGGGGGCGAAGGCGGAGTCCCGGTCCATGTTCCCCCACAGTGACGGGGCGATGTCGTAGAGTGAGCGACGTCGGCGGTGACCAGGCCGATGTGCGGTGCACGGCGGAGGGGGAGCGATGGCGGGGTTCTTGGCCCGCAGGCTGCTCAACTACGTCGTGCTGGTCGTTGTGGCCGCCAGCCTCGCCTACCTTCTGGCGGCCACGGCCCTCGATCCGCGTTCCAACTACGCGCAGCGCACGCCCAAGCCTCCGCCCGCCGTCGTGGACGCGCAGCTCACGGCGCTCAACCTCAACGACAAGACGCCGCTGCTGCAGCGTTACGCCACATGGGCGGGCGGGGTGCTGCACGGCGACTTCGGCAGGTCCGTCGGGGGCGCTCCCGTCAACGACGATCTCAAGCGGCGCATGGGCGTGACGTTCCGGCTGGTCATGCTCGGGATGGTGTTCGGGAGCCTGTTCGGGGTGCTGCTGGGCGCCTTCGCGGCGGTCAGGCAGTACGGGTGGTTCGACCGCCTCTCCACGGCCCTGTGCTTCGTGCTGCTCGCCGTGCCGGTCGTCGTGCTGGCCAACACACTGATCCTGGCCGGCTCCTGGGCCAACGAGCACGTCTTCAGGACCCTGGTCTTCATGGTGAGCGGCGAATACAGCATCGGGCTCGAAGCCGGGTTCTGGAGACAGCTGCTCGACCGGCTGCAGCACCTGATCCTGCCGACGATCTCGCTGTCGCTGGGCCTCGTCGCGGTCTTCAGCCGCTACCAGCGCAACATGATGCTCGACGTGCTCGGCGCCGACTTCGTCCGCACGGCCAGGGCCAAGGGGCTGACCAGACGCCAGGCGCTCATCAAGCACGCGCTGCGGACCGCGCTCATCCCGGTGGCGACGTATTTCGCGTTCACGTTCGCGGCGCTGCTGATGGGGGCCACGTTCACCGAGAAGATCTTCGGCTGGCACGGGCTCGGTGAGCAACTGATCAACTCCATCTTCAGCAACGACGTCAACACCGTCGCGGCCATCTCCCTGCTGGCGGCGGTCGCCGTGCTCTGTGCCTCGCTCGCCTCCGACCTGCTGCAGGCCGCGCTCGACCCGAGGGTGCGGGCGTGATGACGCTTTCCGACGAGGAGCTGGCCGAGGAGCTGTCCGGCGGCGCCCTGGCCCGGGCGCCGTCCAGGGTGCGGGTGGTCTCCGCGCGCTTCTTCCGCTCCACGCAGGGCCTGATCGGGTTCGCGGTGCTGGCGCTGATGTTCCTGCTGGCCTTCGCCGGGCCGCTGTTCAGCAGGTGGACGTACACCGACAAGGACTTCACCGCGTTCATGCAGCCGCCGTCGGCCACCCACTGGTTCGGAACGCTCCAAACCGGGGCAGACGTGTACGCGGTGACGCTGCGCGGCATGCAGAAGTCCCTGGTCGTGGGGCTGCTCGCGGCCCTGGTCTCCACGGCGCTGGCAGCCATGGTCGGGGCGTTCGGCGGCTACTTCCTGGGGTGGACGGACCGGGCGCTGAGCTGGATCACGGACCTGCTGCTCGTGCTGCCCGGCTTCCTGATCCTGGCCATCATGTCGCCGCTGTTCGGCGCCGGGCAGTGGCCGCTGTTCGTGATCATGCTGGCGCTGTTCCTGTGGATGGTCACCTCGAAGATCGTCAGGGGGATGACGATCTCGGTGAAGGAGCGGGAGTTCATCCAGGCCGCCCGCTACATGGGCGTCTCCCCCGTACGGATCATCTTCCGTCACGTGCTCCCCAACCTGTCGTCCCTGCTCATCGTGGACGCCACGCTCAACGTCAGCAGCGCCATCCTCACCGAGACCTCGCTCTCCTACTTCGGGTTCGGCATCCAGCCGCCCGACGTGTCGTTCGGGACGCTCATCGCCGACGGGTCCAGGACGGCCGTCTACGCGCCGTGGACGTTCTGGTTCGTGGCGGGGCTGCTGGTAGTCACCGTGCTCGCGGTCAACCTGGTCGGCGACGCGCTGCGTGACGCGTTCGACCCCTCGGCCGCACGGAAGGCGCGGCGGTGAGTCCGGTCCTCGAGGTCAGCGACCTGTACGTGTCCTTCGACGGCGTCCCCGCCGTGCGCGGGGTGAGCCTCGACGTACGACCGGGTGAGGTCCTCGGCATCGTCGGCGAGTCGGGCTCCGGCAAGTCGGTCACCTCGGCGGCCGTCATGGGGCTGCTGCCGCCGGGCGCGCACGTCACCGGGTCCGTGCGGCTGCACGGCAGGGAGCTGATCGGGACCCCGGACCGGGAGTTGACGTCCTTCCGCGGCAAGTCCATCTCGATGGTGTTCCAGGACCCGCTGTCCGCGCTGACCCCCGTCTACCGGGTGGGCGACCAGATCGCCGAGGCAGTGCGCGTGCACCAGCGGGTGAGCAAGGAGACGGCCATGGTCAAGGCCGTCGAGCTGCTCGAACTCGTGGGCATCCCGCATCCGGCCGAGCGGGCGCTGGCCTTCCCGCACGAGTTCTCCGGCGGCATGCGGCAGCGCGTGGTGATCGCGATGGCCATCGCCAACGACCCCGATGTGATCATCTGTGACGAGCCGACCACGGCGCTCGACGTGACCATCCAGGCGCAGGTGCTGGAGGTGCTGAAGCGGGCGCAGCGCAAGACGGGCGCCGCGATCATCATGATCACGCATGATCTCGGGGTGGTGGCGGGGTTCGCCGACCGGGTGCTGGTCATGTACGCCGGGCGGCCCGTCGAGGTGGGCGACGTCGACGACATCTTCTACGGGATGCGGATGCCGTACACGGTGGGGCTGCTCGGCTCGATCCCGCGCGTGGACCGGGGCGGGCGGCAGCCGCTGGCGCCCATCGAGGGCAACCCGCCCACTCCGCGGGCGCTGCCGCCGGGGTGCCCGTTCGCGCCGCGCTGCCCGATGAAGATCGACGCGTGCGACGAGGGGGAGCCGCCGCTGTTCGAGGTGGGGGCCGGGCACCGGGCGGCCTGCATCCGCTGGTCCGAGGTGCGCCCACGGGTGCTTGAGCCCGTCCACGCGGAGCCGGGGCCGCAGGTGCGCGAGGAGCGTACGGTGCTGGAGATCAGCGACCTGGTCAAGGAATATCCGCTGCTCAAAGGGGCGGTGTTCAAGCGCAGGGTGGGCACCGTGCACGCCGTGGCGGGTGTCAGCTTCGACCTGCGGCACGGCGAGACGCTGGGCCTGGTCGGCGAGTCGGGCAGCGGCAAGACGACCACGCTGACGCAGATCCTGGAGCTGGCGCAGCCCCAGAGCGGCCGCATCGTCGTGCTCGGGCGCGACACCGCGCGGCTCGGCGGCTCCGAGCGCAGGGCGATCAGGCGCGACATGCAGGTGGTCTTCCAGGATCCGCTGGCCTCGCTCGACCCGCGCATGACGGTGCACGACATCCTGGCCGAGCCGCTGCGCACGCACGGACACCGGCGACCGGGGCGGCGGATCGGCCAGTTGCTCGCGCTGGTCGGGATGGACCCCTCACACGCCGCCCGTTACCCGCAGGACTTCTCCGGCGGCCAGCGGCAGCGCATCGGCATCGCCAGGGCGCTGGCGCTGGAGCCCAAGCTGCTGGTCCTCGACGAGCCGGTCTCGGCATTGGACGTGTCGATCCAGGCCGGGGTGATCAACCTGCTCGGCTCACTCAAGGCCCGGCTGGGGCTGTCCTATCTGTTCGTGGCGCACGACCTGGCCGTGGTGCGCTACATCGCCGACCGGGTGGCGGTGATGTACCTGGGCAGGATCGCCGAGATCGGCCAGGTGGACGCCGTCTTCGACGGCCCGGCGCACCCGTACACGCAGGCTCTGCTGTCGGCGATCCCGCTGCCCGATCCGGTACGCGAGCGCGCGCGGGAGCGGATCCTGCTCGAGGGCGACCTGCCCAGCCCGGCCAACCCTCCGACGGGCTGCAGGTTCCGCACCAGGTGCCCGAAGTTCCGCGCCCAGCTCACCGACGAGGAGCGGCGGCTCTGCGTGGACGTCGAGCCCGAGGTACGCCCGCTGGGCGAGGACCAGGGGGCGGCCTGCCATTACGCCGAGAGGCGCGAAGTCGTATAGACCTCGCGCATACCAGGAGGAATTCGCTCGATGAAAGCATCACGTCGTGTCGTGGCCGTCGCAGTGACCGGCTCGCTGTTGCTGGCGGGCTGCGGCGGGGAGCGGGCGGGCGGCCCCGGCGGCCGGGCGAGCGGCGGGGACGAGCGTACGATCAAGGCCTTCGACATCAACCTGCAGCCGCGTGACAAGGTCAAGGACGGCGGGACCCTGCGGTGGGGGATCAACGAGTTCCCCGCGCAGTGGAACAGGAACCATGTGGACGGCAACCTCGCCGTGGCCGCCTCGGTCAGCAACGCGCTGTTGCCCTCGCCGTTCCTGTCCAATGAGAAGGCGGAGATCTCGGTCAACCATGACTATGTGCTCGACGCCGAGATCACCCGGCAGCAGCCCAAGCAGGTGATCACGTACCGGCTGAACCCCAAGGCCAAGTGGTCCGACGGCAAGCCGATCACCTGGGCCGACTACCAGGCGCAGTGGCACGCGCTGAACGGACGGAACCCCGCGTTCCACATCGCCTCGCCCACCGGCTACCAGGACATCGAGAAGGTGGAGCGGGGCAAGGACGACTATGAGGTGGTGGTGACGTTCGACAAGCCGTTCGGGGACTGGCAGTCGCTGTTCGGGCCGCTGCTGCCGGCCGCCACCAACCAGACGCCCGAGGCCTTCGACAACGCCTGGCTGAACAAGATCCCGGTGACGGCGGGGCCGTTCAAGTTCGGCGGGTTCGACCAGACGGCCAAGACGATCACGCTCCTGCGGGACGACTCCTGGTGGGGCAACCGGGCCAAGCTCGACAAGATCATCTATCGGGCTTCGGAGCAGGACTCGCTGATCGGGGCGTTCAGCAACGGGGAGCTCGACATCATCGACGTGGGGCCGTCGGCTCCCGACTACGCGCGGGCCAAGGGCACGCCGGGCGCGCAGGTGCGCCAGGCCGCCGGGCCCGATTTCCGGCATTTCACCTTCAACGGCTCCAGCGACCTGCTCAAGGACCAGAACGTACGCCAGGCCATCCAGCTCGGCATCAACCGCCAGGCCATCGCCCAGTCGGACCTCCAGGGCCTGGACTGGCCGATCACCCTGCTGAACAACCACTTCTTCATGAACACCCAGGAGGGCTACCAGGACAACGCCGGCAAGCTCGGCGTGTACGATCCCGCTCGCGCCCGGCAGCTCCTGGACGCCGCCGGGTGGAAGCTGAACGGCGCGGTCAGGCAGAAGAACGGCAAGCCACTCGACCTGCGGTTCGTGGTGCCCTCGGGGGTGCAGGTGAGCAAGCAGGAGGGCGAGCTGGCGCAGACCATGCTGGCGCAGATCGGCGTGAAGCTGACCATCAAGGCCGTGCCCAGCGACGACTTCTTCACCAAGTACGTCATCCCCGGCAACTTCGACATCACGCCCTTCGCGTACATCGGCACGCCGTTCCCCGTTTCCAGCAGTTACGGGATCTACGCGAACTCCCCCGACGGCAAGACGTGGAACGCCAACTTCGGCCGCACCGGCTCGGCCGCCATCGACCAGGCCATGAGCCGGGCCGCGCAGACCCTGGACCCGGCCCGGGCCCGTACGTTGACGAACCGGGCGGATGAGCTGATCTGGCAGGCGGTCAACGTGCTGCCCCTCTACCAGCGCCCGCAGAACGTGGCCACCCGGCAGACGCTGGCCAACGTGGGGGCGCGCGGCTTCTACGACACCCGCTACGAGGACATTGGCTTCACCGGCTGACCACCTGGCTCCGGACGCGCCGGTCTGTCGGTGGCGGGGTGTAGAAGTGTACGCGTGGCAACGAAGGTGACCTGGTCCCAGATCCTCGCGTGGCGCCTGCGCAGACAGTTCGTGAGCGAGGGCGACGCGCCGGACGCCGTGGCGGTCGCGCGGCGGCTCTGCGGCGTCCAGGCCCAGGTCGCCTCCTCGGCCCAGCTCGCGGTGGCGGTCAGGCGGGCCACGCCCGATCACGACGAGATCGACAGGGCTCTGTGGGGTGACCGCACACTGATCAAGACGTGGATCATGCGGGGCACCCTCCACCTCGTCCCCTCCGACACGCTGGCCGACTACTGCGCGGCCCTGAGCACGCTGCGGTTCTGGGAGAAGGGCTCGTGGCAGCGCGGCCACGGGGTCACGGCCGACGAGATCGCCGCGATCGTCGACGCCGTGCCCCGCGCGCTGAGCGACGGGGGCGTGCGAGTGCTGAGCGACGGGGGCGTGCGGGCGCTGACCAGGGAAGAGCTCGTCGATGCCGTGGTGGCGGTGACGGGGGACGCTCACCTCAGGGAGGCGCTCTCGTCCGGCTGGGGCGCCCTGCTCAAGCCACTGAGCCGCCTCGGCGAGCTGTGCTACGGCCCGCCGCGCGACGGCAGAGTGACCTTCACCGCCCCGCGCGCCTGGCTGCCGGGATGGCCGGCCGCGCTTCCCCCGTACGAGGAGGCCGGGGTGCGGGTGGCCCGGGCGTTCCTGGGCGCGCACGGGCCGGCGACGCCGGAGATGTTCGACACGTGGCTGTTCGGCGGCGTGGCGAAGAAGGCGGTGCTGAAGGGCTGGTTCCGTGAGCTCGCGCCCGAGCTGACCGAGGTGGAGACGGACGACGGCCAGACTCTGTCGGCGCTGACCGAGCACCTCGACGACCTGGCCGGCACCGGAGCCTCGGCCGAGGTCCACCTGCTGCCGGGCTTCGACCAGTACATCCTGGGCGCGCCGCGCTCACTCGCCCCGCTCATCCCGCCGCCGCTCAAGCCCAAGGTGAGCCGCCAGGCGGGGTGGATCTCCCCCGTGGTCGTGCACGAGGGGCGGGTCGCGGGCGTCTGGGAGGCCAGGAACGGCCACATCACCGTCGACCTCGCGACCCCGGTCCCCCCGGAGCGCCTCGACGAGGCCGTCTCCCGCGTCCGCTCCTTGCTGCCGTAGCCCTCCCGTTCAGGTGCCGGTGGAGGCCATGACGCGGTCGACGAGGCCCTTGGTGCCCTCCTCACGCGCACAATGGGCGCAGCAGTACCAGTGCTCGCCGGACTGCACCCCATGTCCGATGACCTTGGTGCCGCAGTGCTCGCAGATGGGCGCCATGCCCTCGATCGCGCACTGGAAGCAGTCGAACGTGTGCACCGCTCCCTGCGCATGCACCTCGAACGCCATGTCGTAGTCGTTTCCGCAGGTCTCGCAGACAGCCATGGTGATCCCCTTCGTAGTCGATCCGCCGGGGGGATACCCGGTTATGTGGTCTCTCTTCCCCAAAGAACCATCAATTTCCCCAAACTCATGACTTATCCACCGCGAAACGGGCCACCAACGGCAGCCCCAGGAGTCCGAGGGCGGCCAGGGCCATGGGCAGGCCGAGCCGGGCGCTCAGACCGGCCACGAGGAGCGGGCTGACCACGAACCCCGTGTACGAGATCGTCGAGACCCACCACACCAGCGTCCCGCTCGGATCGTCGGCGGCGGCCCGGCTGAGCAGGGCGGGCACCAGCGGCGCCAGCGCCAGGCCGGTCAGCGCGAAGCCCGCCATGGAGATCAGCACGCTCCCGCCGAGCCCCGCCAGGGCGATCCCCGCGCCCCCGCCTAACCCCGCCACCAGGTACAGCACCTTCAACGGCACGCGTGGCAGCGCCTGCACGAGGAGCCGCCCGGCTGTCAGCGCGGCCATGTAGACCGAGGGCGCGGCACTCGACACCAGAGGGGCGGCGCCCCGGTGCTCCTCCATGAGCAGCACCGACCACTGCTCGACCGAGTTCTCGATGATCAGCACGCAGGCCGCCAGCGCCCCCAGCACGATCGCGGCGCCCCACAGGCGTCCCTTGCCGGTGTCCGGCGAGCTCACGGGTGTCCCCTGGCCCGCCGGCAGGGCCAGGACCGACAAGGACGTGACGATCACGATCAGGGCGATGAGCAGGAGGACCGTGCCGACGCTCAGGCCGAGGGAGCGGGCCAGGCCGGTGGCGGGTGCCGCCGCTATGACCGCGATCGGAAAGGCCGCGTGCACCGGCTGGAAGAGGCGGCGGCCGGTCTCGCGCTCGGCCCGTCCGGTGGCCAGGTTCAGCGCGATGTCGAGCGCTCCGCTGGCGGCGCCGACCACCAGCAGCGCCGCCGCGAGCTGCCACGGCGCGGTCACCAGCCCGATCCCGGCCACGCTCAGCCCGAACAGAGCCGTCGTCGTCATCAGCGCCGCCCGTTCACGGCCCCGTACCAGCCGTCCGGCCAGCGCCATCGCCGGCAGGGCGCCCACCGGCACGGCGCTCAGCGCCAGCCCCAGATCGCCTGCCGAGATGCCCAGCTCCAGCTTGATGGCGGGCAGCAGGGCCGACCAGGAGCCCCAGAAGACGGCCCAGACCGCAGAGACCGCAATAAGCGGCATTTACCACAACTCCCTGTGCAATTTTCGGTAGTGTCACCGCAAAGATCAACGACGTCCTTAATACCCTGCCGAAGGAAAAACCGTGCTCATCCGAACCGCCATCGCGACCGCCCTGGTCGCGGCCGGTGTCGCCGCCATCCCCTCCTCCGCGTACGCCGCCACGGCCGCCTACACCCCCGAGCGCGTCTGTGGCTCCGGCTTCCACCGCGTCAAGGACGGCCACCGAGCGATGGAGACCCGGGAGGGCGCGGTGTTCGGGCATGTGTTCCTGATGTACAACAAGCGCTCCGGCAAGAACTGCGTGGCCGCGATCAAGACCGCGTACACGGGCAGCCGCACGCTCACCGGCGCCTACCTGGAGGTCAAGGACGGCGGCAAGTCGGAGGACGTGCAGAAGTACCAGTACTACGCCGAGACCGGCCACATCGACGGCGCCTGGAAGTGCGTGCGGTACGCCGGCTGGACCCGCGACCCCAGCGGCCGCGTGGAGGCCTGGGGCGGCCGCAAGGACTGGGACAACTGCAAGGGCTGAACAGCTCCGCATGTGGACGGGAGGCGGGCACCCGCCCCCGTCCGCTACGGGCAGACGTTCTGGTACGGCGCGCCGCCCAGGTACCGCTCCCACTCGGCGGGTGACAGGGAACGCCCGGCCCGCGCGCACACCTCCCGCGCGACCCGCTCTCCGTCGACCGGAATCGCGTGGAGGGCGTTCTCCATCCCGACGTAGACGGTGCTTCCATCCGGGCTGAACGCCAGCGACTCCGGATCCCCCTCCTGCAACAGGTAGGTCCCGCCGAGCCGCCGCCTGGACTCGATGTCCCACAGCTGGAGCTGGCTGTCCCCCGTGGTGGCGAGCGTCTTGCCGTCGGGCGAGAAAGCCAGATAGGTGATCTCACCGGCGGCTCGCGGCAGGGCGGGATGCGGTGCCGCCGGCCCGTCGACCGTCCACAGCCCGACCCGCCCGGTCGTGGACTCGTACGCGGCGAGGAGCCCGTCCTTTCTGATCGCGAGCGCCTCAGTGGGGCCGAACGCGGCTCCCACGGGCTTACCGGTGCCGATGTCGACGAACCTGCCGCGGTCCGGCGACGCGAACGCCGTGCTGCCCGGCAGGAACGGCCCACCGCGATACCTCGTGTCGAACGATCCCAGCACGTGTCCGTCGGCGGAGTCGCGCACGACCTCCTTGTACACCAGGCTCTGCCCGTACCCGACGGTCATCGCCAGCCGCCGGCCGTCCGGGCTGAAGTGCACGTCGCTGGGACTGGCGTCCTTCCCTGGAATCCGTACCGACCAGAGCTTCGTCGATGTGCGCAGGTCCCAGAGCGAGACCCTGCCGTTGAGGTCCTCGACGGCCAGCCTCGTCCCGAAGAAGTCGGCTGGGAAGTCGTCCGGCGAATCGGCGGAGAAACGGCCGGTCTCCTTACCCGCGCCCACGTCCCAGATCAGGAAGCGCCTGCCGGACCGGATCACGGCCCACCTGCCGTCCTCGCTGAGATAGGCAGAGCCCGGCACGGCCGTCACGTGGGTGCGCGGCTGTAGGTCCACGCTGACGACCGCGTCGTCCACGACGTACCGGAGCGTGCTGCCGTCGGGATCGAACGCGACGTCGGTCAGCTCGCCCTCGGCGCGGTAGTCGAGCACCTTCTTCCCAGTGCGCACGTCCCAGGCCTGCACGTCCCTTCCGAGGAAGGTGGCGAGGTGGCGGCCGTCCGGGCTGAACCGCAACCCGCCCTCGGACCCGCAGGCGTGGCAGATCATCCCATCGCCGCGCTCGCGGCCCGAGGCGGCGTCGACGAGCACGATGGAGGCGCCGTCAGTGCAGGCGAGCGTCCTGCCGTCCTGGCTGAACGCCACTGCGTCGGGATGATACGCACAGGAGGAGAACGGCCGCTCCGCCTGCCATCCGGGCAGCGCGAACTGATCCAAACGGCCTCCCGGCACCAGCAGGTGCCTGCCCGTCGGGTCCACGAGCGGGCGCCCCAGTGCCGCCTCGCCGCGCTTCTCGAAGACGGGCTTGCCGAAGCGCTTGCCGGTCGAGACGTCGAGCAGGTAGGAGATGTCCTCCAAGCTCCACACCACGGTCAGCGTGGTCTCGTGCTCGCCGAACACGACGCTGTAGCCGCCCTGGGCCGGTGAGGGGAGCGGCCGTTCGAGGAGCTTCCTGCCGGTCGTCAGGTCCCAGACGCCGAGACTCTCGGTGGTGGTCTCGGCCAGCAGGCGGCCGCTGCGGCTCAGCGCCGGCGGAAACGCGATGGTCCCGCTCAGCGTCATGCGGGGCCAGGACGCCGTACGCCTGCCGGTGCGCACGTCGTACACGTTGACACCGCCCTCGCTGGCGCTGACCAGCGTGCGGCCGTCGCGGCTGAGCAGCCGCTGCGCCGCGCCCCTGGCAGGCGGGTCGCGGAAGACGGCCGTCTCCTGCTGCTGAAGCGAGGCCATCAGGCTGGAGCGGGCCTCCGGCTGCGCCGGCGAGACCCGCCACGCCGCCACGCTCAGCAGCATCGCCAGGGAGGGGTCGATGGTCCGCTGGCGGTCCGCCTCGGTGGCCGCCTGCTTGGCGGCCAGGATGTCGCGTTGCCGGGCCGTCTCCTGGCGCTGCCAGACGACCAGTCCGCCGGCCACGAGCGACACGACCAGCAGCCCCGCCAGCGCGACCGTGGTCAGCGTCCTGCGCCTGGCCCGCCGCCTGGTCAGCTCGGTGCCGGCGCGCAGGTAGTCGCGTTCGAACGGGGTCAGCGTGACGTGGCGGCGACCGGTCGCGGCCCAGCTCAGCGCCTGCTCCAGGCGGCTGCCCTGGAGCACGTCGGCGTCGCGCCTGCCGTTCTCGGCCCAGTGGCGGGCGGCGGTGTTGATGCCGTTCAGCAGGGCCAGCCCGTCGCGGTCGGCCTCCACCCACATGCGCAGCCTCGGCCAGGCGCGCAGCAGGCCGGGGCGCGACAGGGCCACCGTGCCGTCGCCGTTGGCGATCACGTACGAGAACGCGTCCAGCACCCGCCTGACCGCCGTCGACTCCCGGTCGGAACGCCCCTCGAACAGCTCGTCGTACCCGGCCGACCGCCCGGCTTCGTGCCCGTACTCGTCAACGGTCACCAGCCGCAGGAACACCTCGGCCGCCACCTCCCGCTCCTCGGGACTCAGCGACTCGTAGGCGTCCTCGGCGATCGTCCCCAGCGCGGGATCGCCCTGCTCCGGCCCGTGCACGCCCCGGGCGGACCTGCTGCCCGCCGCCAGCAGTCCCCTGATGTCGGAGCCGTTCCCGCTGACCAGGGCCAGCAGCAGGTCGCGAGCCGCGGGACGGGCCGCCGGGTCCTTGTCCATGGCCGCCTCGACCAGCGCGGCCACCCCCGGCGGCAAGGCGCTCAGGTCGGGGCGGTGCGACAGCACCCGGTGCATGACGCCGCCCAGGTTCTCGGCGGCGAACGGCTCGCGTCCCGTGGCGGCGAACACCATGATCGAGCCCCACGCGAAGACGTCGGCGGGCGCGCCCGCCCGCTCCCCCGTGAACACCTCGGGCGCCATGTACGCCGGCGTGCCCGACACCTCGCCCGTCCTGGTCAGCGACATGTCGAGCGTACGGGCGATGCCGAAGTCGATCACCCGCGGGCCGTCGGGCCCGAGCAGCACGTTGTCCGGTTTGAGATCACGGTGCACGACCCCCGCGTCGTGGATCGCGGTCAGCGCGGTGGCCACCGCCGTGGCCAGCCGGTGCAGGTCGTCGCCGGTGAACCGGCGTCCCTCGCGCACGGCCGCGCCCAGGCTCGGCCCCGGCACGTACTCGGAGACCAGGTACGGCCGGTGCCCGTCCAGATCGGCGGCCAGCACGCGCGCCGTGCAGAACGACGACACCCGTCTCGCGGCCGTCGCCTCCTTCGCGAACCGGCCGCGGACCGCACGATCGCCGGCCGCGTGCAACACCTTGACCGCGACCCGGTTGCCCTCGGCGTCGTAGGCGTCGTACACCACGCCCTGCCCGCCCGAGCCGAGCCGGCCGGCGAGCCAGTAATTCCCGATGCGCTGGGGATCCCCCGCGCTCAGCGCGTCCATGGCGGGTTAGATGTCACTTTTTTCGCGGAAGTTGTCACAGGTAGGGGGGCTGTCCCGTCCTCCTCTTGCAAGAAACATGAGGAGGCACACATGACCCAGCGGATCAACGTCGCACAGCAGGTCCCCCAGGCGTACCACCACTTCATCGCCGTGGAGAAGCTGCTGCACGACAGCGAACTGCCGACCACCACCATCGAGCTGGTCAAGCTGCGCGCCAGCCAGATCAACGGCTGCGGCTACTGCGTGGACATGCACAGCCGGGACCTGAAGAAGGCCGGTGAGAGCGACGAGCGGCTCTGGTCGGTCGCCGCCTGGCGGGAGGCCACCGTGTACACGCCGGCCGAGCGGGCCGCGCTGGCCCTGACGGAGGAGGCGACCAGGCTGGCCGACCGCGAGGCGGTGCCGGACGCGGTGTGGGAGGAGGCTGCGCGGCACTACAGCGAGAAGCAGCTGGGGCTGCTCGTCGTAGCCCTGGCGATGATCAACGCCTGGAACCGGATCGGGGTCACGGCCCGGCTCACCCCCGGAACCTGACCATTCGTGGAAATGCGTTGAGCGATCGGAGGTAGCCGGTTAGGTTGGCGCGCATGGCGGGCGACAGGCGCCCGCCCTGCCGCCGCCGGGCCGGGAGAGACGGGCCGGGCTTCGGGAGGGGGAGACCATGAGACGCGTCAGAGTCACGAAGTCGACGGCCAAGCGGCGCACGCGGCTGATCATGGAGCTGGACCTGCGGACGCCGGCGGGTCGCCCGCTTCCCTACTGAATCGCTCCTTACACCAAATTTATCGTGGGTTCTGTAGATACATAGGTAACAAAGTCATCACGGGGGGCTCACGATCAAGAGGCTTGTGGCGGTGGCGCCACACATCGCCAGGCACAAGGTCCGCGACATTCGTTCCGCGGACCACCGCAAGCCACCCGCCGACCCCAAGGTGATCGATCTGCGGGCCTACACCGGCCGCAACATCATCCGGTTTCCCGGCGGTCCCACCCCAGCCGCCTGACGCCGGCTTTCCGCGTCAGCCGTAGAGGCGCTTGGTGTAGGCATCGCCGTAGTACTCCTCCAGCTGTTCGAGGGTCTCCTCGACCACCTGCACGTCCTTGACGAGCTTGGCGTGCGCGGGCAGGACACCGGGGTTCCAGGTGTCCGGCTTCCAGAGCGCGGAGCGCAGGAACGACTTCTGGCAGTGGAAGAAGATCTGCTCGATCTCCACCACGAGCGCGAGGTGCGGGCGGTGACCCTTGACGATCATCTCGTCGAAGAACGGGGCCTCGCGGATGAGCCTGGCCCGGCCGTTGACGCGCAGGGTCTCGTGGCGGCCGGGGATCAGGAAGATCAATCCCACATGCGGATTTTTGAGGATGTTCCGGAAACCGTCTGCTCTGCGGTTGCCCGGGCGGTCCGGGATGGCGATGGTCGCGTCGTCGATGACGTGGACGAACCCGGCAGGGTCGCCCTTGGGCGAGACGTCGCAGTTTCCGGCATCGTCGGACGTGGCGATCAGACAGAACGGGGAGGCCGCCAGCCACTCGCGGTCGCGTTCGTGCAGCCGTACGCGCTCCTTGGTCGCCGCCCTCGGCATGACCTCACCGAGCACCTCACGCAACTCCGCCTCGGACCCGATCTCCGTCCAGCTCATCTGCTCTCCCTTCGGCGTTTCCCCTATTTTGTCAGGGTCCGCGCCTGTAAATCCGCGCCATTTCGCAGAGCGAGACTCCCCCACCGCGCGGTGGTGAGCTGGGTTACCAGCGGCGGGCGTGGGACATCGCGGTCAGGTACGTGTCGCGTTCCGCCGCGAACCGGGCCGGGTCCATGTCCTGGCGTTCGGCCCGCACGTGCAGCATGGTCAGCTCGGTCGCCGCGTGCTGGTAGTCGCTCATGGCCCGGCCGAGCCCCGCTTTCCTGGCCCACTTGCGGGCCGCCTTGCGTGCGGACAGCGTGCTCAGCATGCGGACGTCGGCCTGCGTGACCAGGCCGGTCTGCTGGTAGCCGGGCAGGTAGAGGCCCATCCTGGCGACGAGCTGGCGGCGCTCGACGACGGTCACGACGATCAGCAGCACGAGCACGGCCATGATCACGAGGTACGCGGCCCCCAGCCAGGCCAGTGACGACGTGGTGGCGGCGCCGTTCCAGAGGCCGTGCAGGGAGACCGCGCCCAGGTAGCCGAGCGGGATCGCGGCGAACCTGGCCCGGGTGCGGCGGGTGAGCGCGTACGCGACGCCGAGGCCGATCAAGGAGGTGTAGATGGGGTGGCCGAGCGGGTCGATGAGCCCTCGCAGCACGAACAGCTGGACCGCCCCGCCGGCGCCGTCCGCGTCGTACGCCAGCAGGTAGTAGCCGATGTTCTCCACGGCGGCGAAGCCCAGGCCGGCCATGGACGCGTACACGATGCCGTCGGTCAGCCCGTCGATCTCCTGCCGCCTGCGCAGGAGCAGCAGCAGCGCCGAGCCCTTGAGCGCCTCCTCGATCAGCGGGGCGAGCAGCACCTTGCCCACGTCGTCGACGACCGCGGCGCCGAGCCCGGCCCGGGTGAACAGCGCCTGTCCCGCGAGCGTGAGCGCGACGCCCAGGACGATCGCCACCCCGCCACCCCACGCGAACGCGAACGCCAGGTGCAGCTTGGGCTCGGGCTCCAGCCGGTCGAGCGAGAGCACGGCCGCGAGCAGCACCGGGAGCGGGGCCACGGCCAGCAGCGCCGACAGGGCGAACCCGACAGGGCCGCCCGACACCAGCATGGCGGCCAACACGAGCAGGGCGAGGGCACTGGAGACGACCAGGCCGATCAGGAGTGCCACGCTGGGCCGCTGCGCTGTCATCGTGATCCCTTTCTATCCACCGCTGCGCCCACTATGCGCGGCCCCCATCTACAGCCGCTTAACGGTCACTTGATTCCCGGTAGTACGGATCCGCGACGACGGACTCGCCGTCGGCGTACGTGTACACCTCACGGCCCGAGACGAACACCCGCAGCGCCCGGCTCATGACGTCCAGCGGGTCCCCCGACCAGATCACCACGTCGGCGTCGAGGCCGGGCTTGAGTGCGCCCACCCGGTCGTCGAGGCCCATGATCCGGGCCGGGTTCAGCGTGATCGAGCGCAGCGCCTCGGCGGGGTCCAGGCCCTCCTTGACCGCCAGCGTGGCCTGGTGGACGAGGAAGTGGATCGGCACGACGGGATGGTCGGTGGTGATGGCCAGCTCCACCCCGGCCCGTGCGAGGATGCCCGGGTTGCGCAGCGAGCGCTGACGCAGCTCGACCTTGGAGCGGCTGGTGAAGAGCGGGCCGATGATGACGGGGATGTTCCTGGCGGCCAGGGTGTCGGCCAGCAGGTGGCCCTCGGTGCCGTGGTTGATGATCAGCCGGTAGCCGAACTCGCCGGCCAGCCGGAGCGCGGTGGCGATGTCGTCGGCCCGGTGCGTGTGCTGGCACCACGGGAGCTCGCCGTCCAGCACGCGGGCGAGGATCTCCAGCGTGCCGTCGCGGTCGAACGGCTTGCCGTCCGCCTCGGCCGCCGCCCGCCTGGCCTGGTAGTCCTGCGCCTTCATGAACGCGTCCCGGATCACCGCGGCCACGCCCTGCCGGGTGGAGGGCAGCTTCTTCTGGTCGCCGTACACGCGCTTGGGGTTCTCACCGAGCGCGCTCTTGACGCTCACCGGCTCCTTGACCAGCATCTCGTCCACGGTCCTGCCCCAGCATTTGATCGCGACCGTCTGCCCGCCGATCGGGTTGCCGGAGCCAGGCTTGATCACCGCGGTCGTCACGCCGCCCGACAGCGCGTCGGCGAAGGCCAGGTCGGCGGGGTTGATGGCGTCGAGCGCGCGCAGGCGGGCGCCGTTGGGGTCGGTCATCTCATTGGTGTCCTGACCGGCCCAGCCCTCCGCCTCCTCATGCACGCCAAGATGGCCGTGGGCCTCGACGAAACCGGGCAGTACCCAGCCGCCCGCGGCGTCCACGACGGGAGTTCCCTCGGGCACGGCCACGTCCCGGCCGACCGCGGTGATCTTCCCGTTCTGTACGAGCACGGTGCCGCCGTCGATGGGGTCGCCGTCGATCGGCACGACATATCCACTGGTAATGGCAAAATTCACGTCTTGAAACTTATCGGGCACGGCGTAGCGCCTGCCCGACGGGCTCGCGCGGCGTGCCTGGCACAAGTCCCACCGATGGTGGGGATAGGCTGACATATCCGCATTTGCATGGGTCGTGCAGGGAGTACGGCGAATGTCGCAGGAGTACGGGCCAGAGACGAGCCCGGCCCCCCGGTCGCTCAGCGACGAGGAGCTCTCGAGCCTGCTGTCCGGCCAGCGGTTCGGCTCGCTGGCCACGAACAAGGGCAGCGGCGACCCGCACCTGTCCACCGTCATCTACACCTGGGACCCGCACCAGCGCGTGGCGCGCATCTCGACCATCGCCGACCGGCTCAAGGTCCGCCAGCTCCACAAGGACCCGCGCTGCGCGCTCTACGTGGCCAGCGACGACTTCTGGTCGTACGCCGTGGCCGAGGGCGAGGCGGAGCTGTCGCCGGTCAGCACGGAGCCGGGCGACGAGGTGGGCATGGAGCTGCTCGCCATGCACGAGAGCGTCGAGGACCCGTACACGTTCCTGCGCCAAATGGTCGAGGACCGGCGGCTGGTGATCAGGATCCGGGCCTCGCGCCTGTACGGGACCGCTCTGCCCGCGTCCTCCTGATGGCGCGGTGCCTGTTGTAGGCCACCGACGCGATCACCACCAGCACCAGCACCAGGTCGATGCCGGCCGACCAGCGCATGGCAAGGACGTGGTGGCCGCCCTCGGCGGCCGCGAAGAACACCGCGCCGATCACGGCCACGCCGCCCGCGCCCGCGAACTGCTGCGCCGTGCTGAGGATGCCCGACCCGATGCCGGCCTGGTGCGGCGCGACCTCGACCAGCGCCGCCCCGATGAGCTGCGGCAGGACCAGCCCGTTGCCCGAGCCGACGAGCATGAGCGCCGCCATGACGTACGGCAGGCCGAGACCGGCCGTGACCACCAGCAGCGTGAGGCCGAGCCCGGTGACCGTGCCGCCGATCATGACGACGATCAGGCCGTACCTTCTGACCAGCCGCGTCCCCAGGATCGAGGTCACTGAGAACAGCACCCCCATCGGCGCGAACGCCAGCCCTGCCTGGAAGGCCGTCAGCCCGAGCCCGCCCTGGAGCAGCAGCGTCAGCGTGAACATGAACGACGCGAAGTACGCCATGAACGCGACGATCGACCCCACACCCGCCAGGTAGGAGTGGACCTTGAGCAGCGCCAGGTCGAGCACCGGCTGCCCACCGCGCGCTCCGAGCACCCGCTGCCAGTGCCAGGTGAACGCGAACACCGGAACGGCCGCCGCCATGCTGACCCAGGTCCAGGCGGGCCAGCCCAGGCTGTTGCCGAGGCCGAGCGGCACCAGCACCAGGGCCAGCCCGGCGGCCAGGCCCGCCGCGCCGGGCAGGTCGAGCCTGGCGCGGTGGGCGGTCTCGACCTCGGGCAGCAGCCGGACGGCCAGCGGCGCCACGACCAGGCCGACGGGCAGGTTGACCAGGAAGATGATCCGCCAGCCGAGCCCCAGCACGTCAGTGGTCAGCAGCAGGCCGCCCAGCACCTGCCCGGCGATCGAGCCCAGGCCGCCCGCGACGCCGTACCAGCCGAGGGCTCGCCCCCGCTGCTCCGGCGGGAAGACCGCGGAGATCGTGGCCAGCACCTGCGGCACCATCGCCGCGCCCGTCAATCCCTGGAGCAGGCGCGCGGCCACCAACTGGGGCGGGTTCGCGGCGATCCCGCACAGGACCGACGCGAGCGTGAACGCGGCCACGCCCCAGATGAACAGCCGCCGGTAGCCGTAGCGGTCGCCGAGCCGCCCTCCGGTGATCATGCCTGCCGCGTAGGTGAAGGCGTAGCCGCCCACGATCAGCTCGAGGGCGGCCGGGCCCGCGTTCAGGTCGTGTTCGATGGAGGGGGCGGCCACGTTGACGACGAAGAAGTCGAACTGGGCCATGAACCAGGCCGACAGCAATACGGCCAACGTAGCGCCATATTTCACACTATTCAGGCTAGTGCTTCATGAACACCTCAGCCCCACGGGGGTTATTCGTCAGGCGCTCAGGAGGTCGTGCAGGACGTCGGGTCTGTTGGTGATGATCCCGTCCACCTTGTAGGCCAGCATCCGGCGCATGACGTCCGGGTCGTCCACCGTCCAGGCGAGCACCTTCATGCCGAGTGCGTGCACGCGCCGTACGTACGAGGAGGTCAGCGTGGTGTACGGCGGGTTGATCTGGTCGGCGAACTTGGCCAGTCCCGGCAGCTGCGCCGTGGACGGCGTGCCGAGCAGCCCGATCGGCACGCCGGGCAGCAGCCGGTGGAAGGTCCGCATCGACGCCCAGCTGAAGGACTGCACCACCAGCCGCCCGGGGGCGAGCCAGCTCGAATGGCGGCGCAGCTCGGAGGCGACGCGGGCCTCGATGCCCGGGTAGAGCCCCGGCTCCTTGATCTCCAGCAGCAGCCCCATGCCCGAGCCGTTCATCTCGCTCAGCGTCTCGCCGAGCGTGGGCACCCTCTCGTCCTCGTACTCCCCGGAGAGCCACGAGCCTGCGTCGAGCTCGCGGATCTGGGCGAGCGTGAGGTCTCCGACCTTCCACGGGGACAGGTCGGGGAAGACCCGCTCGGCGTCGGTGGTGCGGGTCAGGGTCGTGTCGTGCATCAGGACCAGCTGGTGGTCCTTGGTCTCCTGCACGTCGAGCTCGAACATGTCGGCCCGCTGCTTGCCCGCCAGCTCGAAGGCGGCGATGGTGTTCTCGGGAGCGTACGCGGACGCGCCCCGGTGGGCGACGCCGGTGACGGCGGTGGCCGCGTGGGCGGGGGTGGTCAGGACGGTGGTCGAGATCGCGAGGATGACGGCGAGTCGCCTGATCATGGGTCTCCTCGGGGTGTGGGAGGACTACGACTCGACGATGACGAGATCTCGTGACTGCGAGTTGAGGGCAGAGTAACGGAGCGGTGCCCGGGCGATGAGCATTCGACACGCGGGACCCTGCACCTGGCGCTCACCCTTGTTGGAGCCGACGCGCCAGGGCACGGGGACATGACAGAACGGGGAGCCGAGTTCGCCTCGACTCCCCGTTCCGGACGCACCTGTTGGCCGGCTACGCGCCTATCTGCTAGCTGCAGCCGCTGGTCGAGCCGCAGCCCTCGCAGACGTAGCAGCTCCCGGCCGGGCGCATCTTGGTGCCGCAGGTCATGCAGAGCGGCGCGTCAGCCGTGAAGCGCTGGTGGCTCTCCAGGGTCAGCTCCTTGACCGCCGGCTGCTGCTCCGCCTCCGCCTTCGGCTTCTCCTCGATGGGCGCCGACTGGGCCAACGCCTCGCGGTCGACCGCCTCCTGCAGCGCCGCCGGGTCCTCGCCGCGCTGCTGCGCGGCGCGCTCGGTCGCCGAGAAGATGCCCAGGGCCGCCCTCTCCTCGTAGGGGAGGTGGTCGAGGGCCAGGCGGCGGAAGATGTAGTCCATCACCGACGTCGCCATCCGGATGTCCGGGTCGTCCGTCATCCCGGCGGGCTCGAACCGCATGTTGACGAACTTGCTCATGTACGTCTCCAGCGGCACGCCGTACTGGAGGCCGATGGAGATCGCGACGGAGAAGGCGTCCATGACGCCCGCCAGGGTCGAGCCCTGCTTGGACATCTTGAGGAAGACCTCGCCGAGCCCGTCGTCAGGGTAGGACGAAGCGGTCATGTAGCCCTTGGCGCCGCCCACCGTGAAGCGGGTGGTGGTGCTCGGCCGCTGGTTGGGCATGCGCCGCCGGGTCGGCCGGTTGACCTCGATGACCTTGACCTCGGGCTCCTTGGCCTCTTCCTTCTTGGGCTCTTCCTTCTTGGAGCCGTTGCCCGCCGACAGCGGCTGGCCGACCTTGCAGTTGTCGCGGTAGACGGCCAGGGCCTTGAGCCCCAGCCGCCAGCCCTCCAGGTAGACCTGCTCGATGTCGTCGATCGTGGCCGACTCGGGCAGGTTGACCGTCTTGGAGATGGCCCCCGAAAGGAACGGCTGGGTGGCCGCCATCATGCGCACGTGGCCCATCGGCGCGATCGCCCGCTCGCCCATCGCGCAGTCGAACACCTCGTAGTGCTCCTTGCGCAGGCCGGGCGCGTCGACGACGTGGCTGTGCTCGCCGATGTACTCGACGATGGCCTCGATCTGCTCCTGCTGGTAGCCGAGCTGCTTGAGCGCCCGCGGGATCGTCTGGTTGACGATCTGCATGGAGCCGCCGCCGACGAGCTTCTTGAACTTCACCAGCGCCAGGTCCGGCTCGATGCCGGTGGTGTCGCAGTCCATCATCAGCCCGATGGTCCCCGTGGGGGCCAGCAGGCTGGCCTGGGCGTTGCGGTAGCCGTTCTTCTCGCCGAGCTTGAGGCACTCCGACCACTGGCGCGACGCCTCGCTGTGTATCTTCGCGTCCATGGAGCCGATCGTGCGCAGGTTGTCGTTGGCCGCCGCGTGCTTGCGCATGACGCGCTTGTGCGGCTCGGCGTTCCTGGCGTAACCGTCGTACGGACCGACCACCCCGGCCAGCTCGGCGCTGCGGCGGTAGGACACGCCGGTCATCAGCGACGTGATCGCCGCCGCCACGGCGCGGCCGCCGTCGGAGTCGTACGCGTGGCCCGTCGCCATGAGCAGCGCGCCGAGGTTGGCGTAGCCGATGCCGAGCTGCCGGTACGCCCTCGAGGTCTCGCCGATCTTCTCGGTCGGGAAGTCCGCGAACGTGATCGAGATGTCCATCGCGGTGATGATCAGCTCGGTCAGCTTGACGAAGTTGGCGACGTCGAAGGAGTTGTCGTCCTTCAGGAACTTCAGCAGGTTGATGCTGGCCAGGTTGCAGGAGGAGTTGTCCAGGTGGACGTACTCGGAGCACGGGTTGCTGGCCGTGATCCGCCCCGTCTCCGGGGTGGTGTGCCAGTCGTTGATCGTGTCGTCGTACTGCAGACCCGGGTCGGCGCACTCCCAGGCGGCCTTGGCCATCTTGCGGAAGAGCTCCTTGGCGTCCACCGTCTCGATGACCTCGCCGGTCAGGCGGGCGCGCAGGCCGAACTCGCCGCCCTTCTCCACCGAGCGCATGAACTCGTCGGAGACGCGCACGGAGTTGTTGGCGTTCTGGTACTGGACGGAGACGATGTCCTTGCCGCCCAGGTCCATGTCGAAACCGGCGTCACGCAGCGCGCGGACCTTGTCCTCCTCGCGCGCCTTGGTCTCGATGAACTCCTCGATGTCGGGGTGGTCGACGTCGAGCACGACCATCTTGGCCGCCCGGCGGGTGGCCCCGCCCGACTTGATCGTCCCCGCCGACGCGTCCGCGCCGCGCATGAAGCTCACCGGGCCGCTGGCCGTGCCGCCGCTCGACAGCAGCTCCTTGGACGAGCGGATGCGGGACAGGTTGACCCCCGAACCCGAACCGCCCTTGAAGATCACACCCTCTTCCTTGTACCACTCGAGGATGGACTCCATCTGGTCGTCCACCGAGAGAATGAAACAGTTGTGTACCCGGAGGTTTCCAGAGAGGTATTCGCCGCTCTCGGTCTGGATGTCGTAGACCTCCATCGCGCCGAGCGGCTCGATGCGGTCGATCTCCAGCCGCTTGGTGGCTCGCGTCGGCCGGCCGGGCTTGTCGAAGCCGCGCTCGAGCTTGTCCGCCTTGACCGGGTCGATGAAACCGATCTCGTCGGCGAACGTACGCCGGTCGCCTGCAGACTGGATCCGTAGCGTCCAACAGCCCTTGCGGTCTTCGCGTGGGTCCTTCTTGAATCCCACGCGGGCGTAGATGCCGAACCGCAGAAGCAGGCGCTGCATGCCGCGGATCAGTTTCTCGGAGATCATGCCGACCTCGAGGACGGTCGACTTCTCCCGTTCGCCCACGAAGCCCTCAGCCTGGAAGACGCTGCGGAGATAGGCGGCCACCACAGGGAGGGGCGCGGTGAACAGCCTGGCGGGGACGTCCATCTCGGTGCCCCGCGCGCGCAGGTCCCACTTGTCCACAAAGGTTTCGAGAACGGTGCCGTACAGGCGGGTGCGCCGACAATCCAGGGTGGTGTCCTGCGTCTCGACCTGGCGTTCCTTTCGGTGGACGTCGGGGAAGACGCTGTCGAGTGCCTTGGTCACCCAGGCCAGCTCGGCAGAGGTCACCGTCATCGCCTCGATGGTGAGCGACTTGTTGGTGCCGTCGTACTGCCCGACGAAGCCGTCCGACTGCAGCCACCCCGCCAGAGCGGCCTCGGACAGCTCCTCGAAGTCGATCTCGCCTTCGCCGAACGCCTCACGCCGATGCCATTCGAGCTGGTCACCCGGCTTGAGCGTGCCCGCCTCCACGAACGACCCGGTGCCGTCGCCGGTCGCCTTCCACACCAGGTGATCGCGCGTGACATCCAGCGTGTAACCCGCCTTGGTGTGAATGCGCAGAACGTCCTTCACGCCGTTGCTCTTGGTGGCGATGACGCGGGTGAGACCGTGGGAGTCGTAGACCTTCGTGCCCACGGCATCGTCCTCAACCAGCCTTCCGATGGGCACGAGCCCGCCCGGAGTGCTCACCAAGGCGTCGTACGGCTGACAGGCGCTCACCTGCTGGGGCGACTTGGTGCCCACGTTGAACCAGACCGGCGAGTTGAACGCGAACACCTGGTGCGCCAGGGCGTGCTTCAGCTCGTGGTCGAAGATCTCGGCGTCCTCGTCGCTGGCGAAGTAGCCGTGCTCGATCCCCGTCTCGGTGTAGACGCCGACGACCCGGTCGATCAGCTGCTTCAGGCTCCACTCGCGCTGCGGGGTGCCCACGGCCCCGCGGAAGTACTTGGTCGTCACGATGTTGGCCGCGTTGACCGACCAGGACTCGGGGAACTCGACGCCCCGCTGCTCAAAATTGACCGAGCCGTCGCGCCAGTTCGTCATGACGACGTCGCGGCGCTCCCACTGGATCTCGTCATACGGGTGCACGCCGGGCTTGGTGAAGATCCGCTTCATCTTCAGTCCCTTGCGCGGACGCTTGCCACCCCGCGCGACTGAACCGCTGGCCGTCTCCGTCATGACTCCCCCTTCTCCGCCTTCAACTGTGAGATCTCGGCCTCGAAGTCCGCCAGGCTCTCGAAACCGCGATACACCGATGCGAACCGCAGGTAGGCCACCTCGTCGAGGTCCCGCAACGGGCCCAGGATGGCCAGGCCCACCTCGTTGGAGGGGAGCTCGGCCGCGCCCTTGGCCCTGATGGCCTCCTCCACCCGCTGCCCGAGCTGCGCCAGCGAATCCTCGCTTACCGGCCTGCCCTGACACGCCCGCCGCACGCCCGCGACGACCTTGTCTCTCGAGAACGGCTCCGTCACTCCGCTGCGCTTGCTCACCATGAGCAGTACGGTCTCCTGCGTGGTGAACCGGCGCCCGCACTCGGGACAGGTGCGGCGACGCCTGATCGCCGCGCCGTCATCCGTGGAGCGACTGTCGATGACCCTGGTGTCAGGGTGGCGACAGAACGGACAGTGCACGCTTTCGCCCTCCTAGACCCGCGGCCACCACACGCGCGAAAAACCATCCTCACGGGACGCTCGCGCACGCCCCACGGCTGGCCATGGCGCGGTCACGGAAACACAAGGTGTGGTGAACTACATCGGTGTAACTACTAGATGTTGTGGTCCAACCGTAGAAGCGCGCGACCATGAACGCAAGTTGAGCGGCACTGTCGGAGCGAAGTCGCTGATCAGCCCATCGTCACCGCCGGGATCCGGGCGTGTCGCTCCGAACGGCGATCTTTGCGCTGCTGGGGGCGTCACATGAGTTGCGGTCGGCCTCGGATGTGAACAAACCTCACAAAGCTATCCGACGCCACTCGGCACACGAACCACCACCCATCCACCGGACTCCTCCACGCAGACGGTCACCCCTGGGCGCGGCGTCGCCTGGGACCAGAGACAGGCCCAAGACCGCGTTCCCACCGGGGCGCATGGATGTGCCGACCGACCCCGATGCCGCCCATGCCGCCGATGCCGCCCCACGCCCAGAGCATCAGTCTGAGGGGTGATGTGACGCCTGTGCGGGCGAGTCCGCGTTCATCCCGACTACGGGCTACGGATGTGCGGGCTACGGATGTGCGGCTGCGGGCGCGCGGGCTACGGCTGCGCGGGCGATCAGCGTAAGGCGGCGGTGTCGCCTGGGACGTAAAGCCGGGTGCCGGGCCGGATGAGCGAGTCGGGCAGCCCGTTCAGATGCTTGATCTCCTCCACGACAGGGCCGGGATCGTCCCCCCGGGTGAGCGCCTCGGCGATGTGCCAGAGCGTGTCGCCCTCGTGCACCTCCACCCACGGCAGGCCCGCGTGGCCGGTCACCACGACCCGGACCTCCGCGTGCCCGGCCGCGCGCGTGCCGAGCCAGAACCCGCCCAGCGACAGCAGCGCCATCGCGACCACCACCACGACCCGCCCGCGCCGGGTCAGCCGCAACGGCGGTGCGGAACGCCGGCGCATCCGCGCCACCGCCCGCCGCTCACGCCATCTCGCCACCCGACGACCCAACAGCCGACCGCTCCGCTTCCGGACACCGCCGGCACCACGCCGAGAGCGCCCATCCCGCATGAGGCGACCCCCAACTTTGCGGGCGCCTCCACGCACGACGCCTACGTCCCCACCACGGGCGCCTCCCCGCAGGCCCCCAGCACGGCCTCCCTGGACGGCCGATCCACCGTCCCGCGCACCGCCGGGCACGCCCACCCGCGCATCGCCCGTCATGCCTCCCCGCTTGCCTCCGGCGCGGGCTCGTCCCATGCCTGAAACGCCTTCCCGTGCAGTCCCCGCCACGCGCCCCCGCGTGCCCGGACCGCCTTTCCTGACATCCCCGGCCACGCCTCCCCGCGCACCGGTGAGACCTTCCCGAGCATTCCGAAGATCCCGTGGAGGACCCTCAACGCCACCACCCCTGGAACCGCCGACCACCCGCCTACTCGCCGTCGTCCTTGCCCCGGAACCGCCCAGCCCGCCCCCTTTCGCGGCTGCCCGCGGCCGCGCGTCCGCGGCGGGTGGTCGTACCACCCCTCGATCGTTCATCCCCATCCCCCGATCCACATCGGCACCACCCCCGGGGCGCCGCGGCCTCCCGTCCGCGCCGGATCTCCGGCCAGGCGCCGTCTCGTCACCGCCGTCCGCACGGGCTCCTCCCCTGCCCGGCGGTACGATGACGGCCGCGTCGGCGCCGGAGCGCGGTGGCGGGACCAATCGCAAATGGGGCCTTCCCCCGCGACTCGTACGGGGCCCCAACCTCTTCCCGGAATTGCCGCGGAAACCGGCCTCCGTCCGCGTATTGTCTCGTCGATCGTTACTCTGCGTGGCATCGGCGATGAGTGTGAGTCGTTTGGCGTCTTGGCTGGTCGTGTCCGCATTTGTGGGTGTTCGCATGGTTGACCTCCTGCCGTGCGGCCTGAGGGAAAGGCCAAATAAAGATCAGCAAATCGAACACGGTGTCGATCGAACTCCCGTACGATGTTGTACACCACACTGGCGACAATTTCGAGGAAGACTCGAACAATTGTTTGAAGATGATCTTCAACAGAGATACGGTCGCTGTGTGCGACATCAGGACCACGGACCGGGAGGTTCGCCGGTGAGGCGGCCCGCCAGGCGAGGAGGAAGAGCATGAGTGAGCGGGATGGCGCAAACGGGGTCAGCGACCTCGCGGTGCGCCGGCGCGATTCTCTGGGCCTGACGCCCAGGCAGCGCAAGATCCTCGAAGTCATTCGCGACTCAGTGCAACAGCGCGGCTATCCGCCCTCCATGCGCGAGATCGGCGAGGCGGTTCAGCTGACCAGCACGTCGAGCGTGTCGCACCAGTTGACGGCGCTGCAGCGTAAGGGCTATCTGCGACGTGACCCGCACCGGCCACGCGCGCTCGAGGTGCGCCTGCCGGGTGAGCCCGTGCTGTGGGTCGACCCCGACGCGACCAATGAGGAGCCGACGATCAACCGCCCCACGGCGGCTTACGTCCCGCTTGTCGGCCGCATCGCCGCCGGTGGTCCGATCTTGGCCGAGGAGAGCGTCGAAGACGTCTTCGCACTGCCCAAGCAGCTCGTCGGCGAGGGCACGCTGTTCCTGTTGCAGGTCGCCGGTGACTCGATGATCGAGGCCGCCATCGCCGACGGCGACTGGGTGGTCGTACGCCAGCAGCCGGTGGCGGAGAGCGGCGACATCGTGGCCGCGATGATCGAGGGCGAGGCCACCGTCAAGACCTTCAAGCGCAAGGACGGTCACGTCTGGCTCGTTCCGCACAACTCCAACTACGAGCCCATCCCCGGCGACGAGGCCAGCGTCCTGGGCAAGGTCGTAGCGGTCCTGCGCCGGTTGTAACGGACCAGGGCTTGTAGGGGCCTCGGCGCGCGTCATCTCACACGCGCCGTGTTCCGGCGCGCGCCAAACACACCTCCCGCGGGGGACACCCTCGCGGGCATCATCATGTCCCCACCCGACGTCACCCGTGACGCCGGCCCAGGGGCACGCTGAGACGTCGGCACGGCGTCTCACCAAGCGGTGTCACTGCGCCATGCGCCGCCACGTCCGCTTCTGTCCCGGCCTCGGCGCTGCGCCAGGACGCGACCGAGCACCACGCCCCGACGTCAGTTTCAAGCCCGGCCACAGCGCCTCACGAAGCCCCTCGCGGCACCGGCCTGCCCAATCCTCCCGCTCCGCCCCAGCAGGGCACGACGCAGGCCGCCCCGCAAGTTGCTCACCCCGCTGACACCCCTCGCCGCCCAGAGAAGCCTTGGTACGCGCATTCGCGTCCCGGGCCGAGCCACCGTCAATACCGGCCGGCCCGAGTAGCCGCACCCCCCGTGCGGGCCCTATCGGGCGGCGTACAGCTCGTGCGCGGCCGTGATCGCCTGATCGGCGAAGCCCAGCACGTCGCGCCTGCGCTCGAACGGAGAGGCGTACATGGAGGCCCTGGGCGTGCCGAAGTGGTCGCCCAGCCCGCTCACCGCGCTCGCGACGGTCGGCAGCGCGGTGTCCGCCTCGCGCAGGCGCAGCGCCTCGTTCACCACACGGTGCCAGCGCTCCGGAAACACCTCGAGCGCGTGCCGCCCGGCCCCCGCCTTGGAGGTGATCTCGCCCGTCGCCAGCGTGTAGTGCAGCCGGGAGACGCCCGTGACGATCCACACGGTGCCGTAGTTCCCCAGGCTGGCCAGGCCCCAGGGCGCGGCCAGTCGGGAGGCCCGGGTCACGAGGCGTCGCCAGTAGCGGTCGAGGTTGTCGTCCGTCCAGGCGGCCAGCGCGGCTGGATCGTGCCAGAGTTCCAGCTCGTCCGGCTTGGGTCCACGGCAGGTCAGCCCGTGCCTGGCCAGCGTGTGCCAGGTGACCGGATTGAGGTGGCCCCGGGGGTGCAGCTTCCCGCCGTGCGCCCTGGGGCGCGGGCCCAGCTCGGAGGGGTTCAGGCGGAGGTCGTCCCAGGTGAGGTAGCAGCCCTCGAACGGGTACGCGCCCAGCCGGGTGTGAATGCGCTCCAGCACCTCGAACGGCGGCTCGGCGGCCGTCACCGCGACGAAGTCCACGTCGCTCGTGTCGGGCCGGTAGTCGCCCAGGGCCGCCGAGCCCTCCAGATAGAGACCCTCCACCAGCCCGGGTGCCTCCGCGTCGGCCACCGACAGGTAGGTCTCGACAATGGCATCGATCTTGGGGTAGGGCGTCATGGCCGCCCAGCCTGCCACACGGGGGGTCGCCGCCTCATCACATTCAACAATCCTAGAATTGCCGGGTGAATGAGGCATACACCCCTGAAGACCTCAAGGCAACACACGACGGGATCAAGTGGGCAGAAGTCGCGCCGGGCGTCATCCCCGCCTGGGTGGCCGACATGGACCTGTCCACCGCGCCCGAGGTGATCGAAGCCCTCCGACAGCGGGCCTCCGGAGACCTCGGCTATCCCACCTGGCTGGACCAGCCCTCGGCCGGACCGCTGGCGGAGGCGTTCGCCGAACGCATGACGAACCGGTACGGCTGGGCGGCCGACCCCTCTCTCGTGCGCTCGTTCAACGACGTCAACCAGGCGCTCCAGGTCTTCCTCCAGATCTGGACCCGGCCCGGCGACGGCGTCGCCCTGCACACTCCGGCCTACCACCCGTTCCTGACGACGCTGGACGTCATGGAACGCCCCCTCCATCCCATCCAGTTCGAGCCCGACGGGGACTCCTGGCGCTTCGAGGTGCCCGACCTCTCGGGCTGCCGGGTGCTCCTCCTCGTCAACCCGCACAACCCGACCGGACGCGTCTTCACCCGCGAGGAGCTGACCGCGCTGGCCGAACAGGTCGAGCGTCACGACCTGCTGGTCCTCTCGGACGAGATCCACGCGGACCTCACCTACGGGCCGCACCGGCACATCCCGTTCGCCACGATCCTCCCCGAACGCACGGTCACGCTGACGTCCGCGACGAAGGCGTTCAACCTGGGCGGCATCCGCTGCTCGGTCGCCCACGTGGGACACGCGGGGGTCCGCAAGGCCCTGGAGGCGCAGCCGCCCTTCCTGTACGGCTCGGCGAACCTGTTCGGCGTGGAGGCCACGGTGGCGGCGTGGCGGCACGGAGACGCCTGGCTGGAGTCCACCCGTGCCCTCCTCGACCGCAACCGCCACACGCTCGCCTCCCGCCTGCCCTCGACCGTCGGCTACCGGCTTCCGGAGGCGACGTACCTGGCGTGGCTGCACGTCGGCCGACCGGGAATGGCGGAGGTGTACGAGCGGGAGGCCAAGGTGCGCCTGAACGACGGCTCGATCTTCGGACCTGGCGGTGACGGGCACGTACGCCTGAACTTCGCCACGACGGAGCCGATCCTCAGCGAGATCCTCGACCGCCTGGCCCGCGTGCTCTGACCCGGCTTCTCTGGCACCGCGCGACTCCGCGGGGCCTCCACGCCTCCAGCCCCGAGGCCCCGCAACGCCGGGGCCTCGCGGGGGCCGAGGGCTATCACGCCGCGCAACGGCACGACCTCACGCCCTCACGCCCTCACGACGGCACGCACGCACGACCACGGACCCGCCCGCGAGGCGAGCGCGCGATCGCAGGCGGACGCCTGGGCAACCCGAGCGGCAGCACAGCCCGGTCCGAGGCGAGATGGCCCCAGGCGAGACGGCGCGAACCGAGACGGCCCGGTCCGAGACGGCCCGAGCCGAGCGACCAGGGCCGGCCCGGGCCGCCGGGGTCAGGGAAGGGGTGGGAGGTCGGGCGGAGTGGCGGCCGGGTGCTCCTCCAAGGCGGCCAGCGCCAGCTCGATCGCCTTGTCCAGCTGCGGATCCCGCCCCGCCACCCGGTCCTGCGGCGTGATCACCACCTCGATGTCCGGTTCCACGCCGTAGTTCTCCACCCCCCAGCCCTGGCCCTCGATCCAGAACGAGTAGCGGGGCTGCGTGACCCGGGTCCCGTCCACCAGCGAGTACCGCGAGTCGATCCCGATCACCCCGCCCCACGTACGCGTCCCCACCAGCGGCCCGATCTGGCGGACCTTGATCCCGGCACTGACGATGTCCCCGTCCGAGCCCGCGAACTCGTCGGTGATCGTCACGATCGGCCCTCGGGGCGAGTCCGCCGGGTACCGCATCGGCTCGTACCCGCGCGCCCGCGCCCAGGCCGTGACCTTGCGCGACAGCTTCTCCAGCACGAGCTCCGACAGGTGCCCGCCGCCGTTCGCCCGCACGTCCACGACCAGCCCGTCGTAGGCCATCTCGGTACGCAGGTCCCGGTGGAACTGCGCCCACCCCCACGGCGCCATGTCGGGCACGTGCAGGTACCCGAGCCTGCCGCCGGAAGCCTCCCGGACCAGGGTGCGGCGGCTCTCCACCCAGTCGTGGTAACGCAGCTGGGTCTCGTCCGTGATCGGGGTGACCACGACGCGGCGCGTGTCCCCGCCGGAGGCGGGCCGCACGGTCAGCTCGACGGGCTGGCCGGCCGTGCCCGCCAGGAGGGCGAGCGGGCCGCGTACCGGATCCACCGGGCGCCCGCCCACGGCGACGATCGCGTCCCCGGGACGGACGGCCACCCCGGGCGCGAGCAGCGGCGAGCGGGCGGCGTGGTCGGAGGACTCGCCCGGCAGGATGCGCGTGACCCGCCACACCCCGTCGCCGTCCCTGGACAGGTCCGCGCCGAGCAGGCCCTGACGGCGGCGAGGGTCGTAGCCGCCGCCGTTGACGTACGCGTAGGCGTGCGAGGTGGCCAGCTCGCCCTGCGTCTCCCAGAGCAGGTCGATCAGCTCCGAGTGCGCGCCGATGCGCTCCACCAGGGGCTCGTAGCGGTCAAGCACGCCCTGCCAGTCGATGCCGTTCATGTCCTCGCGCCAGAAATGGTCGCGCATGAGACGACCCGCCTCGCGGAAGCCCTGCCGCCACTCGGCGACCGGGTCGATCTGAACGGTGATCCGGTCGAGGTCGATGCCGACCACCTCGTCGCCCTCGGTGGTGGCGCGGGTCTGCAGGCCGTTCTTGCCGTTGGTGACGAGCCGGCCGCCGTCCCCGCTCACCTCGAACGAGCGCACCTCCCTGCCCAGTTCGGCCTTGGCGCGCTTCTTGAGGTCATAACGCTCCAGCACGCTCTCGCCGGCGGACTCGGTGCCGTCGCCGAGCTGCCCGGCGAGCGGGTGGCGCAGCCAGAGCAGGGCGTCCTTGGTCGTACGCAGGTTGCCGTAGCGGCCGGCGGCCACCGGCACCGGCACCACGCGCGAGGAGAGCCCATCGGGATCGACCTCGGTCCTGGGCGGCTCGTCGTCCTTCTTGTCGTCCTTGCCCGGCTTGTCGTCCTCGCCGTTGAACCCGCGCCCCTGCAGCGAGGGGTCGAAGGGCGACGGCGTGGTGGCCTTGAGCGGCACGATGTACGGCTTGCACCCGACGGGGAACGACAGGTCGAAGACGTGCGCGTCGTATACCGGATCGAACGTCCGCACCGACAGGAACGCCAGATGCTTCCCGTCCTTGGTGAACACCGGGTCGTAGTCGGCGAACCGCACCGGCGTCACGTCGATCACCGAGGTCCCGTCGACCCGTCCCATCCTGATCTGCGACAGCGGCTCGTCATGCGGATGCACCCAGGCCAGCCAGGCCGAGTCCGGCGAGAACGTCAGCCCGCTGACGTCCCCCTGCGTGGTCCGGTCGAGCTCCCGCGTGTCTCCCGACTCGAGGTCGACCACCAGCAGGCGTCCGTCGTGCGTGGCGACCGCCACGTGCTTGCCGTCGGGCGCGGCCTCGAGCTGGAGCACGCGCCCGAGCTGCCCGGCGGCCAGCGTCCTGATCTCGCCGCCCGGCGCGCCGATCTCCAGGCCGTCCTCCCCGCTGGCGTCCGACACCCACACGGCGCGCCCGTCGGCGTTGATGGCGCGCGGCAGGCGTACCCGGACGCCCGGCTCCGCCCGCAGCGCTCCCACGGGCCCGTCGCGGTGGGTCACCCAGTGCGCGGTCCCGCGGATCTCCACGGCGCTGGCCCGCCCGGTCGCGTCCGGCGAGAACGAGCCGACCCGCAGCGGCGCGGGGCGCCTGGCCCGCCCCGGCCGCGGCCCGCCCAGCCGCACATCCAGCCGGTACGGCTCCGCGTCCAGGCTCTCCAGCAGCCACAGGTCACCGGCGTGGCTGTAGACCACCCGCTCCCCGTCGCCCGCCGCGTGACGGGCGTAGAACTCCTCATGGGAGCTGTGCCGGCGCAGGTCGGAGCCGTCGGGCAGGGCGGAGTAGAGGTTCCCGACGCCGTCGATGTCGGCCAGGAAGACGATCCGGTCCCCCACCCAGCTGACCGACCAGTACTGCGCCGTGCTGTCGGCGAACAGCCGGCTGAACTCGCCGTCGCCCTCGGCGTCGACCCAGATCTTGCCGGCCGTGCCGCCTCTGTACCGCTTCCATTGGGACGGCTCGCGCCACAGCGCCGACACGGTGGCCACCCGCGCGCCGTCCACCGCCACGTCGCTGACCCACCCGTACGGCAGGCGCGTGGCCGGTCCTCCGTCGAGCGGCACCGCGTACGCCCAGTTCCTGCTGCGCTCGCTCTCCGCGGCGGAGGTGATCGCGATGACGTCGCCCTCGGCCGTCCACCCGCGCACGCCGGTCGTGGCGCTCCCCCAGTAGGTCAGCCGATCGCCCTCGGGGCCGTCGATCTCCGCCGCGAACACCTCGGGCGCGCCCTCCTTGCCGCTCGTCCAGGCGATGCGGGCGCCGTCGGGGGAGAACCTGGGGTGCGACACCGGTGCCCGGTCGGCGGTGAACCGCCAGGCCCTGCCTCCGGACAGGGGAGCCAGCCAGATATCGTCGTCGGCGACGAAGGTCACCACGTCGCCGTGCAAATGCGGGTATCTCAGGTATGCGCCATTTGTCACAGGTGCACACTAATGCCCGCCCGCCAAGGTCAGCCCAAGAATTGTCCCCCGGGCGGCCCTGCCACGTCCCGTGAACGGCCAAGTGCGGGATGCGCCGGAAATGCACGGGAAGGGCGAGAACTATGAAGCTTCTCGCCCGTACCCACCAGTTCCCGGCCCGCCTGGCCGCCGGGGCCGTCATCCTGAACTCCGGACTCGGCAAGGTCGACGCCGACGAACAGACCGCGGCGGGCCTGCACGGCATGGCCTCGGGCACCTACCCGTTCCTGCGCGACATGGACCCGGTCGCCTTCGCCAAGCTGCTCTCCAGGAGCGAGATCGCGCTCGGGACGGCGCTGCTGGCCCCGTTCGTGCCGTCGCTGCTGGCGGGGGCCGCGCTGACAGGGTTCGCGGCAGGGCTGCTCGGGCTGTATCTCAAGACGCCGGGGATGCGGCGGGAGGGCAGCCTGCGCCCGTCCGAGCAGGGCATCGCGCTGGTCAAGGACGTCTGGCTGCTGGGGATCGGCCTCTCGCTGGTGGTCGAGGAGCTCATCGACCGATGATCTCCGGTCCGCCACCACTAAGGCGGACAAACCCGGGTAGCCAGTGACGCATGGTACAAATCGGCTACACCTTGATGTCCGAACAGACTCCGGCACGGGAACTGGTCGACTACGCCGCGGCGGCCGAGCGGGTCGGTTTCGACTACGCGGTCATCTCCGACCACTATTTCCCGTGGGTCGAGGAGATGGGGCACTCGCCGTACTGCTGGTCGGTGCTCGGCGCCGCGGCCCAGGTGACCGAGCGGATGCCGCTCATGACGTACGTGACCTGCCCGATCATGCGTTACCACCCGGCCGTCGTGGCGCAGAAGGCGGCCACGATGGGCGTGCTCAGCAAGGGCAGGTTCACGCTGGGCCTCGGCGCCGGCGAGAACCTCAACGAGCACGTCGTCGGCGAGGGATGGCCGCCGGTGGACACCAGGCACCGGATGTTCGCCGAGGCGGTCCAGATCATCAAGGAGCTGTTCAGCGGCGACTACGTCACCTACCAGGGCGAGTTCTACGACGTGGACTCCGCCAAGCTCTACGACCTGCCCGACCGGCAGGTGCCGCTCGCCATCGCCGCCTCCGGCGGGCAGTCCGCGGAGATCGCGGCCGAGTACGGCGACATGCTGGTGGTCAACGATCCGATGGCGGACGTGGTCAAGCAGTTCAACGCCGCGGGCGGGCAGGGCAAACCCGTCTACGGGCAGCTGGCCCTCGCGTACGACACCGATGCCGAGGCCGCCAAGCAGCGGGCCCACAAGCTCTGGCGGTGGGCGGCGTGCGGCGGCTGGAAGGTCATGGCCGAGCTGCCCGGACCGGTGAACTTCGCCGCCGCCGCGGGCACCGTGCGCCCGGAGGACGTGGCTGAGAGCGTGGCGTGCGGCAGCGACGTGAACGCGGTCGTGGAGGGCGTCAGGAAGTACGCCGACGCGGGCTACACGCATGTGGCGCTCGTCCAGGTCGGGCACGACCAGCAGGAGCCGTTCTTCGACTGGGCGGAGAAGGAACTGCTCCCGGCCCTCCGCAGCCTCTGACCGCCCCCGTGAACGCGTGGCGGCTGAAGGCCCGTCACGTCCCGGGCTCTCGCCCGGGACGGTGGGGGGACTCAGCTGGTCACGGGACGATGTTGACCAGCTTGGGAGCCCTGACGATCACCTTGCGGGGGCTGTTCGTCAGGTAGGGCGCCACCTTCTCCGAGGCCAGGGCCAGCTCCCGCAGCGCCTCCTCGCTGATGTCGGGCGAGACCTCCAGGCGGTCGCGCACCTTGCCCGCCACCTGCACGACGCAGGTGACCGACTCCTGCACCAGCAGCTCCGGCTCGGCGGAAGGCCAGCCGGCGAAGGCGACGGGGCCGGTGCGGCCCAGCCGCTCCCAGCCCTCCTCGGCGGCGTAGGGGGTCACCAGCGACAGCATGATCGCCAGCGTCTCCGCGGCCTCGCGCACGGCCGGGTCCCCGGCGCCGGGACCGGAGTCGATGGCCTTGCGGGCGGCGGAGGTCAGCTCCATCATGCGCGCCACCGCGACGTTGAAGCGGTAGGACTCGACCAGCTTGGTGACCTCGTCGATCGTGCGGTGCGTGACCTTGCGCAGCTCCACGTCGCCGGTCTCGAACGGCACACCGGGCGCGGAGGACACCTCCGACATGACGCGCAGCGCGCGGGCCAGGAACTTCTGCGACGCGGCCGGCGAGACGTCGGCCCAGTCGATGTCGTCCTCGGGCGGCCCGGCGAAGATCATGGTCAGGCGCACGGCGTCGACGCCGAAGTCGTCGATCTGCTGGCCCAGGTCCACGCCGTTGCCCAGGGACTTGGACATGGCCTTGCCGCCGTTGATCACCTGGCCCTGGTTCAGCATGCGCCTGAACGGCTCGTTGAAGTCGACCATGCCCATGTCGTGCAGGACCTTGGTGAAGAACCGCGAGTACAGCAGGTGCAGCACCGCGTGCTCGATGCCGCCGACGTACTGGTCGATCGGGCCCCACTTGCGCACCTGCTCGACGTCGAACGGGCCGTCGGTGTAGCCGGGCGAGCAGTAACGCAGGTAGTACCACGACGAGTCGACGAACGTGTCCATCGTGTCGGTGTCGCGCTTGGCCGCACCGCCGCACTTGGGGCACTCGACGTTGACCCACTCGGTGGCGCTGGCCAGCGGGGAGACGCCCTTGGGCGCCAGCGCCTCGCCGCGCATGTCGGGCAGCGTGACCGGCAGCTGGTCGTCGGGGACGGGCACCTCGCCGCAGTCGCCGCAGTGGATGATCGGGATCGGCGTGCCCCAGAACCGCTGGCGGGACAGCAGCCAGTCGCGCAACCGGAAGTTGACCGCGCCCGTGCCCCTGCCGTCGCGCTCCAGGATCTCGATGATCTTGGAGATGGCCTCGGCCTTGGTCAGGCCGTCCAGCGGCCCGGAGTTGACCAGCGTGCCCTCGCCAGGCGTGGCCTCGCCGGTCTCGCCCGGGTCGGCCAGGCCGGTGTGCACGACCACCTTCACCGGCAGCTCGAACTTCAGCGCGAAGTCCAGGTCGCGCTGGTCGTGGGCGGGCACGGCCATGATGGCGCCGTGGCCGTAGTCGGACAGCACGTAGTCGGCCGCCCAGACCGGGATGCGCTCGCCGTTGACCGGGTTGATCGCGTAGCGGCCCAGGAAGACGCCGGTCTTCTCCTTGTCGGTGGACAGCCGCTCGATGTCGCTCAGCTTGGCGACCTCGGCGCGATAGGCCTCGAACGCGGGACGCTGCTCGTCGGTGACGATCTCGTCGGCCAGCTTGGCGTCCACTGCGACCACGAAGAACGTGGCGCCGAACAGCGTGTCGGGCCGCGTGGTGTAGACGTGGACCGGCTCGTCACGGCCCTCGATCTGGAACAGCACGTCGGCGCCCTCGGAGCGGCCGATCCAGTTGCGCTGCATGGTCAGCAGCCGCTCGGACCAGCCCTCGTTCAGCTGGTCCATGTCGTCCAGCAGGCGCTGCGCGTAGTCAGTGATCTTGAAGTACCACTGCGTCAGCTCGCGTCGGATGACGTCGGCGCCGCAGCGCTCACACTTGCCCGCCACGACCTGCTCGTTGGCCAGCACGGTCTGGTCGTTGGGGCACCAGTTGACCAGGCCGCCCTTGCGGTAGGCCAGGCCGCGCTCGAAGAACCGGTTGAACAGCCACTGGTTCCACCGGTAATAGTCGGGGTCGCTGGTGTGCAGGCGGCGCGACCAGTCGAAGGAGATGCCGTAGCGCTTGAACGAGGTGACCTGCGTCTCGATGTTGGCGTAGGTCCACTCGGCCGGGTGGGCGTTCCGCTTGATCGCGGCGTTCTCCGCGGGCAGGCCGAAGGAGTCCCAGCCGATCGGGTGCAGGACGTTGTAGCCCTTCTGGAACCAGTAACGCGCGACGACGTCGCCGATGGCGAACACCTCGCCATGACCCATGTGCAGGTCGCCCGACGGATAGGGGAACATGTCGAGCATGTAGCGACGCTCGCGCGGGTCCGCCGGGTCCTCGTTCGCCCGGTAGGGTTCCTGCTCCTCCCATCGCTGCTGCCACTTGGCCTGCAGCGCCTGCGGATCGTACTCACTCACGGCTACTGTCCTTCTGGCTTGATTCGGACCCATAAGAAAACCCCCCGTGGACACAACGAGGGGTAGCCGCGACGGCGGGAATCTTCAGGGCCGTCGCGGCCCGCTAAGAAGCAGGGTCGCGGAACGCACGTGTCAAGCGTAGCGCACGTCTTCGGCTGAATGCAGATACTCGTGGGGGGTCTGCAGGCACAATGGGTCCTTCAGGTCCAGCGAGACCTGAAGGTGATGTATCCGTTGTGACCCATTCGTCCCAGAAGAATACCCTTGTCACCATGGTGTACCCAGCTGAGCCTGATCGACCGGAGGTAGGCCTGCCCATGCAGGACCCGCCCACGGATCCTCATGGCTTCGCTGGTTTGGCTGCGGGATCACCTGCATCTCCTGGAAAATCCCATGAGATCATGCCTGGTACGTCAAATCTGGATATAACGGGTTATCCGGACAGAACCTCGGGAGGGGCGGCAGCAATGGCAGCGGAGAATTCCGGACCCCACCTGCCACCGTCCTGGCCAGAGGCGCCCCGTCGCGACGCATCCGGCTCCCCGGCCTCGGAGGTCCCCATGTCATGGCCCGAGGCCCCGCGCCCCGCCCACCAGGACCCGTCGTGGCCGGAGCCGCCACGCAACGACGACTCCTGGCCCGAGCCGCCGCGCCACTCCCGCCCCGAGCCCGCCCGCCACGAGGCGTCGGGCCCCTCGTCGTGGCCCGATCTTCCCCCGGCCGCCTCCTCCTGGCCGGACCCGTCCCCGCAGAGCGCCTCCGCCCCGTCCTCGTGGGACGCGCGGAGCGCGTCCGGCCCGTCCTCATGGGACGCGCCGCCGCCGGGCAGCACCGAGCCGTCCTTGTGGCCGGACATGCCGCAGCAGGGCGGCACCGGGCCGTCCTCCTCTCCGCTGGACGCTCCGCAGAAGGGCAACGGGCCGCAGCAGGGCAACAGGCCGTCGTCCTGGCAGGACGCGTCGCCGCAGGACAGCCTCGGGACGCCGGCCTGGCCCGAGGCGCCGCGCCGGAACGCGGGCCCGCCGGACGTGCCGACGTCGTGGCCGGAGTCGTCCCAGCAGGACGTCCCCACCTCCTGGCCCCAGGCGTCGGGCCCCTCCTCCTGGCCGGACGCGTCGCCACAGGCCCCCATGGAGCCCGCCGGCCGAGCCGGTGACCACCCTCCGGTCCCGGATCCGGTCCCGGCGTGGGCACAGCCGCCGGCTTCGTCCTCCGACTCCTGGTCGAACCTCTCCTCCCCCGCCCCCTGGCCGCCCGCCGAGCGGAACGCCGCCGACGCGCCGGAGGAGCGCACGGCGATGTACCAGATCGACGACCTGCCTCAGGGAGCGCACGCGCCGCCCCAGGCCCACCCCGCCGAGGAGCGGACGGTCACGTACGCCCAGCACTCAGAGAACCTGCTCAACGACCGGGCCGCCCCCATCATGGACTCATCGAACTCCAGCACCACACCCCCCGCCGAGGACCAGAACGGTCCGCGCCCCGGCTCCAACCTGAGCCGCGACCCCTCGGACCCCGACCGCCCGTTCGTGACCGCCGGCCAGATCAGCGGCTCCCGCACCCCGCCTCCCGAACGCCAGCAGGAGCTCTGGAACACCGTCTTCGGCGACGACTACCAGGCCATGGGCGAGCAGGACTCCCTGGACGAGGGCCAGGGCAAGCCCATCTGGATCTACGCACTCGGCGGGTCCGTGGCGATCGCGCTGGTGGCCGCGCTGCTGTGGGCGTTCCTGGCGGGCCCGCTGGCCAGCGACGAGCCGGCGTCCAACGCCGTGGCGGAGGCGCCCACGACCCCGCCGAAGTCCTCCCCCACCAGGTCCTCGACCTCGATCGGCGCGCTGCCGAAGTTCTCGGGCAAGGCGGCACCGGTGATCGGCCGGGTGCCCGACGCGGGGGCCGGCGTCTCGCTGCCCCGCCTGGGCGGCACCTGGCGGCTGGACCAGCGCGCCACGGTCAAGACCACGTACGGCTACGACACCCGCCAGTACGTCCAGGTCGCGCCGGAGAAGTACGCCCAGGTCATGTCGGGTCCGCTGGCGCAGAAGCTGGCCACGTACTACCAGAAGGACAACCTGGAGCCGGTCATCAGGCAGGTGGTGCTGGATGCCCGCAAGCGCTTCTTCCCCACCGGCAACAAGGTCAAGAAGATCGCCCAGCAGCCCATCAAGGTGGGCAACTCGACGGGACGCCTGATCGCGTACTCGCTGACGTCGCCGACCGAGGAGGCGACGATCGTGACCATGGCCGTCAACACCGGCGGCAACGTCCCGGCCATCGTCTACATGTCGATCCCGGCGGACAGCAAGCAGCTCATGCCCGACATCCACACGGTGAAGAACCAGCTGAGGCTCGGCACCCAGGGCTAGAAGACGCACTCCATGTGCTTGATCCCGTTGATGAACATGGAGTGCAGCCGGTCGGGCCTGCCGCCCTCGATGCCCGGGACGCGGCGCAGCAGCTCGCGGAACATCACCGTGATCTCCCGCCTGGCCAGATGCGCGCCGAGGCAGAAGTGCGGGCCCGGGCCGCCGAAGCCGACGTGCGGGTTGGGGTCGCGGGTGATGTCGAAGCGGTACGGGTCGGCGAAGACGGCCTCGTCCCTGTTCGCCGCCCAGTAGAACAGGACCGCCTTCTCGCCCTTGCGGTAGAGGTGCCCGTTCATCTCGTGGTCCCTGGTGAGTTTGCGGCGCATGAAGTTCACCGGAGAGGCGAGCCGGACGATCTCCTCCACGGCCCCGGCCGCGTGCCCGTCGACGTCCTCCAGCCAGAGCGCGCGCTGGTCGGGGTTCTTGGTGAGCAGGCGCAGTCCGTACGAGATGGCGTTCCTGGTGGTCTCGTTGCCCGCCACCACCAGCAGGATGAAGAACGACCCCAGCTCCTGCATCGTCAGCCGCTCGCCGTCGATGTTGGCGTTGACCAGGGAGGACGTCAGGTCGCTCGTGGGGTGGTCGGCGCGGTGGGCGGCGAGGTCCTGGACGAGCTGCTGCAGCTCCATGCCGGCGTTGAGCAGGCGCTCGGCGAGCTGCTCGAGATCGGCGCCGCCGTATTCGGGGTCGAAGCCGCCGAGGATGATGTTCGAACGGTCGAAGACGAACTGGTAGTCCCGCTCGGGGATGCCCATCATGTCGCAGATGATCTTCAGCGGGAGGCGGGCGGCCACCTCGGTCACGAAGTCGCAGCCGGGCCCCTTCTCCAGGAGGTCGTCCACGATGGCGGCCGCGGCGGCGTCCACGTCCGACTCGAACTGCTTGATCATCTTGGGGGTGAACGCGCGTGAGACGATCCTGCGCAGCCTGGCGTGGCGCGGATCGTCCATGTTGATCATCGAGCCGAAGTACTCGGCGAACTCGGCCGGCATGTCGGGCACGTTCGTCGCGCCGCCGTCACCCGAACAGAAGATCTCCGGAGTGCGGCTGGCCTCGAGGATGTCGGCGTGCTTGACCAGCGCGTGGTAGCCGGGGCCCCTGGGCGCGAAGTCGATCTCCATCTCCTGGAAGAAGACCGGGGCCTCCAGGGAACGCAGGCGCTCGAACGCCGCCTCGCGCTCTCTCATGGGCCTGGCCCAGAAGTCGCGGTCCGACAGGTCGAAGTCGAGAACGCCCATGAGGCCATCATTCGAAAAGCAGCCACTTACGTCAATGGGGAGGACGTACACCGTACGTGCGAGCCAGGAAAACCTGTGGCCCCCGCCGGGCGGCAGACCCTAGGGTGACGCGCGTGACGTTCTTCTACCGACGCTAGCGATCCGCCGGCGGGTCGCGGAGCACCCCACCGCCGGCGATGCGGGACGGCTGAGCAAGCGCCGTCCCGGGTCGCGACGTGGGAGAAGGACAGTTGCATACGTTTGCTGTGGCCAGGGCCGTGCATGGCATCGAGCCCCTGGTGGCCACGGAGATTCGACGTTCCCGGCTGGGCGTGGTGCGTGGGGTGCGCCATCGCGAGGTCTGGTTCGAGGCCTCGCCGGGGGCCGACCTGATGAGCCTGCGGACGGCGGACGATCTGCTGCTCGCCGCCGCCGTGGTGGACGGGATCGGTCACGACCGCTCCGCGCTGCGCCGGCTGGCGCGCGCGGTCCGCGCCATGGATGTGGACGGGTTCGCGCATCCGGGGAGTGCGGTGGAGGTGTCGGCCTCGTTCGTCGGGCGCCGTAACTACACCCGCTTCGAGATCGAGGACGCGGTGGGGGCCGAGCTGGCGCGGCCGCTGCGGCTGCCGTACCACTCCAGGAAGGACGGAGCACGGCCGCCTCGGGACGCCATGTCGTGGCGGGTCACCATCGAGGGCGACCAGGCGCTCATCGCGCTGAGGCCGGCGGCGCGGCCGCTGCACCGGCGGGCGTACAAGACGGCCTCGATCCGGGGCACGCTGCACCCGCCGGTGGCCGCGGCCATGGCGGCGCTGGCCCGTCTCGGGGATGCCGGGACGGTGCTCGACCCGTGTTGCGGGGCGGGCACCACGCTGATCGAGGCCCACGCGCTGGCGCCCGGCGCGCGCCTGCTGGGCTTCGACCACGACCCCGCCGCCCTGCACGCGGCGGCCTCCAACGCCCGGACCGCCGGAAGCGCACCGCCCCCCGCCGGATGCTTCCACGGAGAGCGCGCCGCGCACCCGTCGGACAACGGCAAGGGGCGCGGGCTCTTCGCGAATCCGCGCAGCGCGGAAGGCCGGGCGTCGTTCGGGTGGGCCGCGGCGGATGCCGGGCGGATTCCCATGGCCGGAGGGGGCGCGGACCGGGTGCTGGTGAACCCGCCCTGGGGGCGGCAGGTGCCGCCGCGTGGGCTGCTGGCCCGGGACCTCGGCCCGCTGTGGCGGGAGGTCCGGCGGGTGCTCGCCGACGACGGGGTGGCCGTGGCGCTGGTGCACGACGAGATCCCGCCGGGGTTCGCGGTGGAGGAGGCGGTGCGGGTCAGCCTGTCGGGGCGGCACCCCGTCATCGCGGTCCTCAGGAAAGCGCGGAGGTGACCGGCGACGGCACCGGGCGCCGCCGCCTCAGGAGGTGAACCCCAGCGGCCGGACCTGGGTCATCTCGGCTGCGGACGGGGCGCCGAGCCAGTCCAGGATGAGGCGGTTGACCTCGGCCGGGCGCTCCAGATGGAGGAAGTGCCCGGCACCCGGCACCTGGAACGCCTGTGAGCCGGCGGGCAGGTGGCTCAGCGCGTTTTTGGCCAGCTCGGGACTCAGGCACCCGTCCTGAGCGCCGTGCAGGTAGAGGACCGGGCCGGTGATGCCGCCCTCCAGCGCCGGGTAGCGGCCGGAGGGCGGCGTGGTGCCGAGCATGGCCCGGTAGTAGCCGAGTGCCGCGCTCAGGTTGGCGGGCTCGCCGATGCTGCGCCGTACGAACTCCAGGTCCTCGCTCGGGTCGTACCCCGGCGACCACTCGCGCCAGAGGTTCTCGAGGAAGCCGGGGGTCGCGACGGCCGCCTCGCCCAGGTACGTCTGGAAGAGGAAGACGTAGAAGGACCGCTTGAGCTGGTCGTACTCCAGGAAACCGGCGCCGAGCGCGCCGGGCGGCGGCACGGCCAGCGTGACCGCGCGGCGGAAGCGGCCGGCCAGGTGGTACACGGGGAAGGCGCCCCAGTCGTGCCCGATGACGACCGCGTCCTGGTCGCCGCCGAGCTCCTCGTGCAGCGCGCGGACGTCGGCGACCAGCGCGGCGTCCTCGTACGCGCCGTCGGCCGGCACCTCGGTGGGCGCGTAACCGCGCGTGAACGGCGCGACCGCGCGGTAGCCGCGCTCGGCCAGCGCGGGCATGAGGTGCCGCCAGGTGTGTGCCGTGTCGGGGAAGCCGTGCAGGCACAGCGCCAGCGGCCCCTCACCAACCGTCAGATACGCGAACTCCACACCGTTGGCGTGGATAGTCCTGATCTCCATGAATGCGAAACCTAGCATTCGGCCCGCCTCAGGAGTACCAGTGAGGAGATCTGGCGCCGGTCAGAAGGTGTAGCGCATGTGCTTGATGCCGTTGATGAAGTTGGACAGCAGGTAGTCGGGCTCCCCCACGGACTTGATGTGCGGCAGCCGGGTGTACAGCTCCCGGAACATCACGGTCATCTCCCTGCGCGCCAGGTGCGCCCCCAGGCAGTAGTGCGGCCCGGGGCCGCCGAACCCGACGTGCGGGTTGGGGTCGCGGGTGATGTCGAACGCGTCCGGGTCCGAGAAGACCGCCTCGTCGCGGTTGGCGGAGTTGTAGAAGAGCAGAACCTTGTCGCCCTTCTTGTACCGAGTGCCGTTCATCTCGTGGTCCTGCGTCAGCGTGCGGCGGAACTGGATCACCGGCGTGGCGTAGCGGATGATCTCGTCGCACGCGGAGACGATGTGGCCCTCGAAGTTGTTCATCAGGATCGCGCGCTGGTCAGTGTGGTCGGTGAAGAGCTTGAGCCCGTGCGCGATCGCGTTGCGGGTGGTCTCGCTGCCCGCCACCACGAGCAGGATGAAGAACGAGCCCAGCTGCTGCGGGGTGAGCCGTTCCTCGCCGTTGACCAGCAGGCTCACCAGGTCGCCCGTGGGCCGCTTGCGCCGCTCGTCGCCCAGGCGGGCGGCCAGCCGGTTGAGCGAGTAGCCGGCGCGCATCAGCTTGGCCAGGCCCTTGGCGACGTTGCGGCGGGTGAGGTCGGGGGCGACGCCGGTGTACTCGGGGTCGGTGTTGCCCAGAATGATGTTGGTGTTCTGCAGGACCATGTCATGAGATTCGGGCGGAATCCCCATCATGTCGCAGATCACCCGCACGGGAAGCCGGGCGGCCACCTGAGCGACGAAGTCGCCCGGACCGTCCTCGATCGCCTTGTCCACGATCTCGGCGGCGGCCCTGGCCAGGTCCTCTTCCATCTTCGACAGGATGCGCGGCGTGAACGCCCTGGACACGATCCTGCGTAACTGGGCGTGCCGGGGGTCGTCCATGTTGATCATGGAGCCGAAGTACTGGCTCAGCCAGCGCGGCATGTCGGGAATGCTGTTGGAGCACGGCTCGCTGCTGAACACGGCCGCGTTCCTGCTGGCTTCGATCACGTCGGCGTGGCGTACGAGCGCGTAGAAGCCCGGGCCGCCGCCGACGAACGGCACGACCTGCTCCCGCATGAAGACCGGGTGGTCCATCTGCCTCAGCCTGCGAAAGGCCTCTGCACGCTCGGCCTGTGGCAGACCCCAGAACGGGATCTGCGACAGGTCCAGGTCCGCGGTCAGCGTCATACCACCCAAGCCTTCTGCAAGTAACCACTTACGTCAAGGGACTTAAGGCGCCTTCCTTATCAAATCAGCGCCTTTCTCGCCGATCATAATGGCCGGTGCGTGAGTATGTCCGCGATTCAACGTCGGCATGATCGAGACGTCCACCACTCTGAGCCCTTCGACGCCGCGCACCCGGAGCGAGGGGTCGACCACGGACGCGTCGTCGGTCCCCATGCGGCAGGTGCCGACCGGGTGGTAGAGCGTCTCGCCGCGCTCGCGGACCCACCGCGCCAGCTCCTCGTCGCTCTCCGGCGCCCAGTACGGCGCCATCGGCCCGCCCGCGTACGGCTCCATCGCCGCCGTGGCGAAGACCTGCTTGGCCATCTTCAGCCCGGCGACCAGGCGCTTGGCGTCGGCCTCCGCGGTCAGGTAAGCGGGGTCGATGACGGCGTCCCTGCCGTTGAGCCCGACTCTGCCGCGGCTCTCCGGCTGCAGCAGCACGACGCCGACGGTGAGCCCGTGGCCGGTCGGCGGGGTGAGCCCGTGGTCGACGAACGGCACGGGAGCGAAGATCAGCTCGACGTCGGGCGCGGGCTCCTCGTGCGAGGTCCTGATGAACGCGACGGCCTCCCCCACGTTTGTGGTGAGCATGCCGGAGCGCAGGACGATGTACCGCAGCAGGTTGCTGATCGACTCGGCCTTGGTCAGCGTCACCGGCTGCTTGCACTCGACGAACACGCCGCTCGAGAGGTGGTCCTGCAGGTTCTTGCCGACCTCGGGCAGCTCGTGCACGATCGCGACCCCGGCGTCGCGCAGCTCGCCGGGCGCGCCCACGCCCGAACGCATCAGCAGGTACGGCGAGCCGATCGCGCCGGCGGCCAGGATGACCTCCCTCCTGGCCCTGACCTGGGCGCCCCCGCTGTGCTCGATGCCGGTCGCGCGCCTGCCGTCGAACACCACCCGGTCCACGGTCGCCCCGGTGATCACCTGGAGGTTGGGCCGCGACGCGGCCGGGCGCAGGTAGGCGTCGGCCGAGCTCCACCTGCGGCCGCGGTACTGGGTGACGGGCGTGGGAGAGCAGCCCTCGTTGGAGCGGCCGTTCAGCTCGCCGAGGCGGGTCAGGCCGAGCTCCTCGCAGGCCCTGAGGAAGGCGGCGGTGGTGACGTTGGGGCTGCGCAGCTCGGAGATGTAGAGGGGCCCCGAGGTGCCGTAGACGTCGCCCTCGTTGCTGCCGACGCGGTGCTCGGCCCTGGTGAAGTACGGCAGGACGTCGTCGTACGACCAGCCGGGAACGCCCCACTGGTCGTAGTCGCGCTGGCAGCCGCGCACCCACATCTGGGCGTTGAGCGAGGACGAGCCGCCGATCACGCGGCCTCTCGGCCAGTAGAGCTTCCTGCCGGACATCTCGCCCTGTTTGGCCGTCGTGTAGTTCCAGTCGTAGTCGGTCTTGAAGAGCTTGGCGAAGCCCGCGGGCATGCGGATCTCCAGCTTGTCGTCCTTCCCGCCCGCCTCGACCAGCGCGACCGACACGCCGGGGTCCTCCGAGAGCCGGTTGGCCAGCACGCACCCCGCGGACCCCGCTCCTACGATCACGTAGTCGTACTCCATGGCTCCTCCAAGTAACTTGGTACTTGCTTACTCCAGGCGGGCGGACGCGTCCATATGCAGTTGTGACCTCGCTTTACCTATGGTGGTCCGCGTTCAGCGGAACACCACAGGGGCGGTGCCAACTTGCCCCTACCGGTCGGTATGGGAGGGCTGCAAGGATGGCGCTCGAAGCCCGGCTTAGAGGAGGAAGGCGTCATGCTGAACCTGTCCATCGTCCTCGAGGACAGCGCCAGGAACACCCCCGACGGTACGGCTGTCGTCTTCGGCGACATGCGGCTCCCGTACTCCATGATCGACGCCGTCGCCAACCAGGTCGCGAACCTGCTGGTCTCCCGGGGTGTCGGCAAGGGGGACAAGGTGGCGCTGGCGTGCCCGAACCTGCCGTACTTCCCGTTCGTCTACTTCGGCATCCTGAAGGCCGGGGCCACGGTGGTGCCGCTCAACGTGCTGCTGCAGTCGCGGGAGATCGCCTACCACCTTGAGGACAGCGACGCCAAGGCGCTGTTCTGCTTCGAGGGCACGCCCGAGCTGCCGCTGGGTGAGCGCGGCAAGGCGGGTTTCGAGGCGGCGCCGGGCTGCGAGCACTTCTTCGTGCTGCCCGCCACCCCGCTCGCGACCGAGTCCCCGTACGGCGAGTCGATCTGGGCGGCGCTGGGCGGCATGGCGAGCGAGTTCGAGACCGTGCAGACGGCCCCCGACGACACCGCGGTGATCCTCTACACCTCGGGCACCACGGGACAGCCCAAGGGCGCCGAGCTCAGCCACCAGAACATGCTGCTGAACGCCATGGTCAACGACAAGATGTTCCCCCGCACCGACGGCGGCGACACGTATCTCGCGGTGCTGCCGCTGTTCCACTCCTTCGGCCAGACCGTGGTCATGAACACCGGCTTCCTGCGCGGTGCGACCGTCGTGCTGATGCCGCGCTTCGAGCCGGGCGAGGCGCTCGCGCTCATGGCCAAGGAGAGCGTCACCTTCTTCGCCGGCGTGCCGACGATGTACTGGGGCCTCCTCACCACGATCCACGCGGAGGGAGCGGAGGTGCCCCGCACCCTCCGCGTCGCCGTCGCGGGCGGCGCGTCCTCGCCCGCGGAGGTGCTCAAGGACTTCGAGCGCACCTTCGGCATCGGCATCCTGGAGGGGTACGGCCTGTCGGAGACGTCGCCGGTGGCCAGCTTCAACCAGATCCACCGCCCCACCAAGCCCGGCACGATCGGCTTCCCCATCTGGGGCGTGGAGATGAAGCTGATCGACGGCGACTGGAAGACCGTCGAGGGCGAGGGCCCCGGCGAGATCGCCGTCCGCGGCCACAACATCATGAAGGGCTACTACGGCCGCCCCGAGGCCACGGCCGAGGTGATGAAGGACGGCTGGTTCCGCACGGGCGACATCGCGACCCGTGACGCGGACGGCTACTACTCGATCATCGACCGGGCCAAGGACATGATCATCCGCGGCGGCTTCAACGTCTATCCGCGCGAGCTCGAAGAGGTCCTGCTGACCCATGAGGCCGTGTCGCTGGCCGCCGTGGTGGGGGTGCCGAACGAGTCGCACGGCGAGGAGATCAAGGCGTACGTCATCCGCACACCCGGCTCGACGATCAGCGAGGACGAGCTGATCGCGTGGGCCAAGGAGAACATGGCGGCCTACAAGTACCCCCGGATCGTCGAGTTCCGCGATTCGCTGCCCATGACCGCCACGGGCAAGATCCTCAAGCGCGAACTCCGTTGACCGGCTTGCCCGCGGGCCCGAGCCCCACGACGCGGCCTCTTGTGCTCTTCGACCTGGACAACACGCTGATCGACCGGCTGGGCGCGTTCAGGCTGTGGGCCGCCGAGTTCGCCGCGCAGCGGGGGCTGGGCGAAGAGGCGGTGCCGTGGATGGTGGACCGGGTGGACGGGTGGGCGATCTCGGGGGCGGAGGGCGTACGGAAGCCCGATGTGCGGCTCTTCGAGATCGCCGCCCGCAGGTGCGGCGCGTCTCTGCACTCCGGCGGCTGGGTCGTCGGGGACGACCCCGGGAAGGACATCGCGGGCGGACGGGACGCGGGGCTGCGGACCATCTGGATCGACCGGGGCGTCACCGGCGGAGTCGTGGCGGATCACACGGTGAGCGACGCGCGCTCCGCCATCGAGCTGCTCATCCAGCTGAACTGACCCCTCCGGCCTCGATAGCGTGGCCGCATGCGAGATCGCCCGGATTCGTGCGACGAGGAGCTGCTGCGGCCCGCGCTCGGCGCGTGGGGCATCGAGGCGGGCGCGCTGGACTACGCGCCGGTGGGGTTCGGCGACTTCCACTGGATCGCCGACGGGCGGTGGTTCATCACGGTCGCGGACGTACGCCGCCGCAGCTTCGACGGGCTCCGGCTGGCCATGGACACGGCGGCGGCGCTGCGCGAGGAGGCCGGGCTCGACTTCGTGCTGGCGCCGCTGCGCGCGGCCGACGGCACGACGCTCCTGCGGCTCGACCGCCACCGGTGGGCGATGAGCGTCTTCCCCTTCCTGGACGGGACCTCCGGCGAGTTCGGGCAGGAGCGGACGGCCGAGGACCGGGCCGCGGTCATCGACCTGCTCGCCGCCCTCCACGCCACCCCGCCGCCCCTCTCCACGCCCACGCGTCCGCTCGAACTCTCGGGCCGGGCGGGGCTGGACCAGGCGCTCCAGGACCCGGGTCCGCCCTGGCTGGGCGGCCCGTACGCGGAGCCCGCCAGGGAGCTGATCGCCGAGCACGCCGGGACGCTGCGCCGCAGGTTCTCGGAGTTCGACCGGATGGCGGCGGACACCGGCGAGCCCGTCGTGACACACGGCGAGCCGCACCCGGGCAATCTGCTGCGCTCCGGCGAGCGCCGGCTGCTGGTCGACTGGGACACGGTCGGGCTGGCCCCGCCCGAGCGCGACCTGTGGCTGGTGGCCAGGGACGCCGACGACCTCGCCCGGTACGCCGACGCCACCGGCCACACGCCGAGCCGCGCGATTCTGGAGCTTTACCGGCTGCGCTGGGCCCTGGATGACGTGTCCGAGCTCGTGGCGTGGTTCCGCTCGCCGCACGGGCGCACGCGGGACGCCGAGGTGAGCTGGACCGCTCTCACGGGCACCCTCGAAGCCCTGGCCGACGGCGTCGTCATGTGACCACCGGTCAGTCCTCCGCCGCGGCAAGCACGCCAAGGAGAAGCAGCCGGCGCGTTGAACCCCTGCTGGCGAGGGCACTCTTACGTCGAGTGAGAGCACCCCGACGCCGGCTGCGTGAGCGTCGGGGCCTCATCTGAAACTGCGATCACGGCCAGTCGATGGCCGGGCGGAGCGGGACGCCGGAGTGGCCGTTCTTGTCGAGCTTCACGCCCAGGACCTGGTGGAGCTGGACCTTGTTGCGCTCGAAGCCCACGATGCAGCCCGCCATGTACAGGGCCCAGACGCGGGCCGTGCCCATGCCGACCTCCTCGACCGCGTCGTCCCAGTTGGCGTCGAGGTTGTCGCACCAGTGGCGCAGCGTCTTGGCGTAGTGCTCCCTGAGGTTCTCCTCGTGGCGGACCTCGAAGCCCAGGTCCTCCATCTGCCTGACCAGCCAGCCGACCGACTCCAGCTCACCGTCGGGGAAGACGTACCGGTTGATGAAGCCGCCCTTGTTGAACGTCTTCTCCTTGCCGGTCGGCCGGGTGATGCAGTGGTTGAGGAGCCGCCCGCCCGGCTTGAGCTTGCTGTACAGGAAGGAGAAGTAGGAGGGGAGGTTCGCCTTGCCGATGTGCTCGGTCAGGCCGATCGAGCTGACCGCGTCGAAGCCCGTCTCCTTGACGTCGCGGTAGTCCATGAAACGGACCTCCGCCAGCTCCTGCAGACCCGCCTCGGCGATCGCCTTCTGCGCGTACTCGGCCTGCTGCCTGCTCAGCGTCACCCCGAGGGCCTTGACGCCGTAGTGCTTGGCGGCGTGCATGACCATGCCGCCCCAGCCGCAGCCGACGTCGAGCAGGCGCATGCCGGGCTTGAGTGCGAGCTTCCGTGCCACCAGGTCGAACTTGGCGAACTGGGCCTCCTCCAGCGTCGCCTCCTCCGAGGGGAACACGGCGCACGTGTACGCCATCGAGGGCCCCAGGACCCACTCGTAGAAGCGGTTGGAGACGTCGTAGTGGTGGTGGATGGCCTCCGCGTCACGCTGCTTGGCGTGGCGGGAGCCCAGCCTGGCCAGGGCGCTCTGGCGCATCTCCTGCGGGGGCGGCGGCACGCGCATGAGGAGCGGCTTGACGCCCAGGGCGCGGACGGCCGCGAGCTTCTCCTGGGTGGTCAGGTCGTTGGTGGTGATGTTCCACATGCGGTCGAGCAACGTGTACAGGTCACCGTGCACGTCGAGGTGGCCGGAGATGTACGCCCTGGCGAGGCCCAGCTCGCCCGGCGCCTGCGCCAGATAGGCGACCGCGATGGGTGATTTGACCTCGATGCCGAGGTCGGCCCCATCCGGCCCCGCCTTGCTGCCGTCGTACGCCTGGAACGCGACGTTCGCACCCGTGCCGACGATCTTCTCAAAGATGGATGCAAGAGCCAAGATTGCTCACCTTCCCCGTACACACTTTTCGTACAGGTCCAGCAGGCGACCGTTCGGGTCGTATTCCCGCTTGACCGGCCAATAGGCGTCGCCGTTGTACAGCTCCCAGAACTGCTCGCGAGCGTAGAACGAGGTCGAATAGAGCGACTTGTGGCCGTCGAGCTCGTGCACCTCTCGCTCTATCAGCTGGTTGTAGTAGCCGTCGAACTGCCCCCGCGGCAGTGGCACCATGCCCCAGAACCCGAAGTTGACGTAGAGCCTGCCCGGCTCCAGAGGGTAGAGCGGCCAGCGGGAGCCGGACCGCAGTGGGCACATCCACACCGGTGTCATGCCCACCTTGTCGTGGAAGAACTCCAGGAACTCCGCCCCTCGCTCCACCGGCGTCTCGACGTCCTGGATGACGGACTCCTGCACGGGCTGGTCGCGCCACCTGTCGATGCGGGCGGTCAGGCCGTACTTCCTGTCGAGCGCCACCAGGCGGCGGTAGACGTCGGAGCGCATCCAGCGGCGCGGCATGAGCGAGCGGACGACGGGCTGCTGCACGCCGAACGCGCGCGAGCACCAGAACCAGTCGGTGTCCCAGCGCCACAGGTAGTCGCGGATGGTCAGCCAGTCGCGGTTGCGCTGCCTGATCGACTGGTAGTAGATGCGCATCCCGGTGTAGTCGGAGACGTAGGGGGCGCGCTCGGCGAAGCGGCCGAGCGTGATGTACATCTCCTGCGGGCTGAAGAAGACGCCGTCGACGAAGTCGACGCTCTCGCCGTCGTGCACCATGCTGTCGCAGATCTCCTGCATGGCCAGCATGCACTTGGCCGCGTCGGTGAACTTGACGTGCGTGAGGTGCACGTACGGCTGGACCTTGCGCAGCTTGATCCTGATGCGCAGGGCGTAGCCGAGCGTGCCGTAGGAGTTGGGGAACGACCGGAAGAGGTCACGGTGCTCGTTGTCCTCGCGCGCCACGATGACGCGGCCGTCGCCGGTGAGGATCTCCAGCTCCTCCACCGACTCGTGCGGCAGGCCGTCCCTGAAGCTGGTCGACTCGATGCCGAGGCCGGTGACGGCGCCGCCGAGCGTGATCGTCTTGAGCTGCGGCACCACGTACGGCATGAGCCCGTACGGCAGCGTGGCGTCCACCAGGTGCTCGTATGTCGTCATGCCCTGGACCTCGGCCGTCATGGTCTCGGGGTCGACGCTGATGACCTCGTCGAGATCCCTGGCCGACAGCTTGGCCGTCCTGCCGGGGTCGCGGAACCTGAAGAGATTGGACGTGGACTTGGCCAGGCGCGGGGCGGCACCGCCCGGAATCTCGGCGTACGACTGCCGGATCTGCTCTACTGCCCGTTGGTGTGTCGACATCTTCGTCGTCACTGCGTAAGCACCCCCCTTGAGCTGGTAGAGATCGTCGCGTAAGACGGTATCTCTCACGAGCTACCTCGAACAGACCGGGGTCGTTAAAGACACGAAAACTGTTCATAGTGCCAGGTGAAATGCCTATGTGGTAGGCGATTGCGTAAACTTCCTGGAGATCATCGGGGATGCCGCGTTGAGCACGTTTTGCACCTCGCGGCCCTCTATGGCGGCGCCGAGATTGTCCAGGGTGGCCGTGAGCAGGCGGCCGGTGGATTCCGGCGTGACGCCCGCGACGTGCGGCGACAGCAGGACGTTCGGCAGGTCACGCAGCGGGTCGTCCGCGGGCAGGGGCTCCACGTCGAAGACGTCGAGCGCGGCGCCGCCCAGATGGCCTTCGCGCAGGGCCGTGACCAGCGCCTGCTGGTCGACGACGCCGCCCCGCGCGGCGTTCACGAGCAGCGCGCCCTGCTTCATGCGGCGGGGATCCACCAGACCTCGGGTCTCGTCCGAGAGCGCGATCACCACGACCACGACGTCACTGGAGGAGATGAGCGTCGTCAGGTCCTCGAAGGCCGGGTCCTCGCGGGGCGTGCGGGTCCAGTAGGAGACGTGGCAGCCGAGCGCGCGGAACATCTCCGCGCTGGTGGCGCCGATCGCGCCGTAGCCGACGATGCCGACCCGGCGTCCGCGCAGCTCGTGGGGCTGCAGGCCTTGCTGCGGCCACTCGCCCGCGCGTACGGCGGCGTCGGCGGCGGCCAGCTTCCGCGACAGGGACAGGGTTGCGGCCAGGCACCACTCCGAGACCGCCACCGCGCTGACGCCCGGCGTGTTGGCCAGCGGCACCCCGGCCTGCGCCAGGGCGTCCAGGTCGTGGCCGTCCACGCCCACGGACGGCTGCTGCACGAACGCCAGCAGCGGCGCCGCCTTGACCGCCTCGGCGTCCAGCGCGAGTGTGCCCGTCCAGTCGCCGAGCACGATCTCCGCCTCGGGCAGCGCCGCCAGCAGGGCGTCCCTGTCGCGGGCCGCGGGCACACGTACGGTCACCTGGTCGCCGAGCGGGGCGAGCAGATGACGCAGGAGCTCCTCGGGGAGCGGGGGCAGGGCGAGCAGGTTCCAGGGGGTCATGCCCCCACAGTAAAGCTGTTGATCACCTGACGCATGAGCCCCTTGTTACGCATCCACTGGGCCTCGGTGGCCGTCCAGGACAGGATGTACGCGGCGTCGCCGATCGCCACGACCCTGCGCACCTCGTGGTACCGGGTGCCCGGCGTGACCCAGCGGGCGTCGCCCCCGGTGCCCGCGGTCCAGGAGAACTCCCACTCCGCGGCCTTGGTGCCCTGGTGCACGACCATCCTGCGGCCGCGGTTGACGATGTCCTGGGCGTTCTGCTTGACCGTCTCCTCAGAGTCGCGCAGCACCTGGTTCGGGTCGGTGCGGGAGTAGACGGCCTCGACACCGAAGTGGGCGGTCCTGTCCCTGCGGGTCCATTCGGTGTACGCCTCGCTGAGCGCGCCCCGCCAGCCGGTCGGCCGCATGATCGACCAGCCGTCGCGCGACTTCCACATCCGGATGACCGGGACGGCCCGCGTCACGGTCGGCGTCGGGGTGGGCGTGGCGCTCGGCTCGGGTGTCTGCGCGGCCGTCGGCGTGAGCGGGCTGGTCGCGGCGGCGGGCTGGGCGGTGGCGCGCGGCGCGCCCTCCGCCGGGGAGGCGAGCTTGAAGTACGCCACCGTGCCGCCCGCGAGCACCACCACCGCGGCCGCGGCCGCGGCGAGCAGGGTCCGTCCCCGGCCTCCGCCCGGCTTCCTCTCCGGCACGTCCCGGTCGTCGTACGCGGGCCTGGTCGCGAGGATGGCGGCGAGCAGCCGGTCGGCCTCCTCGGCGTTCACCCGCTGCTCCGGCTCCTTCTGCAGCAGGCCTTTGAGAACCGGGTGCATGGCCGGCGGGATCCTGCGGTAGTCGGGCTCCTCGCTGAGCAGCGCGTTCAGCGTCGACATGGGGTCGCCCCGCTCGAACGGCGAGCGCCCCACCATGCACGCGTACAGCGTGGCGCCCAGCGACCACAGGTCGGAGGGCGGCCCCGCGTTCTCGGCGCGGACCCGCTCGGGGGCGAGGAAGCTCGGCGAGCCGGTGACCATGCCGGTCTTGGTGAGCGAGGGGTCGCCCTCCACCTGGGCGATGCCGAAGTCCATGAGCACGGCCCGGCCGTCGTCGGCCAGCAGGATGTTGGCCGGCTTGACGTCCCGGTGCAGGATGCCCGCCTCGTGGGCCGTCCTCAGCGCGGACAGCACCTGCCGGCCCAGGTCGGCCGCCTCCCGCACCGGGAGCGCGCCCGAGGTGAGGACCACCTCCTCGACCGTGGGGTGGCGCAGCAGCTCCATCACGATCCACGGCCGGCCGCCCTCCTCGACGACGTCGTAGATCGCGACGACGGAGGGGTGGTTCAGCTTGGCCGCGGTACGGGCCTCGCGGGCGGTCCTCAAGAGCTGGCGCTCCTGCTCGCCCGGTGACAACCCGTCGGGCAGCAGCACCTCTTTGATGGCGACCTGCCGGTTGAGCAGGGTGTCCTGCCCTTCCCAAACCACGCCCATGCCGCCACGGCCCAGTTCACGCACTAACTGGTAGCGGGCTGCGATGAGCCGGTTGCTATCCGAAACCATGTCCTACCCCTGTAGACCACCCGAACATAGTGGGCAAGTTTCCCATACCTCCCACGCCTTCGCCGGAAGGTCGCCAAGGCCGCTTGCAACAGATCACCGAAGGTTGTTCTACTGGGGGGATGCCTGATGTTCGTAGCGGCCCCCTGGCCGGAGTGCGCGTGCTGGAGCTGGCCGGACTCGCCCCAGGGCCTTTCGCCGGGATGATGCTGGCCGACCACGGTGCCGAGGTGCTGCGGGTGGACCGGGTCACGGCGGTCTCCGACCGGCCGCGCGGCGACGTCATGGACCGCGGCAAGCACACGATCGGGCTGGACCTGAAGGCACCCGAGGGCGTGGCGGCGTTCAAGGAGCTGGCACGCCACGCCGACGTGGTGATCGAGGTGTTCCGGCCGGGCGTGGCCGAGCGGCTCGGCATCGGCCCCGAGGATCTGCACGCCGTGAACGAGCGGCTCGTCTACGGCCGGATGACCGGCTGGGGGCAGGACGGGCCGCTGGCGCCCACGGCCGGGCACGACATCGACTACATCGCCGTCTCCGGCGTCCTGTCGATGCTGGGCCGCGAGGGCGGCAAGCCGACCCCGCCGATCAACATCTTGGGCGACTTCGCGGGCGGCGGCCTCATGCTCGCGTACGGGGTGCTGCTCGCCCTGTTCGAGCGCGAACGCACCGGCAAGGGGCGGGTGATCGACGCCGCCATGGTGGACGGCGCGGCGATCCTGTTCTCGATGTTCTACCAGGCCGCGCAGAGCGGTCATTGGGGGCCGCGCGGGACGAACCTCCTCGACACGGGTGCACCGCAGTACGACACGTACGAGACGGCCGACGGCCTGTTCGTGGCCGTGGGGTCGCTGGAGCCGCAGTTCTGGGAGGCGATGGTCACCCTGATGGGCCTGACCGACCTGCCCGACCGGAAGGACAGGGCGCAGTGGCCGGCGCTGAGGGCCCGCCTGGCGGAGGAGTTCGGGAAGCGGACGCGGGCGGAGTGGGAGGCGCTGTTCGAGGGCTCGGACGCGTGCGTCTTCCCCGTCCTGTCCATGGGCGAGGCCGCCTCCTACGCGCACAACACCGCCCGGGGCTCCTTCGTCGAGGTCGGCGGCGTCACCCAGCCGGTGCCCGCGCCCCGCCTGCTCGGCGTCCCGGTGCAGGACCTCTCCCCCGCCACCCGGCTCACCGACCTCTCCCGATGGGGGCTGTCTCAGGAGGAGGCGGAGAAGCTGCGCGGCCAGGGGGTGCTGTCGTAGTCCTTCAGCGCGATCGAGTCGTGCAGGCGCACGCCCTTGCTGCTGATCTTGGAGGCCGCCGTGGTGAGCGCCATCGGGAGATGGTTGATCAGCCGTACGAGCCCGGCGAGCGCCCACAGGTCGAACCGGGTGCCCGGGACGATGCGCTTGGCCGCGTTGACGGCGAACGTGCGGCTGCGGCGTACGTAGTCGCCGATCTCCGCCTCGTAGGCGGGGAAGGCCCGCGTGTGGTCGCCGCCGTACGCGGCCAGCTCGCCCGCCAGGACGTACGCCCCCACGACCGCCAGGCTCGTGCTCCCGCCGACGGCCGGGCCGGGACAGTAGCCGGCGTCGCCCACGAGCGTCACCCGGCCGCGTGACCAGCTGTCCAGGTGGAGCTGCGTGATCGAGTCGAAGTAGAACGCGGGCGTGCGGTCCAGCTCCTCCAGGAGCCGCGGCACCTGCCGGCCCAGCCCTTGGAAGCGCTCGCGCAGCAACTCCTTCTGCCGCGGGACGTCCCGGTAGTGGTAGTCGAGCTGCTCCGGCGTCCTGAACAGGAACACCGCCCGCGCGTCGTCCATGTGCCTGGTCCTGCCGACCCCGGCCATCCTGCCGATCCCCGCGACGCTCTCGATGCGGCCCTCGAGCCCGAGGTGCTGGGGCACGGAGACGACGGCCAGGTAGGCGCCGATCCAGGTGGTGAACCGCGACTCGGGGCCGAAGACCAGGCGGCGCACATTCGAGTGCAGGCCGTCGGCGCCGATGACCAGGTCGAACACGTCCGTCCTGCCGCTGTCGAACGCGACCTCGCCGTCCTCGGAGATGGAGGCGATGGAGTCGCCGAAGACGTAGTCGACGTCGTGGCGGGTGGCGTCGTAGAAGATCTCGCTCAGGTCGTCGCGCATGATCTCGACGTGCCGGTCGGAGACGGCCGACATCACGCGGCGCAGCTCCAGCTCCACGGGCCGCGACTCCCCCTCCCTGTGCATCGTGAGCCACTCGATGCCGGTCTTCTTCGCCACGACCTGCTCCAGGACGCCCATCTTCTCCACGATCGACATCGCGGGCCTGAACAGGTCCACGGCGTGGCCGCCCGTCTTGCGCAGCGCCGGGGCCCGCTCCACGACGGTGACGGCGAAGCCGTACCTGGTGAGCCAGTACGCGAGGGCCGGGCCGGCGACGCTCGCGCCGGAGATGAGGATGCGCATGACGCCTCCTTACTTAACGGATGGTAAGTACGAGGCTAGCAGCTTACTTAACGGTAGGTAAGAGGTATTCTTGATCCATGCCCAGTGACACGAAGGCCCGCATCCAGGAGGTGGCCCGTGAGCTCTTCGTCTCGCAGGGCGTTCAGAACACCAGCCTGCGTCAGATCTCAGACCGGCTGGGCATCACCAAGCCGGCGCTCTACTACCACTTCGCCTCGCGCGACGACCTCGTACGCAGCATCGTCGAGCCGATGGTGGAGGACATCGAACGGTTCGTGTCCGCGCGGCAGCCGGGCGATCCGCGGCAGCTGCTCGGCGACTACTTCGAGTTGATCTGGCGGCACCGCGAAGTGATCACCATGATGGTGCGGGATCTGTCCGTGCTGGGCGTGCTCGACCTGGGCACGCGCATGTTCGACTGGCGGCGCCAGGTGATCGCGCTGCTGCTGGGCCCCGGCCTCACGCAGGCGCAGCACATCCGGGCGACGGTGGCGCTGGGCGGCATGTCCGACTGCTCGGTGGAGTACGCGAGCCTCCCGATGGAAGAGGTCAAGCCGGCGGCCGTCGAAGCGGCGGCCGCCGCGCTCGGCCTCTGACCTAAACCGCTATGTAGAGGTCCGCACCCTCCGGGTGGTGCACCTCGAGGTCCGTGGTGAACGCGCGCGACGGCGTGCCCCCCGACTCCGTGTGCTTCCACACCTGCTGCCACGCGTCGACCAGGGCCTGCGGCATCGGGCCGCGGACCTCCAGCTTCAGCGACTGCGCGGCCGGCACGCGTACGGCGACCATGCCCTCCGGCAGCCGCGGCACGGTGCGCACGCCGGTGCCGACGATCTGCGTGTAGGCCCCGTTGTGATCGCTCTCGTAGTCGGTCAGCACGGCATAGAGGTTCTCGTCAACTCGCCCCGGCACATGCGCGAAAGCCCCGGGAGCGCCCGCCCGCTGCCAGAGCGTGGGCAGCTTGGCCCGCCCCGGATCCATCTCATCGGCATTCGTGGTACGTACGGCGAAGCCGACCACGATCAACTCGGCCCGTTCGATGACGTCCACAGGCCCTCCTCCCCCAAAAGTGTCCCGGCTGATCATAAGCCCCCCGCCAAACGTGGAACCGCTCATAGCGGCATCACCGCATAAGAGCGGCATCACCGCATAAGATGGACGAACGTGAAGTTTCTCAACGGCCTTGAGCCTCATCACGACCTGACCTACAGCGACGTGTTCATGGTCCCGTCGCGCTCCTCGGTCGGTTCCCGGCTCGAGGTCGACCTCTCGACGCACGACGGCACGGGCACCACCATCCCCGTCATCGTCGCCAACATGACCGCGGTCGCCGGCCGTCGTATGGCCGAGACCGTGGCACGGCGGGGCGGCATGGCCGTGATCCCGCAGGACATCCCGCTGGACGTGGTGGCGAACGTCGTGGACTGGGTCAAGAAGCGCGACCTCGTGCACGACACGCCGCTCACCCTCACCCCTCACGACACGGTCGGCGAGGCGCTGCAACTGCTGCCCAAGCGGGCGCACGACGCGATCATCGTGGTCGACTGGGACAACCGGCCGGTCGGCGTCGTGACCGAGGCCGACTGCCAGGGCACCGACATGTACACCCAGCTCTCGCAGGTCATGTCGAGCGAGCTGCTGACCCTGCCCGCCGGGCTCGACCCGCGTACGGCCTTCGACCGGCTGCACGGAGGGCGGCACCGGCTGGCGCCCATCGTCGACGGGAACGGGCGGCTGGTGGGCATCCTCACGCGGCTGGGCGCGCTGCGTGCCACCCTCTACCAGCCCGCGGTCGACGACCAGGGACGGCTGCGCGTCGCGGCCGCGGTCGGCGTGAACGGCGACGTGGTGGCCAAGTCCAAGGAGCTCCTGGAGGCGGGGATCGACTGCCTGGTCGTGGACACCGCGCACGGCCACCAGGAGAAGATGCTCTCGGCGCTGCGCGCCGTCAGGGCGGTCGAGCCCGGGGTGCCCGTCGCGGCGGGCAACGTGGTGACGGCGGAGGGCGTGCGCGACCTGGTGGACGCGGGGGCCGACATCATCAAGGTCGGGGTCGGTCCCGGCGCGATGTGCACCACGCGGATGATGACCGGGGTCGGCCGGCCGCAGTTCTCGGCGGTGCTGGAGTGCTCGGCCGAGGCCCGGCGGCTGGGGCGGCACGTGTGGGCGGACGGCGGGGTGCGCCACCCGCGCGACGTGGCGCTGGCGCTGGCCGCTGGGGCGTCGAACGTGATGATCGGCTCGTGGTTCGCGGGGACCTACGAGTCGCCCGGCGACACCCATACCGATGCGAACGGGCGCAAGTACAAGGAGAACTTCGGCATGGCCTCCGCGCGGGCCGTGCGGCTGCGGACGGCCGACGACTCGGCGTTCGAGCGGGCCAGGAAGGCGCTGTTCGAGGAGGGTATCTCGACCTCCCGCATGTACCTGGACCCGAAGCGGCCGAGCGTGGAGGACCAGATCGACGGCATCGTGGCGGGGCTGCGGTCGGCGTGCACGTACGCGGGTGCGTCGAGCCTGGAGGAGTTCCACGCCAAGGCCGTCATCGGGATCCAGGGCTCGTCCGGTTACGCCGAGGGGATGCCGCTGCACCAGAGCTGGTAGCCGGCCGCGTCTGTCAGGTTCTCCGCCAGCCGCCTGCGGCGTGGATCCCGCCGTCCACGTGCAGCGTCGTCCCCGTGACGAACCTGGCCAGATCACTGGCCAGGAACACGGCCGCCCCCGCGGCGTCCCCCGGGGTGCCGAGGTGGCCGAGCGGCGGGACGCGTACCGGGTCGTAGGGCAGCGGGCGGGCCAGCATGCGCTCGCGCACGCCTGACTCGCCCTCGGTCTGGACGGCGTCTGGCGCGATCGCGTTCACCCGGATGCCCCTGGGGGCCAGCTCCAGCGCGAGCGTCTTCGTCAGGCTCTCCAGGGCCGCCTTCATCGCCGCGTACACGGCGAAGCCCGGAGCCGCCTGGTGGGCCTCGCTGGACGTCACGTTGATGATCGAGGCGCCCGGCCGCATCATCGGCAGCAGCCGCCGGGTCATGCCGGTGACCTGCGTGAAGTTCTCCTCGATGAGGATCTGCTCGCCGCGGGGCGAGGTGTCGGTGAACGCGGCGTGGAAGGTGCCGCCCGCGTTGTTGACCAGGACGTCCACGCGGCCCCAGCGCTCGCGTACGGCCTGGGCGAAGATCTCCACCGCCACGTGGTCGCGTACGTCGAGGGTCATCGCCAGCTCGGCGTGCGGCCTGTCGCGGTCGCAGACGGCGACGTGGGCGCCGAACGCGGCGAACGCCTCGGCGATCGCCAGCCCGATGCCCCTGGCCGCCCCGGTGACCACGGCCACGCGGTCGGTGAGCAGAATCGCATCGGGAGAAACGGCGGCCATGAACGATGACGATATCCCGACCGCATAGAGTCGTCGGGTCTCATTGTCAGCAAACATCAACTGGAGCACTTCGTGGCACTCGACAAGCCCGAGATCGACTTCCCCGAGGGCAACCCGCCCGCCGACCTGGAGATCGTCGACCTGACCGTGGGTGACGGCCCGGAGGCCAAGCCCGGCCACAACGTACGCGTCCACTACGTCGGCGTGGCGTTCTCGACCGGGGAGGAGTTCGACGCGTCGTGGAACCGCGGCGAGGCGTTCGAGTTCCCTCTGGGCGCGGGGCGCGTCATCGCCGGCTGGGACCAGGGCGTCGCGGGCATGAAGGTCGGCGGGCGGCGCAAGCTGGTCATCCCGCCGCACCTCGGTTACGGCAGCCGCGGGGCCGGCGCGCGCATCAAGCCGAACGAGACGCTCATCTTCGTCGTCGACCTGCTCGGCGTCAGCTAGCGGCTCTCACGGGGGCGGGCCGCAGCCTGACGGCCTCTCACGGCCTTTCACGGCGGCCCGCCCCCGTTTTCTTCGCCTCCGGCGCCTTTACCGCGGTCACGCGCGTCAGGCGGCCTCATCACTGCGGTCACGCGCGTCAGGCGGCCTCCTGTGATCATGCGTGGCAGACGGCCTCGTCATCCCGGTCAGGCGTGACAGGCGGCGTCTCCGTCCCGCCCGTCGAATCCCGATTTCCCGCCGATGTCCGGTGCCGTGCCGGGAACAAGGCAGACACTTGGTCGATATCGGGTGGGGAAATGTCGGCGTGGTGAGGCACCATAGGCGTGTGCTTCTGATCGACGTGGTCCGGGTTTCCGAGGCGGTGACGCGCACGTCCGCCCGGCTCGGCAAAGTGGGCCATCTGGCGGAGCTGCTCGGCCGGGTCGGCCCGGATGAGGCGGAGATCGCGATCTCGTACCTCTCGGGTGAGCTGCCCCAGCGGCAGGTGGGCGTGGGCTGGCGCACGCTGGAGGACATCCCCCAGCCCAAGCTGGCGGCCACCGCCACGCTGAGCGCCGTCGACGAGCTGCTGAGCAGGATCAAGGCGGTTTCCGGGCCGGGCTCGCAGGCGGCGCGCAGGACACTGGTGGCGGAGCTGTTCGCCGGGCTGACGAGCCAGGAGCAGCAGTTCATGCGCCGGTTGCTCTTCGGCGAGCTGCGGCAGGGCGCGCTCGACGGCGTCATGATCGAGGCGGTGGCCAAGGCGTCCGGCGCACCGTCGGCCGACGTGCGGCGGGCGCTCACGCTGCGCGGCTGGCTCCCCGCCGTGGGCGCGGCCGCGCTGAGCGGCGGGGTCGAGGCGCTGCGCGCGTTCCGGCTCGAGGTGGGGCGGGCGGTCTCGCCCATGCTGGCGGGCAGCGCGCCCAACGTGGCCGCCGCGCTGGAGAAGGCCGGAGCCCCCGCGGCGCTGGAGTGGAAGCTCGACGGCATCCGCGTGCAGGCCCACCGCTCGGGCCCGGAGGTGAAGGTCTTCACGCGCACGCTCGACGACATCACGCCGCAGGTCCCCGAGCTGGTCGAGGCCGTGCTCGAGATGCCGTACGACGATCTCGTGCTGGACGGCGAGGTGCTCGCGCTGCGTCCTGACGGGCGGCCGCATCCGTTCCAGGTGACGGCGAGCCGGGTCACCACCAAGACCAACGTCGCGCAGCTGCGCGAGCAGACGCCGCTGAGCGTCTTCTTCTTCGACGCCCTGCGGGTCGACGGCGCCGATCTGCTCGACCTGCCCTATTCGCAGCGCCAGGAGGCGCTGGTGCGCGCGGTCCCCCAGGGCCTGCTGACGCCGCGGCTCGTGACGGGCGACGTGGCCGAGGCCGAGAAGTTCTTCACCGACGTGGTCAAGGCGGGCCACGAGGGCCTGGTGGTCAAGTCACTGGCCTCCCCCTACGCGGCGGGCCGCCGGGGCGCCGGATGGATCAAGGTCAAGCCGCGTCACACGCTCGACCTGGTGGTCCTGGCCGCCGAGTGGGGCCATGGGCGGCGCGAGGGCAAGCTCTCCAACCTCCACCTCGGGGCGCGTGATCCCGAAGGCGGGTTCGTGATGCTCGGCAAGACGTTCAAGGGGCTGACGGACGAGCTGCTGGCCTGGCAGACCGAGCGCTTCCTCGAGCTGGCCGAGGGGCCGACCGACCGGTGGACGGTGACGTTGCGGCCCGAGCTCGTGGTGGAGATCGCCTTCGACGGGGTCCAGCGCTCGCCGCGCTATCCCGGCGGCATGGCCCTCCGGTTCGCGCGGGTTCTCCGTTACCGCCCGGACAAGCGGGTCGAAGATGCGGACACGGTCGATACGGTGCGCTCGCTGATGTTCTAGGCGCTGCCGCCGTTCGCCGCGGCGGTGTCGGCATCGACGAACTCTGAGATCACTGTCACTGAAGATCAGCGGCTTGATCGGAATTAGCCGGGGGTGACATTACCTCCCACCCGATCAAGCCGCTCTTTCGTGTTTTACCGAATTCCCGAAGATCCACGGTTTGCGCGGGGCATTATAGGCGATCTTGAGGCGTAGGTGAGATATATCACTGGATGTGGCATTAAGTTGCCTTTACCTGGGCTTTGTCGCATATGTTCGACCCCATCGCGCGGGACCCCCGGCCTCGCCCATGGATCGGCCGCAATACGCCCTCACCCCCTGCGAGAGCGGCCTTTCCCTTCCCTATCCCCTAGCCAGGACTGTGGTTTACCTTGGGTCAGCATTCCGTCAAGCCATCCCCTCAGTTCCGCAAGCTGATCGCGGGCAAGCGCCGCTGGACCGCCATCGCCGCGGGCGCCGCCGTCGTGGCCGCCGCCTCCACCACCGCCTGGGCCACCATCGGCAACGCGGACTCCCCCGAACGTGCCGCGGCCGCCACCACTCCGGACCAGGCCAAGCCTCTGAACGAAGCCGCCCGCCAGGCAGCGCCCCAATCGCCTGCCCCGGCCCCCAAGCCCCCCGCGGCGGCCCGTCCGAAGACCACCACGACACTGCCGAACACCACCCAGACGCCGACGGCAGCCATCCCGAAGAGCACCAAGACCCCGAAGGCAGACCAGCCGGACACCACCAAGTCCGCGGTGGCGAGCCACTCGAAGCCGGCCACCGATGCCACGGCCGCCCCGAAGACGACGAAGTCCCCGGCCCACAAGCCGAAGACCCGCGTGCTCGCCTCTGGGACCTGCGGCGCCTCGTACTACGCCGAGGGCCAGATGACGGCGAGCGGCGAACGCTTCGACCCCTCGGCCATGACCGCCGCCCACAAGACGCTCCCGCTGGGCAGCAAGGTCCGCGTCACCAACCCGAACAACGGCGAATCTGTCACGGTCCGCATCAACGACCGCGGCCCGTACGTGAGCGGCCGCTGCCTCGACCTCTCAGAAGCCGCCTTCGCCGCCATCGGCAACACCGGCGCCGGGGTGATGCGCGTCAAGTACGAGGTCCTGTCCCGCTGACAACCCGCCGGCACGGGTCAGGCCATGAAGCGCCTCAAGCCCCGCCGCCCATGACCGCACGTGCGTCGGCTCACACCAGGACCATTCGGCCGTACGGGCATGACGTGGCCCCTCACTTCACCAGGCGCACCGTCAAGGGATAGCGGAAGTTGCCCTCCGTCAACGACGAGATGCCGCCGACGATGGAGAGGACGACGGCCGCGACCCAGATGACCGGCAGCAGGACGACGCCGATGACCGTGAACGGCAGGAGGAACGTCGCCCCCACCACCGTGATCTGGAAGTTGAGCGCCTCCAGCGCCTGCCTCCGGATATAGGGCGAGGTCTTGCCACCGGCGAGCAGCAGGATGAGCGGGCCGACGATCGGGATGCCCACGACCATCAGCAGGTGACCGACGGCGGCGCCCAGACGTTCGTTGCTCTCCGGTGCGCGCTCGTGGCGGACCGGGGGCGGGAGCGGGGCGAGCCGGGGTGCGGCTTGGGCGCCGTACAGCTCGGTCATGATGGGCATCAGGTCACCGTGCGTGCGCGCCGTCATCGCGCGCTCCAGCCGGTCGTCGAACTCGAACTTGTCGAAGCGCCCCTCCGAGTAGGCGACCTTGACGTGCTCGACCACGTGCTCTCGGTCCTGGTTGGTGACGCGCAGATGAGCTGGCGGCACCTGTCCCGGCCCAGGGGTTTTCGGTACCCCAGCCATAATCGCCATGCCTCTCCCTTGTGCATCGAATAGTCACCTCTCATGGTGCGCCGCCGGAAGCCTCCGTGGTATCGGGAAAATCCCGGAGGTGTCCCCTAGATCATCCCCGACGCGCAGCGGCTCCAGACGGTATAAAAAGGATTCATGAGATGGCGAGACCGCTACGGCATTCGTCGGCTGCGCGGCCCTAAGGTCGCGAAGTTCGACCGCGAGGCGACAGACGCCGACATCGAAGCGCTCATCGCCTTCGCCCGTTCACGGCGTGGCGTCGAGTTCTATGTCGAACCAGAGACCTTCGCCACTGACACGACCGCCGTGGCGGTCGCCGACGACGGCGAGTGGACCAGGCGCAGGGTCGGCTCGCCCGCCGTGATCCACAAGGTGGCTCGTGATCTCGCCCTCCCGGTGTACGACGTTCAACTCACTGGGTATCCGCCGCGCATGCGCGCCTACAACGAGCGCCGCCGCCGCGAGGAAGACACTTTGTAACCGACCTGCCCTTCCCAAGCGGCACCCCCTACCTCCACTCGCTGTCGCCTCACCGACTAACGGCTCACCGGCTTGGCGTTTGGGGATCCTCGTCGTCCAGCAGGTTGACCAGGGGGAGGAGCCAGGATGGATGAGGCGGCCCCATGGCGGCGTCGAGCTCGGCCGGGGTGGGGAGGCGGCCCCGGAGGATGGCGGGCGAGAGGAGATTCTGGAGGGCGTGCATGAGAAGGTTGGCCATCGAGTAGCCGGGGTCGATGGTCAGGGCGCGCTCCAAGGCGATGGTGGCCTGGATGCTGTTTCCCTCGCGCCAGGCGGCCATGGCCAGGAGGGCTGCCGCCGGTGGGGTGAAGCGCGGCTCCAGCCTGCGGGTCAGGTCCCTCCAGAGGAGTGCGTGGGAATCTTGCATGAGGGTCCAGGCCTCGTCGCGGACCCTGGTGATCGCCAGGGCCAGGCCGAGCTTCGCGGCCTGCGCGTCGTCCAGGCGGCCGCCCTCCTCATGGGTTCGCAGGGCTGATCGCACCCTGGCCAGGCTCTCTGCCACGTAGTGGGTGGCGAAGGTGTCGAGGTCCGGGGCGGCTGTCAGGCCCGCTCGGAATTCTGCGACCGCGTCGGCTGTGGCGCGGCGCATCGCCAGGCGTACGGGGCCCGTCATGGGGGCGATGATGCGTTCGAGGGATTCGCGGTCGGGCAGGGCCACCAGGCCGCGTACCGTCGCCTCTGCGGCGATCTGGCTGGTGGACAGGTCGTAGGGCGTGCCTTCAGCGGGGCAGCACGCCGGCAGGTCGCAGAGGTAGGACCAGTAGCGGCCCTCGTGGGCCCGCAGCGCCTCGCCCACGTGGATCGCCGTCTTCGCCGCGAGGAGCCTCGCCTCGTCGACGGCCGGCGTGACCAGGTCTCCTGGGCCATAACCGACGATGACGATCTCCGTCACGCCTTCCCGCTCGAAGGCGGGCTCCAATGCGGCAAGGGTGCCGGGCGGGAACGGGAGACTCCATCTGGCCACCACCTTGGCCTGGCGGCGGTGGATACCGATCACGATGAGGCTGGACTTCGGGTGGAAGCCGACGAGGTAGGGGACGGCGGCCAGGATGTCGGTGGGGCTGGTGAGGGTGAGGCAAGGCTCCGAGGTGAAGTCGGAGGTGGAGGCGGTGGGGTGGGAGGAGGCCGGGGCGGGGTGGTTGGTCGTCATGGGGCCCTAGGGTGCCCGGGACGGCCGGTGGGGCGTCGGGCCGAAAGCCGTTCTGGGGATAGGGCGACAAGCACGGCCGGGGTTGTGGATAACAGCTTCTGTCCTGTACGACTACCGGCCGGCACGGGCGCGGCGTGGTGATCAGGAAGTCGGGTGGCGCAGGGCTAGGGAGTGGAAGTCAGGCGGGTGCGTACGAGGAGGGCGGCGCCCGCGACGGCGGCGGGCATCGCGATGACCGCCACGAACGGCACCAGGAACAGCAGGAACACCGCCACCCCGAACCCCAGCGCACTGGCCTTGTTGGCGCGCAGCAGCGCGAAGCGTGCCTTGCGGGCCATCCCCCGGCGCTCAAGAGCCAGCGTGGTGAGCTCCACTGTCAGGAAAAATCCGGACACGAGGGCTCCGAGCACCGGCACCACCGTCTGCCCCACCACGGGCACGAACCCCAGGAAGAACAGCGGCACGGTGAAGAGAAGCACATAGAACAGGGTGACCAGGCTGTCCCTGATGGAGCGCGGCAACGTCCGCCACCACGGCTGCTCGTCCGCCGACCCCAGCACGTCCACCGCGGCCGACAACCGCTCGTAGAACGGCTCCCCGATCGCCAAGGTGAGCGCGGTGAACGTCAGCACCGCCAGCGCCAGCCCGCCGAGGAACAGGGCGATCCCCACCACCGTACGGAACAGCTCCCGCCAGCTCCACGAATCCGCGAACGGCGTCAGGAACGTGGCCACCTCAGTGGCGTTGTTGCCGAGGAAGATCAGCGCCACCACGTACACGGAGAACGCGATCAGCGCCGGGATCAACCCGAACAGCCACCACCGACCGTTCCTGGCGACCCACCCCAACCCCTGGAAGAAGAAGCCGACACCGGACGTGAAATCGCGCACTGATCGCATGCCCGGCAGGCTAGCCGTTTTGATCGGCAGGCGTTAGTCAGCCTCCGCGTTAATCCAGGTGATGCTTAGGATCCACTCGCGAAAATCTTGATAGTGCTGGGTAGCCGTCCGTCCCCGCCGACGTCTATGCATCGCCCACATGTTCTATCGGGCAGAGTGCATAGATGGTAATCTGCCAATCACTTAAAGTGAAGGTCGTAGCCGTGGAGTGCAGGCCGTGCTGGAATGCTGGTGGTTTGCCCGCGATATGGTGCCGCGTCACGCAGCCCCGCCAACCGCATATGGCGCTGCAACATATGGCGGCCGTTGGGTTGGCGTGAGGACCGGCGAAGCCTGCGCAGCAGTTGCCGAGCGCTCCTACAGGGTCGATGGTGTCCACTGGGACAGACTCCTCGACGACGTCGCCAGCTTGGCCCACGCGACCCACCGGATGCACCGGACTGCCGTCGAGGACGCATTCGGTCGAGCCAGGCGTCGCGCGCCGACCAAACGCGGCCGAGCCATTGGAGAAAGCTGTCGGTGACGTCGAAACGGGTATCGGCAGATGGCCAGACTTGCCGGATGGCGTGTGTCCACGTGCTACTGCGTGGCGGCGTGAGGAGAAGACCGGCGAGCTGGTGTCCGCGGCGGTGTTGGCCGAACGGGTCGGCTGGTTCGTAGACCTGGTCCACGGCATGGTCACCAGGCTGATGAACGAGCATTGGAACAGCGCCGATATCGAGCTACTGGCACGCGGAGTGGACGCGACCGGGCGGCGACTGCCGTCGCAGGCATGGATGGCAATGCGGCGGCTAGGCTGGACGACCAGTCCGCCGCAGGGTGTCACGGTCAATGACCGGATCGTTCGGATGGCTCAGGAACAGGCTGGACGGCTGCTGCGCTCAGCCGTCTGGCGGGCCGGCCTGATCGCCGGTGTGCTGGCCACCTGGCCAGTCGATCCACGTAAGCGCACTGCCGAGGAGTGGGAACAGGTGCGCACCGCTGTTGTCGGCGGCCAGGACCTACCTGCAGGGATCATCAAGGCTCGCACCCGGCAGATCGCGGCGTTCCTGAAGGCCAACAGACGGTTGCCTGCGGATTTGTTCGCGCTGGAGAGCGCACCCAAGGCCCTAGCAATGCTACTGCTAGCTGCCTGCGACCGGCAGCAGGCCACCATCGAGCGCAGCGAGGACGACCCGCAGCGGGCGCTGCTGCGATTGCAACTACCCACCCGGCCCGACCCGCGTGGATACGCAGACTGGAGATGGGTCGCCTGTTCGATCACATTGGCGCCCACTATCGCCCGTGACGGAGTGCTGCACCTGCCCACTCTGCGCGTCCGGGACGGCACGGTACGTGCCGAAGTAGCCTATACCCATGCCGTTCCCCAGACTCGGCGCAGCGGTCATACGGTGGCGCTCGGTGTGGACTGGGGATTGAACACGCTCTTGTCAGCCGGTGCCGTCCGCCTGCACCGCGATGGGGAGATCACGGCGCTCGGCGCAGGCGGCCAGTTCCGCGCCGCCGGCGTGCTGGCCAAGCTGCACCGTCTGCGCAGACACAGCCAGCTACTGCACGCCAAGTCCGTACGTTACCGGCGCCTGATCGATGGGCGCGCCCCTGATCCGACGCTTGCGGACAAGCAGGCGCTGCTGGCCGAGGAACTCCGACACCTGTCCGCCCGCCGCTCCCGCCTCAACCGGGCTCTGGCATGGGCGGCCGCCCGCTGGGCCGTGGATCAGGCGATCGCCGCCAGCGCCACGGTAATCTATGTTGAGGACTTGCGCTCACTTGAAGCCAAGCACCTGAGCCGCACTTTGAACACGCGGCTGTCGCAGACCGTGCGGGGACAGATCGTCGATCGGATCCGGCACCTAGCGGCCGAGACAGGCATCGCCGTCGTGATCGTGCCCGCACGCAACACTTCCAAGCATTGTCCGCACTGCCTGACCCCGCTGCGGCACCGCAAAGCCCCTGATAGACCGACGGTTGCGGGGTGGAAGTGGGCCATGTGTCCGTGCTGTGGCTGGCAAGGTGACCGCGACCAGGGCGCCTGGCGGCGGATCGCCGCCAGAGGGCTCACCCACCAAGCCACCACTGTGACAGACCGGGTCAGCGGGCAGATGATGATCCGCTCGGTGGTCGACACACTCGAAGCCAAGGCGGTCATCACCCCATCCCCCACCCCGACCCGCCGAACGGATCGGTCGAAGACCGGCCCCACTCGGCGCCGCACCACACGCCCTGCGCCCAGGCGACGCAGGGCACCCTCCCCAGCATGGCCCACCGGCTCTGCTGGCCAGCGTCCGGAGGGACCCGTACCAACGGACCGGCATCGGCTGCCCCGCGCAGCCCACCGGCACCAGGGCGGGACGACGATCAGCACAGCCATCCCCCGACACAGGCCACGAGGCGCCGAGCTGGGCGCAGGATTCCATCTGCATGCCCATGCCTCGCCACCACGCTGGGAAACGATCCCAGACAGCGTGCCTGACACAGGATCGACAAGCTGATCCGAGACGCTAGCGCCAGAAGGACGTCACCGCGTAGCCGAGCTCCTCGAACAGGTCTCGCACCAGCGGCAGCGAGATGCCGAGCACGTTGCCGTGATCGCCCTCGATGCCCTCGACGAACCACCCGCCGCGCCCGTCGAGGGTGAACGCCCCCGCCACGCCGAGCGGCTCACCCGTGGCGACGTACGCGGCGATCTCCTCGTCGGACGGCCGGCCGAAGCGCACCACGGTGCTGGCCACCTCGGCCGCCTGTCTGCCGGCGGCGACGTCGATCACGCAGTGGCCCGTCACCAGGCGACCCGTGCGTCCCCGCATGAGCCGCCACCGCTCGGTGGCCTCCTCCTGGGTGGCCGGCTTGCCGTACGGGCGGCCGTCGAGCTCCAGGATCGAGTCGCAGCCGATGACCAGGCCCTCGTCCAGCCCGCTCGCGACCGCTTCCGCCTTCGCCTTGGCCAGCGCCAGGCTGAGGGCGGCCGGGGAATGCGCGGAGAAGGACTCCTCGTCGACGCCGCTGACGATCACCTTGGGGTCGAGGCCGGCGCTGCGGAGGAGGGTCAGGCGTGCGGGGGAGGCTGAGGCCAGAACGATCACGCGACCAGCCTACCGGCGACCAGGGGAGCAGTACGTCACCAGTCCGAGTTGGAGCTGCCCGGGGCCAGCTCGTGACCGTCCGGTGCCCCGTGCCCGCCGGCGCGCGGGCCAGGCTCGTACGGCCCGCTCTGCTGCGGCACGCCGCCGCCGAAGATGGTGCTCAGCAGCCCGTCGATCAGGTCGCTCAGATCGTCGGGTACGGCCGCCTGCTCCCTGCTCAGGTCGTCGGCCAGGGCGTCCGCGTCCAGGTCGCGGCCGGCGGCCCGGTCGGCGAGCAGGGACATGACCATGGGCGCGATCAGGGGCAGCAGTTTCATGACGCTCCCCGAGTCGATCCCGGCGAACCGCGCCAATCCGGCCGCAGCGTGCTCCGTGCCCTGCCCGCCCAGCACGTGGCCGAGGATGCTCTGCCCGTCGCGGGTCAGCGAGGCCACGTCGCCGCTGAACGGGTCGGTGTCGACGTGGTCGTCGAGCGCCCCGCGCAGGGCCTCGGCCCCGTCCAGGTAGCGGGTGTTGGCGGCCAGGCCCCCGATGATGACGCCCGACACGGCCTGGACCACGTCGCGGGCCGTGGTCGTGCCCGTGCCGAGCATCCCGGCGATCTGCTCCAGCCCTGGGTCTCCGAGCTCGGCGAGGAGCTCGTCCGTCAGCGTCACGACAGTCCCCCGCTCGCTAGGCCCCTCGATCGACACACCCCCGATCGTTGTCCGGGAGGGTTCCCCGATCAGGACCGAGCCAACGCCCGATTTGCGCTAATTCTCGGAAAAGCCCGCCGGCTGGACCTCCGGCACGGAGGCGGAGCTGATCAGGCCCGCCGCCGCGTACGCGCTGGCCTCGTCGAGCGTCTCGTGTTCGAGCAGGGCCGCCACAATGGCGTCGAGCTTGTCGCGGTTGTCGGTGAGGATCTGGATCGCGCGCTCGTAGCACTCGTCCACGATCCGCCGCGCCTCCTCGTCCACGGTGGCGAGCGTCGCGGGCGAGGCCTGCGGCTGCTGGCCGTCGTTGGGCAGGATGGTCAGCGGGCCGACCTTCTCCGACATGCCCCAGCGCCCGACCATGCCCCGGGCGATCATGGTCACCTGCTCCAGGTCGTTCTCGGCGCCCGTGGTGATGACGCCGTACACGACCTGCTCGGCCGCCATCCCGCCGAGCGCTCCGGTGATGCGTCCGCGCAGGTACTGCTCGTCGTACGCGTACCGGTCGGTGTCGGGGGTGGACAGCGTGACCCCGAGCGCCCGCCCGCGCGGGATGATCGAGATCTTCCTGACCGGGTCGGCGCCCGGCTGGAGCATGCCGAGCAGCGCGTGACCGGCCTCGTGGAAGGCGGTCCTGGTGCGCTCCTCCTCCGGCATCACGATGCTGCGGGCCGCGCCGAGCTGCAGCTTCTCCAGCGCGTCGGCGAAGTCGGACGTCGTGACCTTCTCCCTGCCGCGCTTGGCGGCGAGCAGGGCGGCCTCGTTGACGAGGTTGGCGAGGTCGGCGCCGGTCATGCCGGGGGTGGTCTTGGCGAGCTGGTCGAGGCTGACCTCCCCGTCCAGCGGCACGCTGCGCGTGTGCACCGCCAGGATCGCCGTACGTCCCGCCGCGTCCGGCAGGCCCACCTGGACCGTACGGTCGAAGCGACCGGGACGCAGCAGCGCCGGGTCGAGGACCTCGGGACGGTTGGTGGCCCCGATGACGATCACGCCCTCGGCGCCCGAGAAGCCGTCCATCTCGGTGAGGATCTGGTTGAGCGTCTGCTCGCGCTCGTCGTGGCCGCCGAGACCGCCGGCCCCGCCGCGCGCCCGGCCGATGGCGTCGATCTCGTCGATGAACACGATCGACGGCGCCACCTTCCGCGCCTCCTCGAAGAGGTCGCGCACCCGCGAGGCGCCCACGCCGACGATCATCTCGATGAACTCGGAGGCGCTGGCCGAGAAGAACGGCACCTTGGCCTCGCCCGCGACCGCCCTGGCCAGCAGCGTCTTGCCGGTGCCGGGAGGGCCGGCGAGCAGCACGCCCTTGGGCAGCTTCGCGCCGAGCCTGCGGTACTTGCCGGGGTCCTTGAGGTAGTCGACGACCTCGACGAGCTCGTTCTCGACCTCGTCGATGCCGGCGACGTCGTCGAACGTGACCCGCACCTTCCCGGCCTCGACCGGCTTGGCCGCCTTGGACTTGCCGATCCCGCCGAGCCCGCCGCCCATCAGGCTGGCGCCGCGGCGCATGACCCAGATCCACAGCGCGGCCAGCAGCAGCACGGGCAGCAGCGACAGCAGCAGGTTGGAGAAGAAGCCGCGGGTGAGCGGCTTGGAGGTGATCTCGACCTGGCCGGTGGTGAGCTGCTGGTCGAGCTGGTCGGTGTTGGCGAACGCCGGGATCTCGGTCGCGAACTTGGTGTAGGTGGAGCCGCCCTCCGGGTTCTTCGCCGCCGATCTCAGGTCGCCCTCGACCGACAGGCCCTGGGCGTAGATGTCCTTGACGTTCTTGGCGTTCACCTGCTTGGTGAACTCGGTGTACGAGATCGTCTCGACGGATCCGCTGTCGACGAAGGAGGACACCAAGAAGAAGCCCGCGTACACCACGAGCAAGGTGACGACGAATCGCCACCAGTTGATCTTGGGTCGGCCTCCGGGCGTGCCGGGCAGGCCCTCCGAGCGCCAGGGCGGTTTGCCCTTGCCGTTCTTCGGTGCCTGCGGCGTTCCAGAGCGTTCCACGGCGTCACTCCCCACATCGCCGCATACATGATCTTTCTAGCCTAGAACACGCACCCCGGCGACCACGCGGCCGATGTCACGCCACTGCTTGCGCTGCGAGTCAGGCACTGTGACGAACGCCAGGCCCGGCTTGCTCATTCCCCCGTCCATCACGATGACGGCCGCACGAGACTGATGTCTTCCGTATTTGACCCGATAAATCAGGCTCCAGCCGTGTTTGACCGGCTGCGAGGCGAGCCAGGTGATCTTGGAGCCCTGGGGGTGGTGATTGAGCGTCCAGCGGGCGGCCAGCAGCGCCGTGTCGCGCGCCGACTTCTGCCGCATGATCGGGAGCGGACATGTGACGAACATCCCACGCAGGCTCGCGCCGCGCTTCCTGGGCAGCACCTGCTTGGAGGTGAACGGCGCCGCGCCGTACGTCTTCCACGGCCTGGGCATGTCCGGGACGGCCAGCCCCGTACGCGCGTCCTTGACGACCCGGCGCGGCGGCTTGGGGAGAGCCGCCCGCTTGACCTTGCGCGTCAGCCTGGGCACGCGCCGGTCGGCGTACAGGGCCTCCATGGCCGTGTAGCCCGGCGCGAGCGACGGCTCGGGAGAGGGCGTGTGCGTAACCGTGGGGACAGGGGAGGGTGCGGGACCGGACGAGGACGGTGCGGCCGGCGGCGCGGTGACCGGCCCCGCCGCGACCTCGTCCGGCCCTGACGGGAGCACTGCGACCAGCGCCACGGCCACGGCCGCGACTGCGCCGACCACGGCGAGCCCCCGGTACACCACCCGCATCCGAATATCTCCGATACGGGAGCGTTTGGGCGGAGAAGCAGGGATTCCCGGTCGCACCTTGGTCCTCACTCGGGAACCCTTGATCTCTTCTTCCCCATCGAGCACGAGCGGAGCGTACGACATATCCCGCCATCGCGTCCTAGAAGCTACCGAAGTGCAATCATGGCTTCGTGCAACAGGTTGAGCTGCGATTCGACCACGCCTCGCGAGCGTCCCAGACCCACACGAACCTCTCGGCGATCCGGCAGAGCTCAACCGGCCTCTGGGTGGCCGGCGACGAGACCGCCACCTTCGAGCATCTGACGTGGACAGGCGACCACTACGGCGGGCAGCGCACGTTCCGCCTGGCCGACTACGTCACTCTGCCCGCGGGCCCCGAGGACGAGGCCGACATCGAGGGCCTGGCCAGGGCGGACGGCCATCTCTGGCTGGTCGGCTCGCACAGCCTCAAGCGCAGGAAGGTCAAGTCCAAGGACCCGGAGAAGGCCGCCGACCGGCTGGCCACGGTGGTCAGGGAGGAGAACCGCTTCATCCTGGCACGCCTGCCGCTCCACGGCGAGACGCCCGGCCCTGGAACGATCCTGTCGGGCAAGGAGGCGCTGACCGCGCATCTGCGCGACGACCGGCACCTCGCGCCGTTCCTGGAGCTGCCCGGCAAGGACAACGGGCTCGACATCGAGGGCATCGCCGTCGTGTCCGACCGGGTCTACATCGGGCTCCGCGGTCCCGTGCTGCGGGGCTGGGCGGTGGTGCTGGAGCTGCGGCTCGAGGACGCGGGCAAGGGACGGATGCGGCTGCGCGAGCCGTACCGCAAGCACTTCCTGGACCTGGGCGGGCTGGGCGTGCGGGACCTGTGCCCGGACGGCGACTCGCTGCTGGTGCTCGCCGGGCCGACCATGGTCCTCGACGGTCCCGTACGTGTCGTGCGCTGGCGGCCCCGCCCCAAGCGGCAGGAGGTCGTTCCCGAGGACGACCTGGAGACGGTGACCGAGCTGCCCTACGGCCTGGGGTGCGACCATCCCGAAGGACTGGTGCGGCTGGCCGACGGCCGGCTCATGGTCGTGTACGACAGCCCGTCGCCCGCGCGGATCACCCCGGCGGGCGGCGTGCTGGCGGACGTCTTCACGATCTAGCCACGCGCCCCTTGAGCCAGGGCGCGTCCGCCACGAACGTGCACGAGCCCGGCTCGATCTCCGTGAACCCGGCGTCGCGCACCACCGGCAGCCCTTCGGCGACCATCGCGTCGAAGTCGGCCTGCGAGGCCGCCGTCCGCACGGAGACCGCGAGGCCCCGGGCGCGCCAGGCGTCCCGTTCGGCGGCGTCGCTGGCCCACCAGGCGAGCTGGGCGGCGTGCCCGGCCTGCGCCATGGCCTTGCCCGCGGACATGGCGAGCTCGGGGTTGGCCCACAGGATCGGCGGCTCGGCGGGCGGCGGGTCGGCGGTGTCGCTCAACTCGGTGCCGCCCACCTGCAGCCGCGCGAGGTCACGCGGCCAGCCGTCGAGCGGTACGGGCGGGTGCACGCGTACCTCGGCCGTGCGGTGCTCGACGGTGCGCCCCGGCAGCGCGGCCGCCCTGCGCCACTCGGCGCCCCTGGCCCGGCGCACCACCTTGCGGATCTTGCCGGTCGACTGCCAGGCGTGCAGCTCGGCGGTCCACTCCCCCGGGTCGTCCAGCAGGCTCAGCACGGCCATGGCGGCCGCCTCCAGGGCGTCTGTCCGCTCGGGGGGAGCGGCTCTCTCGATCCTGACGACCAGCGGCAGGACATAAAGCTCAAAGTTCTCGGAGTTCTCGGAGTTCATCGCCCTCTAGCATGCCCGATGGCCACCGACATGCCGGCGGCCAGGAGGCACAGAGCGCCGGCGCCGTACCAGGCGAGGTCGTAGGCGCCCAGATGGTCGCGGGTGAGCCCGGCGCCCACGGCGGCGAACGCGGCGCCGACCTGGTGCGAGCCGAACACCCACCCGAACACCACGGCCCCGTCGGCCCCGTAGATCCGCCGGCACAGCGCCACCGTGGGCGGCACGGTGGCCACCCAGTCCAGCCCGTAGAACACGATGAAGATCAGCATGCTGGGCTCGGTCGTGGCCGCGAACAGGCTCGGCAGCACCATCAGGGAGAGCCCGCGCAGCGCGTAGTAGACGCCCAGCAGCACCTTGGGGTCGATCTTGTCGCTGAGCCAGCCGGACGCGATCGTGCCCGCGATGTCGAAGATCCCGATGACCGCCAGCAGCCCGGCCGCGACGGGCTCGGCCATGCCGTGGTCGTGCGCGGCCGGGATGAAGTGGGTGCCGACCAGGCCGTTCGTGCTGGCCCCGCAGATCGCGAAGCCGCCCGCGAGCAGCCAGAACGGCCGCGTCCTCGCCGCCGAGGCGAGCACGGTGACCGCCCTGACGGCGGCGTTCACGGTGCTCGGCTGAGTGCGGACGGCGCCGGGGTCCGCGCCCAATGCCGTCGTGCCCACGTCCTCGGGACGGTCGCGCAGCAGCCACCACACGAACGGCACCACGGCCAGCGCCGCCCCGGACACGGTCAGCGAGGCGAAGCGCCACCCCGGCCCCTCGGCGAGCTGGGCGAGGACCGGCAGGAAGATCAGCTGCCCCGTGGCGCCTGCCGCGGTGAGCACGCCGGTGACCAGCCCGCGGTGCCGCACGAACCAGCGGTCCACCACGGTCGCGGCGAACACCAGCGCCATCGAGCCCGTTCCGAGCCCGACCAGCACACCCCAGAACAGCAGAAGCTGCCAGCTCGCGGTCATCAGGACGGTGAGGCCGCTGCCCGCGGCGATCAGCAGCAGCGCGACGGCGACCACCCGGCGCATGCCGAAGCGGTCCATCAGGGCGGCGGCGAAGGGGGCGGTCAGGCCGTAGAGCACCAGGTTGATCGAGACGGCCAGTGAGATCGTGCCGGCCGACCAGCCGAACTCCTCCTGGAGCGGGGTGATCAGCACGCCGGGGGTGGCGCGGAACCCGGCCGCGCCCAGGATCGCCACGAAGGCGACGGCCGCGACGAACCAGGCACGATGCACGCGGCCGCGCGTGGGGGTGGTGCTCAACGTCATGCGCCAATCCTGCTTTATCCCCTTACATGGTCACGAGTGGCCGGAAAGCCAATATGTGAAAGAATCAGGCCATGACACATCGGATCGTGGTCGTCGCGCTCAACCACTTCGCCCCGATCGATCTCGGCGTGCCCGGACAGGTGTTCGGGGTGGCCGAGACAGCGGGCGGCGAGAAGCTGTACGAGGTGGTGACCTGTTCGGAGGGGCGCATGCCGGTCCGCTGTTCCGCGGGCTACAGCGTGCTGCCCGACCACGATCTCGACGTGCTCGACACCGCCGACACGGTCGTGGTGCCCGGCATCCACGCGGGCCGGGCGATGCGGTACGGCACGATCTCTCCCACGCTGGCCGAGGCGCTGCAGGGGCGGCCTCGTACGATGTCGATCTGCACCGGCGCCTTCGTGCTGGCGGCGGCGGGGTTGCTCGACGGCCGTCCGGCCACCACGCACTGGCGCGACGCGGAGCTCTTCGCCCGGCTGTTCCCGCAGGTGAAGCTGGACCCCGACGTGCTGTTCGTGGACGACGGCGACGTGCTGACCTCGGCCGGGGTGGCGGCCGGGATGGACCTGTGCCTGCACGTCATCAGACGCGACCATGGCAGCGAGGTGGCCAACCGGGCGGCCCGCCGCTGCGTCATGCCGCCGTGGCGGGAGGGCGGCCAGGCCCAGTACATCGACCGGCACCTGCCGTACGCGGGCGGCGGCACGGCGGCCACGCGCGACTGGATGCTGGCCCACCTGGACCGCCCGCTCGACCTGGCCGCGCTGGCCGGGCACGCGAGGATGAGCGTGCGCACGTTCACCCGGCGCTTCCGCGACGAGACCGGCATGAGCCCGGCCAGATGGCTGAACGGGCAGCGCGTCCAGCACGCCAGGCGCCTGCTGGAGACGACGGACCTGGGCGTGGAGGAGGTGGCCAGGGAGGCGGGGTTCGGGACGGCGGTCTCGCTCCGGCAGCATCTGCATGCCGCCGTCGGGGTTTCGCCGCTGGCGTACCGGCATACGTTCCGCCGACCCTGAGTTTCTTGCGGCAAAAGCCGCATTTCCCCCTAGAATCGCCGCAAGAAGAAGATCGGCAAGGAGGGGTCGTCACATGGCCGACGCGGACCACTTACCCGCGGGGATCAACCCGAACGTGCCCAGCGTCGCCCGCATGTACGACTACTACCTCGGCGGCCGGGACAACTTCGCCGCCGACCGCGAGGCGGCCGAGAAGATGATGGAGATCGGCCGGAGGATGGGCAACGACGCCCGCGAGATCGCCCTGGCCAACCGCGCCTTCATCGGCCACGCCGTACGCATGCTCGCCGAGGCCGGGGTGCGCCAGTTCATCGACATCGGCGCGGGCCTGCCCACCCAGGACAACGTGCACCAGGTAGCCCAGCGGCACGCCCCCGGCTCCCGCGTCGTCTACGTGGACAACGACCCCATCGTGCTGATCCACGCCCGCGCGCTGCTGGCCAGGGACCCGGACGTCCTGGCGATCGAGGGCGATCTCAAGGACCCTGACGCCATCCTGGACGACCCGCGCGTCGCGGAGCATCTCGACCTCTCCCAGCCGTACGCCGTCCTGCTGGTCGCGGTGCTGCACTTCATCCCCGACAACGGCGAGGCCGACCGGATCGCCGCGCGCATCCGCGAGCGCCTGAGGCCCGGGGGCCATCTGGTGCTGTCGCACCTCCTGTACGCGGGCCACGACATGGACGATGTGGCCACGGCCGGTCAGCAGGTCTACTCCGGAACGACCTCGGGAGGCCTGGCGCGGCGCGGCTACGACGAGATCGCCTCCTTCTTCGACGGCCTGGAGCTGCTCGGCCCGGGCGTCGTGCCGGTGGCCGACTGGACGCCCGACGCCGCCCCCGGTGGCTCGTACGACCTCGCCAAAGGCGGCATCCTGGCCGGGGTCGGCCGCCGCCCGGCCTAGGCCGCCACCTCCAGCCTGCGTCGTCTCCCCGGTTAGATTGAGGGGGTGTCCCTCACCCTCGATTTCGTCAGCACGATCAGGGCCGAGCGGTCCGGCCTGATCGACCAGCTGTCCGACGTGGACGGCCTGACGGCCTGGACGCGTACGCACGCGGCCGACCTCGGCGACTTCGCCGTCACGGAGGAGCTGCGACAGGAGACGGTGCGCCTGCGGCAGGCCGTACGCGCGCTGTTCGCCAGGGCTGTGACGCCGGAGCCGCCGAGCCGCGCCGACGCGTCGACCCTGCCCGGATTCGAGGAGTCACTGGCTCTCGTCAACGCCACCGCCCTGGCCGCACCCACCGCACCCCAACTGCGCTGGAACGGCGAGCCGGCCCTCGTCATCGCGCCCGCCATGGAGACCGACCCGGGGACCCGGCTGCGCGCCAGACTCGCCACGGCAGCCGTCGAGTTCCTCGCGGGGCCGGAGCGTGCCCTGCTCCGCACCTGCCAGGCGCCGCGCTGCGTGCTCTATTTCCTCAAGGAGCACCCGCGCCAGGAGTGGTGCTCGACAGCCTGCGGCAATCGCGCCCGAGCGGCCAGGCACTACAAGGAGCGCCGGAAAATCTAACGTTTGCAATACCGCTTTGCCGTTATATGCTCTCGATCTAACGGCAAGACGGCCATGCATGCGTTAGAGGAGAGTGGGATGTCCTTTCAGACCGGACACATCGGGCTCAACGTCACCGATCTCGACAAGTCCAAGGAGTTCTACACGCGCGTCTTCGGGTTCACGGTGGCGGGCGAGTCGCACGAGGACGGCCGCAGGTACGCGTTCCTGACGCAGGACGGGACGCTCGTGCTGACACTCTGGCAGCAGAGCGAGGGCCGCTTCGCCACCGCCCGGCCGGGGCTGCATCACCTGTCTTTCCAGGTGGCCAACCTCGAAGCGGTACGGCGTGTGGAGACCGTGCTCAGGGAGATCGGCGCCACCCTGCACCACGACGGCATCGTGCCGCACCGTGAGGGCGCCTCGTCGGGCGGCGTGTTCTTCGAGGACCCCGACGGCATCCGGCTGGAGGTCTCCTCCCCGGACGGCGCCGGCGACCGTCCCGCACCCGCCTCCGACGCGCCGACCTGCGGTTTCTTCTAATGAGGCATCCGGGAGAGGTTGCCGTACAGCGGCGGGCGGGGGTGCGGGCGGAGGACCACGGCAGCTCGCGGACGCGCCCGCAGATCCCGGAGGTGGCGGCCGCGTTCCTGCGAAACCAGCACATGATCGTCCTGGGCGCGACCGACGACGGCGGGCGCGTCTGGGCCGGCGTGCTGACGGGTCCCACGGGCTTCGCGTCGCCGTCGGACGATCGGACGATCGTGCTGAACGCCGTGCCGGACGCCGCCGATCCCCTTCACGGGATGTTCGCACGGGAGCGCGACATCGGCCTGCTGGCCATCGAGCCGCACACGCGGCGCAGGATGCGCGTGAACGGCACCGCCGTACAGGCCGGTGATGCTCTGGTGGTGTGGACGGAGCAGGTCTACTCGAACTGCCCCAAGTACATTCAGACCCGCTCCCCCACCTCCGCTCCGGGCACCCCTGCCGGTCTGGGGCGCGGGACCTCGCTGTCCGACCGGCACCGGAGGTGGATCGCGGAGGCGGACACGTTCTTCATCGGCACGCGAGCCGCCGGGTTCGGGGCGGACGTGTCACACCGGGGCGGCAACCCGGGGTTCGTCCAGGTCACGGGAGCGCGCTCGCTGGAGTTCCTCGACTACCAGGGCAACTCGATGTACATGACGCTCGGGAACCTGGAGCTGGACCCGGCGGCCGGGCTGCTGTTCGTGGACTGGGAGCGCGGGCAGACGCTGCAGCTCACGGGCCGGGCCCGGGTGGAGTGGGGAGAGCGGCGGGTGGTGCGTTTCGAGCTGGACGAGTACGCGCACCTGACCGACACGGTGTCGGCCGGCTGGACCGCTCCCGGCTACCACCGCTTCAACCCACCGGTCTAGCGTCTCTGTCCAGGAAGGCCGCGGTGCCCGCGCAGATCGCCGCGACGAAGAGCGTGATCATGAAGGCCGGCAGAGTGTCCAACAGCGCCGTGTTGTGCACCAAGCCGACGATCAACGTGAACTGGACCACGGTCAGCGACTCGGGCCGGGGGCGGCGTGCCTGGGCCGTCATGACGAGCAGGACCACGATGACCGGGAGATAGGCGGGAGCTCCCTCGTGCTCGTAGGAGCCGTCGACGTACATGGAGAGCATGGCAGCGGCGATGAGGATCGAGGCCGCCGTGCTCAGCACGACGGGTCGTCGAGCGTGGCCTGCCCGCCAGTCCGTGACCGCGCGGACGACGACCGCGAGAACGAGGACACCCGCGACCGCCAGTACGAGCCTCTCGCCGTCCGTCTCTCCGACCATTCTCGGGGCTTTCAGGTCGATGACGATCAGTGACAGGATGAGCAGCCCGGCGACCGCCGCCACGGCCCTGCCCACACCCTCGTGGGCCAGGGCCGTTTCGGTGAGCACCACCACGAGGATCAGCAGCGCGCCCGCGACGAACGTCGTCATCGGCTGGGCGGGGAATCCTGTCCGGAGAAGCTGGGCGGCCAGGCCCAGGTGGAGCGCGGCCGACCCGGCCGCCACACCCAGAAGCGCCGCGCGCCTGCGCCCGTCCGGCAAGAGGCCGATCGCAGCCGCCGCGGCGGCCGTCAGGATGCTCCAGAGCGGGAGTTCGCCCAGCAGATCGGCGGGGAAGCGTGCCGTGCCGAGGCTGCTGTTGGCCGGGCCGACCATGAGGAGGAGCGCGGCCACGAGGGCGGACGCACGCCGAACCAGCTCCCAGCGCCGCCCACCCGGAGCCCGATCCGGTCTGGGGACGACGGCCACCGGCTCCACGCCGTCGTCGGCGATCCCCGCACGCGCCGGGACGTGGGCCGTTGACGTGTCACTCCCTGCCCCGGCGCCGCCAGGTGCCGGCTGCGCCTGCGCGGCCTCCGCGACAGCCGTCGGCTCCGGTACGACGGCGGGCTCCGTCATCGGCGCGGACGGCCCACCGCCCCCAGCGGACGGCCCACCGCCCCCAGCGGACGGCCCACCGCCCCCAGCGGACGGCCCATCGCCGGCAGCGGACGGCCCGTCGCCGGCGAGCGCCGGCTCCCCGGCCGCGCCCGGCGTGGCCGTACCGGATCCCGCCGCTGCGCCTGCCCTGGGCGGTGGCGCCGGTTTGGCCGGCGTGCTCGGTGGGCCGGCCTTCGATCGCCGCGTCGGCGGCCCGACGTCCGACGTCCCCGACGGCGCGGGAGGCGGCAGCGGTGCGGCCGGGCTTCGGGTGGCGCCCGAGCCGGGGCCGGGAGGTGGAGTGGCGGACGCGTGGACGGGCCCCGCTCCCGGGTCGCGGAGGGGAATCGCGAGGACGCGGGCGGCGGCGGCCGAGACCATCCGGCTGTCGTCGTCAGCCAGTTCTTCCAGCGCCAGCCGGGCCGCCAGCGCGAGGCCGGCGTGCCGGCTGTGCCGCAGCCGTTCCAGTGCGTCGATCGTACCGGCCCTGATCTTGGCGATCGGGTGGTCGATCGCCTCCTGCAACTCCGGAGGCAGCGCCGCCGGCCGGTCCACCGGCCGGCTGCGGCGCGCGATGACCAGGTCGCCCTGCACGTCGAACGTCCACTTGCCCGGCGTCTGGTTGGGCGTGACCGCGCGCACCCGGTCGTAGACGTAGTCGTACAGCTCGTCGATGCCCACGTAACCGTCCAGGTCGCGGTCGGCGTCGCCCGTTTCCAGCCCCTGCACCAGCGCGCTGGTGAAGACCGACGGCGACGTCTCGCGAGTGTCGGCGAGGTCGGTCCCGTCGAAGGCGTACTCCATCGCGTTGGAAGCGGTGATGACCACCCGCCCGCGCCCGCCGAACTGCTCCTCCACGTGGACGTCCGCCCCTGCCCTCGGCAGCGCGCCGCGCGTGAACGCACCCGCGTAGCAGCAGTCGAGCAGCAGCACGACGCGCCTGCACCGGCTGCGGCTCATCCGCCGGTTGACGAACTCGGCGGACACAGCGGTTGCGGCGAGCCGGTTGAGCTTGGTGCTCGGGGTGGCGAAGTAGAGCTCGCCGCTGTCGTCCTTGACCCCGTGGCCGGAGAAGTGCAGCAAGAGCAGGTCGTCGGGGTGTCGATCGGCGAAGAACTCCTCCACGGCCTCGTTGATGACGGCGGTGGGCTCGTTGAGCATCGTGCGCACGTCGAACCCGCCGATGGCCTCGTCGCCCAGGACCCTGGCCAGCGCCTCGGCGTCCAGCGCGGGCGCCCGCAGCCCCCGCAGCCCGGGATCCCGGTATTCGTCGTTGGCCACGACCAGGGCCATACGCCTGCCTGCCCGCGCGGGCGTGCCCGGTTGCCTTCGCCGTAACCAGACCTCGGTGAGCCGGCGTTGCTCGGCGGAGGCGATGCCGGTCAGCTCAAGCACGTCGCCCTCGATGTCCAGCTTGACGGAGCGGTGCTGGTTGCGGGTGAGCCAGGCGGTCACCGCGTTCACGATGGCGCCGAGCAGCTCCGTGCCGGCCAGCGCGACGACCAGACCGCCGACCGTGAACGACAGGACCGCCCTCGCACCTTCGGGCACCGCTCCCGCCTCGGCCGCGCTCGCCGCCACATCGAGCTCGAGCAGCTCGGCGCGGAGCCGCGCGGTGGCCTCGTCCAGCTCCTGCGGATCGGCGGCGTCATCGACCACCTGCAGGAGCAACCTGGTCGTCTCACTCACCATGGGCCACCTCTCAAGGCAGCTGGAGGACCGCGTCGCAACGCATTGTAGGCACTACGGTGAGTGTGAGTCAGCGCCTTTTCCGCCGCCTGTCAGCCCGCCCAGATCCACGGCTCCGCGACCGGAACCGCGCTGTAGTCCTCGCCCGCGACGGGGCAGATCTCCTCCCAGTGCACCCACCGCGCGCCTTCACTCGCCTTCGGCGGCCAGAGCAGGTAGCCCCACCGCACCCCTTCGGTGTCATCACCCCAGGCCAGCAAATACCGCGCCGACGCGGCGTGCTCCACGATGGGCGGCCGCCAGAGCTCGGGCAGATCCCGCGTGTTCAGATCCATACCAACCATTATACGAACACATATTCGATTCGCGCGGAATGCTAGGCTATGACTCAATATCCAATCTAGTCATAGGGATACGCATGGCTGTGGCATTCACGGCGGAAGACCGGGCGCGCATCACCGAATCCCTGCTCGACGCCGCCGAAGAGCTCTTCGCCACCCAGGGCCTGAAGAAGACCTCGCTCGACGAGCTGGTCGCCGCCTCGGGCATCGCCAAGGGCAGCTTCTACGCGTTCTTCGACTCCAAGGAGGAGCTGTACAAGGAGGTGATGATCCGCAGGGCGCCGATGCTCGGCAAGCGGCTCGCCGCCGCCCTGGACCGGCCGCCGAGCGCCGAGGCCCTCGGCGCCCTCATGCGGGAGATGATCGAGGTGCTCACCACCGACCCGTTCTACCGGCGGCTGCTCACCCGCCCCGACGAGCTGGAGGCGGTGGCGCGCAGGGTCGGAGCCGAGGAGATCGCCCGGGTCACCCCTCACCTGCTGACGCCGCTGCTCGACTATCTCGCCCAGGGACAGGCCGACGGTGTCATCGTCGCGGACGCCCCGCCGGAGGTGCTGGTCGGCGTGCTGCGCACCGCCGGGCTGCTGGTGCTCAACCGCGACAGGTTCGGGCCGGACCACGCCCAAGTGGTCGAGGCCACCGTCAACGCGCTGGCAAGGGGGCTCGTCGCATGAGTGTTCTGAAGAGGTACGCGCAGGCGGCCGGGATGACGGACGAAGCCTGGAAGCGGCACGCCAACCCGTGGAGCGTCTGGACCAGGTTCGCGGCCATCCCGCTGATGATCGCGGCAATCTGGAGCAGGGAGTGGATCGGCTGGTGGGCGCTGGTCCCGGTGGGTCTGGTGGTCGTCTGGCTGGCGCTCAACCCGCACGTCTTCCCGGCCGTGGAGCAGCCCGACAGCTGGACGGCCAGGGGCATCTACGGCGAGAAGCTGTGGCTCCGGGACCGGTCGCTGGTCACCGGCGACCACCGGAGCGTGCAGCGGCTGCTCATCGCGGTCGGCGTGGCGGGCTTCGCGCTGCTCATCTGGGGGCTGATCGCGCTGGAGCCCTGGCCGACCGTCTTCGGCGCCACGCTGATCACGATCGGCCAGCTCTGGCGCATCGACCGCCTCGGCCAGCTCTACCTGGCACACCAGAAAGCTTCCCGCGAGTAGCCGGAACGCCATGCCGGACTCCACGACTGGTGCGGCGACCGCTGCCGCGTTGATGTCGGGACAACATGCCACGGGGGCGGCGCCTTCGCGCCGCTGCTCGCGACAGATGCCAAGTGCGCCGGGGACAGGCCACGTAGACGCGGCGGTGCATCGGTCCAGTCGCCAGACCATGGCCGGACCCTGCCTCTGGTCGTCGAGAACGAGTCCTTGCCCTGGGGCTTGAAGGGGCTGCCGCAGATGCCGTGACCGCCCTCAAGGAGGACCTTGCCGAGAACCTGTCGGTCGATATTCGGCAAGGGGGCGTCGGCCAGGACACTGATGGCGCACGGGGGTCAGAGCCGGCTGATCGCCGCCTTGATCGTGGCCAGATCGCCGAGGACGACCTCGGTGCGGTCGCGATCCGCGTGGAGGCGCCAGTGGGTCTCGGCCACCGCTTCCGGGGAAGCGGGAGAGCCGGGGGCGACAGCGGCGGAGATGGGCACATGGCCGACGTGGACGCCCTTGCCGGCGAGCGCCTCGGACAGGGACAGGGCGTAGTTGCGCAGCGCCGAGGCGGCGAGCCCCACGTTGCCCAGGAACGGCAGCGGGTGGACGGCCGAGATGCCCGAGGTGAAGAGCAAGGTGCCGGAGCCGCGCGCCAGCATGGGCGGCAGCACCGCGCGGACGGCCGTCACCGCGCCCAGCACCCCGCTGTCGAAGGCGTCCTGGGCGCTCTCCCTGGTGATCTCCAGCACCGGCGTGAGGGCCTTGACCGCGCCCACGCCGTTGTAGAGCAGGACGTCCGCCGGGCCGATGCCGGCCAGGGCGGCGGCCAGTGAGGCCTCGTCCGTCATGTCGGCCTCATGCGTGGAGACCCGGACGTCGTCCAGTTGCGCGGCCAGCGCCGCGAGGTTGGCCTGGCTCCGGGACACGAGCGAGACCTCGAAGCCCTCCTTGCCGAAGCGGCGGGCGACCGCGAGGCCGATGCCGGGACCCGCACCGATGATCGCGATCTTCATGTGGCACTCCTTAAGTCGAGGGTGGCCCTCACGTTAACACAAGCGGAGCCACACCCTCGACTTCACTAGAATGAGTGCATGATCCGCCGTGATGCGCAGCGCAACCGTGACGCTCTCGTGGTGGCGGCGCGGGAGGTCCTGGCCGAGCGGGGCGTCGGCGCGCCTCTGGAGGCCGTGGCCAAGCGGGCCGGGGTCGCGATCGGCACGCTCTACCGGCACTTTCCCGAGCGGGGCGAGCTCATCGACGCGATCCTCGAGGAGCAGCTGGCCGGCTGGGCCGAGCTGGCCAGGCAGGCGGTGGCAGCCGCCGACGCCTGGGAGGGGCTCGTGGGGTTCCTCGAGCGCACCTGCGAGCTGCAGGCCAGAGACAGAGCCTTCACCGAGCTGGTGTGCCAGGAGCACCAGAGCGACCGGTCCGAGGTCAACCGACTGATCGGCCAGCTGATCGAGCGGGCCCAGCGGGCCGGTGCGCTGCGGTTGGACGTGGGGCCGATCGATCTGGCGTTCTTCATGATGGCCTGCTCCCGGGTGGCCGAGCAGGATCCGGAGCGCTGGCGTCGCCACTTCACCCTCATGCTCGACGCGCTCCGCGCGGGATGACGCCCGGCTGACTGCCCGGACACGGCATGTGATCGCCGCGCGCTCATGACGCTGCGGCGTCGCGATGCGGGCATGGTCCACGCGGCAGGCGTACGGTGTTGATTGACACCAACACCCGAAAACCGGTGGCCACGCGGGTGCGGAACGTGAAACGGTCGCTTCCCATGATCCATTGGACCGAGGCGGGACAGGAACGGTCGGCGGTCTGGCGTTCCGCGCTGGGCATGCCGCCACCGAGGCGCGTGATCACGGCCGACGACCGGATGACGGCCGACGCCGCGTACCGGCTGGCCTGTGAGGGCACCGCGCTGCTGTGGCAGGGCGACTTCCAGAACGCCCGCCAGCTGCTGGCGGCCATGGGACGCCGGTGCAAGCCCGCCGCTCCCGGCGCCGACTTCCACCGCTACCGCCAGGCCCGGTCACAACGCGCGCGCACGCTGGGCATGCTGCTCATCCCGTTCGCCGAGGACCACGTGGTGCCGCTGCGCAGGGCGCCCGACGTGCGGGCCGCGTGCGCCGAGGTGTACGGCCCCGAGGCGCCTCCCGCCGTGGGCCAGCTACGGGAGCTGCTCGGCCTGATCGGGGCCCACGAGTGGCGGCGCAAAGGCGTGTACGTCCCCGCGCTCGGCGCCCGCATCCATCCGCACCACGGCGTGTTCTCGCCGATCAGAGGCGAGTACATCGATCTCGTCGCGCAGGCGCCGCTGCCGGACGACCGGCTGGCGTTCGACATCGGCACGGGCACGGGGGTGCTGGCCGCCGTCCTGGCCAGGCGGGGCGTGCGGCACGTCGTGGCCACCGACATGGATCAGCGGGCCGTGGACTGCGCCGGCGAGAACGTCGCCCGCCTGGGCCTGGCCGACCGGGTGGAGATCGTACGCGCCGACCTGTTCCCGCCCGGGGAGGCGCCGCTGATCGTGTGCAATCCGCCATGGCTTCCCGCCAAGCCGGTCTCTCCCCTCGACCAGGCGGTCTACGACCCTGAAGGGCGGATGCTGCGCGGCTTCCTCGACGGCCTCGCCGTGCATCTGGAGCCGGGTGGCGAAGGCTGGCTCATCCTGTCGGACCTCGCCGAGCACCTCGGCCTGCGTACCCGGGCCGACCTGCTGGCCGCGTTCGAGCGGGCGGGGCTGCGCGTGGCCGGACGCCTGGACGCGCGGCCCCAGCACAACCGGCCGCAGGACGAGCAGGACCCGCTGCACGCCGCCCGCGCCGCCGAGGTGACCTCGCTCTGGAGGCTCGCGCGCCGCTGAGCCCATGGCATGGCTCCCACGGCTCGCGCCGCAGCCCCGATGGCATGGCTCCCACGGCTCCGCCGTCGAGCCGATGGCTCTGAGGACCTCGCGCGCCGCCGAGCCGACGGCCTCAGCCGACGGCTCCGGAGGCTCGCGTGCCGGGGGCCGATGTTAGCCGCGGCCTCTCAGCGGCAGGAGAGATGCATGCACATCTCGGGGGTACAGAGTGTTCTGCCTGATCACCGCTACACGCAGGCGGAGATCACCGAAGCGTTCTCCCGGCTGACCGATTGTGACGAGGACCTGCTGAGACGCTTCCACACGGCCACCGGCGTGGAGGGCCGCAACCTCGCACTCCCGCTGGCCGACTACGCCAAGCTCGACTCCTTCGAGCGCGCGAACGACATGTACCTCGAGGTCGCCCTTGAGCTCGCCGAGCAGGCGCTGAGAGGCGCGCTGCGCAAGGCCGGCATCCGCCCCGAGAAGGTCGACCACCTGCTGTTCTGCTCCACCACCGGCGTCGCGACGCCCTCGCTGGACGCCAGGCTGGCCCAGCGGGTGGGGCTGCGGCCGGACGTCAAGCGGGTGCCCGTGTTCGGCCTGGGCTGCGCGGCGGGCGCGTCGGGGCTGTCGCGCCTGCACGACTACCTGCGCGGCTGGCCCGACCACGTCGCGGTGCTGGTGTGCGTGGAGCTGTGCTCGCTGACGATCCAGCGGGACGACACCTCGATCGCGAACCTGGTGGCCAGCGGCCTGTTCGGGGACGGCGCGGCGGCCGTCGTCGCGACCGGGCGCGGCGAGGGTCCCGAGGTCGTCGCCACCCGCAGCCGGCTCTATCCCGGCACCGAGCACCTCATGGGCTGGGAGGTCGGGCAGCACGGCTTCCGCATCGTGCTGGACCCGGACCTGACCGGGTTCGTGGAGCAGGCGCTGGGCGGTGACATCAAGACGTTCCTGGCGGACTACGGACTCACCCCCGACCAGGTCGCCACCTGGATCTGCCACCCCGGCGGCCCCAAGGTCATCGAGAAGATCGCGGAAACCCTCGGGCTGCCGCAGAAGGCGCTCGAGGTGACCTGGCGGTCGCTGCGCGAGCACGGCAACCTGTCCTCGGTCTCGGTGCTCCACGTGCTCCAGGAGACCCGGGGCCGGCCGGGCGCGCCAGCCGTGCTCCTCGCCCTGGGGCCGGGCTTCTCCGCCGAGCTGCTGCTCCTGCACTGGTGAGCGCGTACCTCGTCCTCATCGGCCTGGTCGTACTCGAGCGGCTGGCCGAGCTGACGGTGGCCCGCCGCAACCTGGCCTGGGCCAGGTCCAGGGGCGGCATCGAGTACGGCAGGCGGCACTACCCTTGGATCGTCGTGGCCCACGCCGCGCTCCTGGCGGCGGCGCCCGCCGAGGTGTGGCTGCTGGGCCGCCCCTTCGTCCCGCTGCTCGGCTGGCCGATGCTGGCGGTGGCCGTCCTCGCCCAGGGGCTGCGCTGGTGGTGCATCGGCACGCTGGGCAGGCAGTGGAACACCCGCGTCGTGGTGGTCCCGGACATGCCGCTCGTGCGCGGCGGGCCGTACCGGTGGCTGCGGCACCCCAACTACGTGGCCGTCGTCGCCGAGGGCCTCGCGCTCCCCCTGGTGCACACCGCCTGGCTCACCGCGCTGTGCTTCACCGCCGCCAACGCCGTGCTGCTCACCGTACGCATACGCGTCGAGAACGCGGCGCTCAGCGGGCGGCGGGCTCCGGCCGGGGAACCGTGATCTCCTCGAAACCCTCGGGCTGCTTGCCCGGATAGGCGCACAGCGCCCAGGACTGCCTCAACTACCCCACCCGTCACAAGCGATCACGCCTCGGTCGCGGTTTGCGCTCGCTTCCGTCACCGGCCCGGCCGGCCGCAGATCAAGTTTCGTCGTACGGCTTGGAGGTGGTTGCCATGAAAATTCGCCCCTTAGCGGCGGGTGCCGGGCTCGTCGCGCTGCTGACCCTGTCCGCGTGCGGCGGATCCGGTGGCTCGACGAGCGGTGAGCGGGCGCCCCAGCCCGCCAACGCCAACCAGCAACCCGTACGCCCGTCCCAATCCCCCGCCCAGCAGGAGCAGGAGGACGCCGAGCAGGACACGACCACGGCCCAGATCTCCACGTTCGCTCTGGACGTGGACACCGCCTCGTACGGCTACGCCCGCCGTACCCTCCAGGAGGGCCGCTGGCCCGCGCCCGCCGAGATCCGCCCCGAGGAGTGGGTCAACGCGTTCCGGCAGGACTACGCGCAGCCGCCGGACGACGGGTTCGCCGTGCACGTGGACGGCGCGAAGCTGCCGTCGCGCGACGAGGCGGTCCTGCGCGTCGGCCTGCAGACGCGCGCGTCGGACGCGGCCGGGCGGCGGCCCGCCAACCTCACGTTCGTCGTGGACGTCTCCGGCTCGATGGCCGAGACCGGCCGCCTGGACCTCGTCAAGTCGGCCCTGCTCAAGCTGCTCGACCAGCTCGCGCCCGGCGACCAGGTCTCGATCGTGTCGTTCAGCGACGAGGCCAAGGTGCTGGCGTCGATGACCCCGCTGACCGCCAGGGACGAGCTGCGCGAGGCGGTGGACGAGCTGACCGTCAACGGCGGCACGAACCTCGAGGCCGGGCTGGTCACCGGCTACCAGGAGGCGTCCAAGGCGTTCCGCCCCGCCGCCACGAACCGGGTCATCCTGCTCTCCGACGGCCTGGCCAACCAGGGCAGCACCGAGTGGCAGGCCATCCTCGACCGGGCCAAGGAGTACGCCGGCAGGCAGGTCACGCTGCTCACCGTCGGCGTCGGCCGCGACTACGGCGACGAGCTGATGGAGCAGCTCGCCGACAACGGCGACGGCATGGCCGTGTACGTCAGCAGCCAGGAGGAGGCCGACAAGATCTTCGCCACGCAGCTCCCCGCGAACATCGAGCTGCGGGCGCGCGACGCCAAGGCGCAGGTCGTCTTCAACCCGTCGGTGGTGGAGAGCTACCGGCTCATCGGGTACGACAACCGCGCGCTGGCCACCGAGGACTTCCGCGACGACAGCCGCGACGGCGGGGAGATCGGCCCCGGCCACTCGGTCACCGCGCTCTACTCGCTGCACCTCAAGCCGGGCGCCAAGGGGCAGCTCGCCCAGGCCACCGTACGCTGGCAGGACCCCGACACCAGGAACGCCTCGGAGGCGAGCAAGGCGCTGCAGGCCGACGAGCTGGCCCCGTCGGTGTGGGACAAGGCGCCGGTCCGGCTCCAGGTGGACGTGGCGGTCGCCGCGTTCGCGGTCTACCTGCGTGATCGCAAGGCGTTCGGCATGGACCTGCCCGAGCTCATGGAGCAGGCCACGCGGCTGGCGGCGGCGTCGGAGGACCCGATGGTGTCGGAGCTGGTCACGCTCATCAACAAGGCCCGCTCCGTGGGCTGATCCAGCCGTCGCCGAGTATGGGGGCGGCAGCGGCGGAACGGTAGTAGTAGTCGTACATCGCCTGGGCGAACCCGGCCTTCGACACGTGCGCGACCTTCTTGCCGCGCAGCCGATCGTACGACTCCCGTGACGCCTCTGCCGCCACGTCGTACGCCGCCCACAGGCGCAGGTACTCGGCCCGGTCGAGCCGCTCGTCCCCGTCGGCGTCGAGCGCGTCCCAGAGGGCGTTGGTGATCGGCCAGACCACGTTGGCCACGAACTCCGTCCGGTCGCGCTCGGGGGCCAGCGCGTAGTCGATGTAGGACTCCCTGCTGATGCGGCCGTGGGAGTCGGTGCCGATGTGGCGGACGGCATACCGCCAGACCCGCTCGTACGCGTTCCTGACCAGCCGGCTGCCCTGGTCGGAGAGCCCCAGCCGCTCGCAGAGGGAGGTGGCGACCACGATGATGTCCCGGTGATCGAGGTAGCCGTCGTGGTCCATGTCGCTGGTGTCGAACGCATGTCCAACATTTCGGGCACGTTCATCCATGACGGCCACCTTTGGTAACTGTGTCTTTACCGAACGTTACTTAAATACTGATCAGACCGGACGGCCTGTGTCAACGCGGTGGACACGAATCCCTGAGTGGGAGCCGGATGGATCGGCAGCACGCCCGCGTACAGCAGGTCGACCATCGGCATCGGCCGGGGATAGCAGAACACCGACGACCCCGTGCCGAGGATCGACGGGGTGTCGATGACGAGGGGCAGCTCGGCCAGGAGGAAGGGCAGCGCCTGCTCGGCCTGCTCGCGCGAGAGCTCCGGCACTCCGACGATGGGCCGCACCGCGTCCAGGCAGTGCTCCGCGAAGGCCGGATGGGTCGCGAAAAGGCGCTCCAGGCCCGTTCGCGCCTCGCCGTAGGCCCGGTTCGGAGCCAGCTCGTTCCAGTCGGACACCGTGGCGTTCGACGGATCGAGGGCGTCGAGCGCGCGGATCACCCGGTTACGTGTGTTGTTGGCGGCCGACCGCGCCTTGGCCCCCGCCTTGGCAGCCGGGCAGCCCCTCGCGACCAGCGTCCCGGCCAGCTCGACGCCGGGCACGAGGACGTGGACCCGCGCGAACGTCCGGGTCGCCCAGTCGAGCAGGTGCCTGATGGTCCGCGGGGCGAAGTAGCCGTTCAGGGCGCTGACGCCGACGACGGCATGCTCCCGCCCGTCGAGGATCTGGGCGCAGCGTGAGGTCAGGGGTACTGGGTCGAAGCCGATCACGGCACGGACAGTAGCAAGCTTTTACTCTCCGTATGCAACCTTTTTAAGGTGTGCTTCGGGGGTCACGAAATCGGCTACACTCATACACGCAACAAGGGGCTATGGCGCAGTTGGTAGCGCGCCTCCATGGCATGGAGGAGGTCTGGGGTTCGAATCCCCATAGCTCCACCCACACGAAGCCCGGGCTCAGCGCCCGGGCTTTCTGCTTTCCGTCGGCGGCATAGGACAAATGTCATGCCGAGGTCAGGATCGACGGCACCTGTCACGGCCGGCAAACCGCCGGAAGATCGAGTCATGAGACGAATCCTCCCGGCCCTGGGGCTCGCCCTGCTCGCCCCGCTGATCGCCGAGTTCCTGCTCGGCGACTTCCCCCTGACGTACCTGTACTTCCTGGTCCTGCTCGTCCCCACGCAACGGGCACTTCCTGGCGTCCGTGCCGCAGCTCGTGTCGATCGTGGTGATCGTGGTCCTGCTCGTGGTCGCGGCGTTCCGGCTGCCGCGGCGCAGGAGCGCCGCCGGGCGGGCGCCCTCGCCGTGGCTGGTGCTCGGAGCGACGCTGCTGGCCGGGGCGGTGTTCGAGCTGCAGACCGTGATCGACGGGCTGCCGGTCTGGGTGACCATCGTCTCGCTCGTCGTGGCCGAGGCGGGTATGGGCTGGCTGGCGCTCACCTGGTCGGCGCGCGAGGGATGGGACGGCAGGCACCGCATGGCGCTGGCCGGTGGGGCGCTGCTGACCTACGCCTGGCACGCGTTCCTGTCGCACCCGGTGGTGCCGTCCTCCGCCGTGCTCGACCTCGTGAGCCACGTCGTGTTCGGGCTGGCGGCGCTGGCTCTCCTGCTGGTGGCGGTTCAGAGGGTGAAGTCGAAGGTGTAGGAGTGGCCCCCGTCGGGTCCGATGAGGATGTTCATCTCGCCCCTGAGCCCCCGCAGGTCCCCGGTGCCCGAGTCCGGGACGACCGAGACGGTCAGCGACTGCTTCCCGCGGTCGCTGACCGCGTTGTGCTGCACGACGAAGGCCCCCGAGCGGCCGTCGAGAGTGCCCTCGATGCGCTCCAGCGCCACGTACGACTTCGAGTCCTCCACCTCCGTCGCGGCCACCAGCAGATGCACGACGCTGGTGCCGGTCAGGTCCCCGTGGAAGGTCTTGGACATGGTCACGAGCCCGAGTGAGACGCCGTCACGCTCCTCGAAGGGCGGCTTGGCGTCCCAGCCGGCGGTGTCGAAGGTTCCCTTGGCGAACATGTGCCTCATCATGCCGGGCGTACCTGTCAGGTCCCGTCAGGTACCGGTGAGCCGCTCCACCACCGGGGCGAACTCGTCCAGGTACTGGGCGTTCACCGACACGTACGAGACGCCGAGCCTGTCCCTGCGCCGGCGGAGCGCGTCCACCATCTCGTCCGCCGTCCCCAGCAGGAACCCGGTGCCGCCCGCCGTGACGGACAGCCAGGAGGGCGGCTCGGCGCCGGCGGCCGCGAGGTTCATGTTGAGCTCCAGGTCGTGGAAGCGGTCGCCGGCCAGCTCGTACAGCTCGTCCAGCTTCGCCGCCACCTGGTCCTCCGTGTAGTGCCGCGGCACGCCCAGCGCCACCGTGTCGGCCTTCTGCGCGGCCAGCCTGAGCAGCCTGGTCCCGGAGGCGGCGACGAGCACGCGAACGTCCTTGACGGCGCCGATGGTCTCGGAGAGCCGCTCGATGCGCTCGCCCGGTGTCCCGTACCTCACGCCGAGCGCCGCGGCGTCCTGCTCCGCGTCCGGGCGGCCTGCGCCCAGACCCAGCTCGAAGCGGCCGCCGGTGAGCGTGTGCAGGGTGGAGGTCTCCCGCGCCACGGTCTCGGGCGTGCGGTTGGCGGCGCTCAGCACGAACGTGCCCACGCGCAGGGTCGTCGTGGCCGTCGCGGCGACGGCGGCGGCGATGAAGGGCGACAGCGTGCGGAGCGTGTCGGGCACCAGCAGCGTCGAGTAGCCGAGGCTCTCCGCCCGGCGGGCCAGGCCGGTCCACGCGGCGGCGTCGGTGGCATGTCCGGCGACCGCGCCGAACCTGAACGGGTGAGTGGTCATGCCACCAACGATCTCCGACGCGCGGGCCGGGCACATCGTCCGCCGGGCCGGTGGCCCACTACACCCGGGGGCGCAAGGCCGCGCGGGAGGCTACTCCCCCAGCAGTATCCGCGTGAAGTCGTTGGCGAACTTGCCCTGGGGGTCGAGCCGCCGGGCCAGGGAGCGGAAGCGGTCGGGGCAGGCGGGCCACCGGGTGAACAGCTTGCCCCAGTGCGGCCGTGGCTCGAACGGCGCCAGCGTCTCCTCCACCAGCTTCAGCACCGGCAGCACCCCGGCGACGTCCCTCACCCAGGTGAAGTGGATGCCCACGCTGTCGCGGCCGTGGAACGGGCTGAGCCAGAGGTCGTCGGCCGCGATCGAGCGCACTTCCGAGATGTGCAGGACGGGCCGGATCCGATCGCCGATCGCGTACAGCTCGCGCAGCGCCTTGACCGCGTGCTCCCTGGGCACGATGAGCTCCGACTGCAGCTCGTCGCCCGCGCCGCTCGGCTCGGCGTCGTGCCGGAAGTGCGGCAGCCGCTCGTACCACGGACCCGGCACGCCGAGCTGGACCGTGCAGCTCTCGGCGGGCATGCCGGGCAGCGGGTGGCGGGGGCCGTCGGCCGGGGTGGTGCCGTACCAGTCGGGGCTGGTCAGCTCCTCCGTGCGCTTCAGCCAGACGCGGGTGTCGCGCCAGTCGGTGAAGAGGCTGACGCTGTAGCCGCCGGCCATGATCTCGTCGAAGTCGGCCAGCGCGTCCACGGACAGGCCCTCGCGTACGTACTGGCGCACCTCGAAGGCGGGCACCAGGTCGAGGGTCACCGAGGTGACGATGCCGAGCGCGCCGAGCGCCACCACCGCGCCGGGGAAGTCGGCGTCGCCGCGGGAGAGCGTCAGCACCGAGCCGTCGGCGGTGACGAGGTCGAGCGAGGACACGGCGGCGGCCAGGCTGGGCACGGCGTCACCGGAGCCGTGCGTGCCCGTCGCGACCGAGCCCGCCACGGAGATGTGCGGCAGCGAGGCCAGGTTCGCCAGCGCGAAACCGGCCTCGTGCACCAGCGGGGCGAGCCGCGCGTACGTCATGCGCGCGGGCACCCGCACCTTGGCCGCCGCGCTGTCGATCTCCACCGTGTCCGGCATCCGGTCGAGCACCACGAGGTCACCGGTCGTGTCCGCGACGTCGTTGAACGAGTGACCGCTGCCCAGCGCCCGCACGCGGGAACCGGCCGCGACGAGCCGCTGGAGCTCGTCGAGCGAGGTCGGATGGTGGACATCTTGCGCCCGAAATGCGGTGTTTCCCGCCCAATTGGTCAGCGTCACGGCCATACCTTCCCATAGCCCACCTTGTCAGCCTCGGCCGGGTGCCGCTAGTTTCGAGTGCCGCTGACGGAGGTGCGCCGTGCTCTACCTGTCCGAGGCCATCAGCCTCGTCACGCTCGTGCTCTGGCTCTACTGCCTTTTCGACGTGATCACCACGCCCGACGTGCTCTGCAGGAACCTGCCGAAGATCGCCTGGGTGGTCATCGTGCTGATCTTCCCACTGATCGGCTCCGTCGCCTGGCTGGTGGCCGGGCGCCCGGAGCGGGCGCAGTCGGTGACGCAGCCGAGCGCGTTCCCCGAGTACGACCGTCCCGGCCGCTTCGCCGCCACCAACCCCGATGACGACGAGGAGTTCCTGCGCCGCTGCCGCGAGCGCGCCGAGGAGCAGCGCAGGAACGCACCGAAGAAGCCTCCCGAGAGCTAGAAGCCCTGGGCCAGGCGGTAGTACGCCTGGTTCCAGCGCAGCTCCTTGGCGAAGCGCTCGGTCGTCGTGTCGGCGTCGATGACCACCAGCTCCACGCCGAGCATGTCGGCCAGGTCGGTCAGCTCCTCGCGGCCGACGGCCGTGGACAGCACCGTGTGGTGCGGCGCGCCCGCCGTGAGCCACGACTCCGTGGACGTCCGGAAGTTGGGCCGGGGGGTCCAGACCGCGCGGGCGACCGGCAGCTTGGGCAGCGGCTGGGGCGGCGCCACGAGGTCGATCTCGTTGGCCACCAGCCGGAACCTGTCGCCCATGTCGGCCAGGCCCACCACGATGCCGGGGCCGGGCTCGGCGTCGAACACCAGCCGGACCGGGTCCTCCCTGTTGCCGATGCCCAGCGGGTGGATCTCGCACGACGGCGTGCCGGAGGCGATCGAGGGGCAGACCTCGAGCATGTGCGCGCCCAGGATGAGCTCCTGGCCGGGCGTCAGGTCGTAGGTGTAGTCCTCCATGAACGACGTGCCGCCCGGCGTCATGGCCTTGAGCGTGCGCAGCAGCACCGAGGTCTTCCAGTCGCCCTCGCCGCCGAAGCCGTACCCGTCGGCCATGAGCCGCTGCACGGCCAGGCCGGGGAGCTGGCGCAGGCCGCCGAGGTCCTCGAAGTTCGTGGTGAACGCCTTGAAGCCGCCCGCCTCGAGGAAGCCGCGCAGGCCCAGCTCGATCCTGGCCGCGTAGCGCAACGACTCGTTGCGCTCGCCGAGCAGCTCGGGCGCGACGGTGTACTGCTCCGCGTACTCCTTGACCAGCGCCGTCACGTCCGCGTCGGACGCCGCGTCCACGGCCTCGACCAGGTCGTTCACGCCGTACGTGTTCACCGAGACGCCGAAGCGGAGCTGCGCCTCGACCTTGTCGCCCTCGGTGACCGCCACGTCGCGCATGTTGTCGCCGAAGCGGGCCAGCTTCAGCGTGCGGACCTCGGCCAGGCCCTTGGCCGCGCGCTCCCAGGCCAGGATGCGCTCGCCCACCACCGGGTCCGAGACGTGCCCGGCCACGGTCTTGCGCGGCACGCCCAGGCGGGTCTGCACGAACCCGAACTCGCGGTCGCCGTGCGCGGCCTGGTTGAGGTTCATGAAGTCCATGTCGATGGAGCTCCACGGGAGCTCCACGTTGGCCTGCGTGTGCAGGTGCAGCAGCGGCTTGCGCAGCGCGTCGAGCCCCGCGATCCACATCTTGGCGGGGGAGAACGTGTGCATCCACGCGATCACGCCGGCGCACTCGTCGTCGGCGTTGGCCTCCAGCATCAGCCGCCTGATCGCCGCGGCGTCGGTGAGCACCGGCTTCCACTCCACGGTCACGGGGAGCTGCTCGGCGATCCGCTGGGACTGCTCGGCCACCTGGCGCAACGTGTCCTCGCCGTACAGCCCCTGGCTGCCGGTCAGAAACCAGATCTTCAACGCGGGCTCCTCTGTCCGTAGACGTTCTGATAGCGGTCGTACAGGCGGTCGATGTCGTCCTGCGGGATGGGCAGCGGCTCACCGAGCTGCCTGGCCACGTGGACGGTACGGGCCACGTCCTCGCACATCACGGCGGCCTTCACCGCCGCCTTCGCGTCCTTGCCGATGCTGAACACGCCGTGGTTCTGCATGAGGACGGCCTTGGAGCGGTGGCCCTTGAGCGTCTCGACGATGCCCTGGCCGATCGAGTCGTCGCCGATCAGCGCGAACGGGCCGACCGGGATCTCGCCGCCGAACTCGTCCGCCATGGCGGTCAGCACGCACGGGATGGCCTCACCGCGCGCGGCCCAGGCCGAGGCGTAGGTGGAGTGGGTGTGCACGACACCGCCGACGTCGGGCATGTTGCGGTAGACGTACGCGTGCGCGGCGGTGTCGCTGGACGGCGCGTGCTCGCCCTCCACGAGGTTGCCGTCGAGGTCGCACACCACCATGTTCTCCGGCGTCAGCTCGTCGTAGGAGACGCCGGACGGCTTGATCACGAACAGGTCCTCGCCCGGGATCCGCCCCGACACGTTGCCCGCCGTCCAGACGACCAGGTTGTAACGGACCAGCTCGGCATGGAGGTCGGCGACGATCTTCCTTACGCTCATGCCTGGGCCTCGTTCCTGATCGCGCGGAGGGTGTGCAGCATCTTTCCGTCTCCGAAGAAGTCGTGGAGCCTGCGGTACTCGGCGTAGAGCCGGTCGTAGGCGTCGGCGCTGGCCTCGTCGGGCACGTACGCGGCCTCGGTGCGCTTGCCCATCGCCGCCGCGGCCTCCTCGATGCCCGGGTAGGCGCCGGCGGCGACGGCCGCGTGGATGGCCGAGCCGAGCGCGGGCCCCTGGTCGGAGCCGATGACCGACAGCGGGCGGCGCAGCACGTCGGCGTAGACCTGCATGAGGAAGCGGTTCTTCAGCAGGCCGCCGGCGACCACGAACTCCTCGACCGGCACGCCCGACTGCTCGAACGTCTCCACGATCATCCGGGCGCCGAACGCGGTGGACTCGATGAGCGCCCGGTAGACGTCCTCGGGCTTGGTGGCCAGGGTCTGGCCGATGATCACGCCGGAGAGGTTGTGGTCCACGAGCACCGAGCGGTTGCCGCCGAACCAGTCGAGCGCGACCAGGCCGTGCTCGCCGACGGCCTGCTTCTCGGCCAGCGCGGTCAGGCGCTCGTGATCCAGCTCGCCGCCGAAGTTGTCGACGAACCAGGCGAAGATGTCGCCGACCGCCGACTGGCCGGCCTCGTAGCCCCACAGGCCGGGCACGATGCCGTCGCGTACGACGCCGCACATGCCGGGCACCTCGGCGAGCCGGTCGCTGGGCATGATGTGGCAGGTGGAGGTGCCCATGATGGCCACCATCTGGCCGGGCCTGACGGCGTCGGCGGCGGCCGCGGTGACGTGGGCGTCCACGTTGCCGACGGCCACGGCGGCGCCCTCGGGGATGCCGGTCCACTCGGACGCCTGCGCGGTCACGCGGCCGGCGAGACCGCCGAGCGGGGCCAGCGTCGTGCCGTTGACCTTCTCGCCGACCTGTCCGGTGGCGAGCTTGCTCGCGAAGCCGGCGAAGCCGGGGTTGAGCTCGGCGAGGTACTCCTCGGACGGGTAGCCGCCGTCCTGGAAGATCCCCTTGTAGCCGACCGTGCAGATGTTGCGGCTCTCCACGCCGGTGAGCTGCCAGATGATCCAGTCGGCCGCCTCGATCCAGCGCTCGGCCCTGGCGTACACCTCGGGGGCCTCCTCCAGGACCTGCAGGCCCTTGGCGAACTCCCACTCCGAGGAGATCTTGCCGCCGTAGCGCGGCAGCCAGCTCTCCCCCCGGCGCGCGGCCAGCTCGTTGATCCGGTCGGCGTGCGGCTGCGCGGCGTGGTGCTTCCACAGCTTCGGCCAGGCGTGCGGCTCGTCGGGCGTCTCGAAGCAGAGCGGCGTGCCGTCGGCCGTGGTGGGCAGCACGGTGCAGGCGGTGAAGTCGGTGCCGACGCCGATGACGTCCTCGGGCGCGACTCCCGCGGCGGCGATCGCCTGGGGCACGGCGATCTTCAGCACGTCGATCCAGTCCTGCGGCGACTGCAGCGCCCAGTCCGGTCCCAGTCTCTTGCCGGAGCCGGGCAGGCTGTGCTCGATCACGCGGTGGGCGTACTCGTGCACCGCGCTGCCGAGCTCCGCGCCATCGCTGACGCGGACGACGACGGCACGCCCTGAGAGCGTGCCGAAGTCGACTCCGACCACGTAACTGTTAGCGTTCACATTTCACTCCCGGGGGTTACTTCCATGCCAATCATCACCTACGAGCCGCCGCTGTGCTCGACCGCACGACGAAGCTGGGCGGCACGACCAGACGCTCGTACGCGGTCGGCCCCACGTCGATCTGCCGCAGCAGCACCTCGATGCAGTGCCTGCCCACCATGTCGAAGTCCTGCCTGACCGTGGTGAGCGGCGGCGAGAAGAACTCCGACTCGGGGATGTCGTCGAAGCCCACCACGCTGATCTGGTCGGGCACCCGCACGCCCGCCTCGCTGAGCGCCCGCAGCACGCCGAGCGCCATCTGGTCGTTGCCCGCGAACACGGCCGTGACGCCCTCCATCGCGGCCAGGCTCTTGCCCGCCTCGTAGCCCGCGCGGGGGCTCCAGTCGCCGGCCAGCGGCTCGGGCACCGGGCGGCCCGCCTCCCTCAGGGCGGCGCGCCAGCCCTCCATCCGGCCCTCGGTCTCCAGCCAGTCGGGCGGGCCGCTGACGTGCCACACGGTCTCGTGGCCCAGCTCCAGCAGGTGGCGGGTGGCGAGCCTGGCGCCCTGGACCTGGTCGATGCAGACCACCGACACGTCGGCGCTGTGCGTGCCCTCGACCGCCACCGCCGGCATGCCCGGCGGCAGGTTCTCCAGGGCGCGCCCGGCCGAGCGCTGCGGCGCGACCACCACGACCCCGTCCACGCCCTGCTCGGCGAGGTACTCGATGGCGTCGCGCACGTTCGCCGCGTCGATCGACTTGAGGCTGACGATGCTGATGAAGTAGCCCGCGGTCCTGGCCGCCTGCTCGATGCCGTAGATCGTGCTGGCCGGGCCGTACAGCGTGGTGTCGAAACTCACCACGCCGAGCGTCCGCGACCGCTTGGTGACCAGGGCGCGGGCGACCAGGTTACGTCGGTAGCCCAGCCGGGTGATCGCCTCCTCCACCCGGGCCCGGGTGTCGGGCCGGACGTTCGGGTGGTCGTTCAGCACCCGGGAGACCGTCTGGTGCGACACGCCCGCCTCCTTGGCCACGTCGGCCATGACCGGCAGGCGGCGCTTGGGGGTCGTCACGGTCTCTCCTTTCGCTGGGCTCAGGGGATCTTACTAACGCGAAGCACCCGCCCTACGCTTCGTCCAGACATCGAACGCGACGGCCGCCAGGAGCACGGCGCCCTTGACGAGCATGACCCGCTCGCTCGGGGAGCCGATCAGGGACATGCCGTTGTTGATGACCGCCATGATCAGACCGCCGGTGATCGCGCCGACCACCTTGCCGACACCGCCCTGGACGGCCGCGCCGCCGATGAAGGCCGCCGCGATGGCGTCCAGCTCGAAGCTGTTACCCGCGGTGGGACCCGCCTGGTTGAGCCGGCCGGCGAAGATGATGCCGGCGATGGCCGACAGCACGCCCATGTTCACGAAGATCCAGAAGACCACCGACTTGACCTTCACGCCGGACATGACGGCCGCCTGGAGGTTGCCGCCGATGGCGTAGATCTGCCGGCCGAAGACCGTGCGGTTGGCCATCAGCGAGTACGCCAGCACCAGGATGGCGAGCAGCACCAGCACCCACGGGAGGTTCTTGAAGCGGGCGAGCTGCACGACCAGGAAGAGGATCAGCGCGGCCCCGGCCGCCAGCTTCAGCACGAACAGCGCCATCGGCTCGACCGCCTGGCCGTAGCCGCGGCGGGCGTTGCGGGTGCGCCACTGGCTGGCTGCCATGCCGGCGATGGCCACGATGCCGATCAGCAGGCTGAACAGGTCGGCGCCGCCGAGCGGGCCGAGACCGATGTTGCCGAGGTAGCCGTTGGTGAAGCCGTTGGCCAGCGTGCGGACCTGGTCGGGGAACGGGCCGATGCCCTGGTTGCCCAGCACGGTCAGGGTCAGCGCCCGGAACAGCAGCATGCCCGCCAGCGTCACGATGAACGCCGGGATGCCGAAGTACGCGATCCAGTACCCCTGCCAGGCCCCGATCACCGCCCCGGCGACCACCGTGACCAGCAGGGCCAGCGGCCACGGCCAGTGCATGTTCACCATGAGCACCGCGGCCAGCGCTCCCGTGACCGCCACCACCGAGCCGACCGACAGGTCGATGTGCCCGGCGATGATGATCAGGATCATCCCGATCGCGAGGATCAGGACGTAGGAGTTCTGGACGATGATGTTGGAGATGTTCTGCGGCTCCAGCATCGCGCCGTCGGTCAGCACCGTGAACAGCGCGATGATCAGCGCGAAGGCGATGTAGATGCCGCTGGATCGCAGGTTGAGCGACAGACCGCCGAGCGACACCCTGCCCGGCTGCCGTGGCGCTCCCCCGTCGCCCTGGGCCCCAACCTCTATGTTGGTGGGCGTGATGCTACTCATTATTTCTGTCCCTTGGTCATCAAGTACATGAGGTTTTCCTGGGTGGCCTCCTGGCGCGGCACCTCACCGGTGATGCGGCCCTCGGAAAGGGTGTAGATGCGGTCGCACAGGCCGAGCAGCTCGGGCAGCTCAGAGGAGATCACGAGCACGGCCTTACCCTGGTCGGCCAGGCGGTTGATGATCGTGTAGATCTCGTACTTCGCCCCGACGTCGATGCCTCTGGTGGGCTCGTCGAGGATGAGCACGTCAGGCTCGGTCAGGATCCACTTGGAGAGCACGACCTTCTGCTGGTTGCCGCCGCTCAGCTTGCCGACGACGCTGTTGACGCTGGGCGCCTTGATGTTCATGCTCTTGTGGAACTGCTCCGCGACCTTGTACTCCTCGTTCTCGTTGACCCAGCCGTTCTTGGACAGTCCGGCGAGGCCGGCCGCCGAGATGTTGCGCTTGATGTCCTCGATGAGGTTGAGGCCGTACCTCTTGCGGTCCTCGGTGGCGTAGGCGATGCCGTGCTGGATCGCGTCCTGCACGTTGCGGATCTCGATCGGCTTGCCATCTTTGAAGATCTTGCCCGAGATGTGCACCCCGTACGTGCGGCCGAACAGGCTCATCGCCAGCTCGGTGCGCCCGGCGCCCATCAGGCCCGCGAGGCCGACGATCTCGCCGCGGCGCAGCGAGAGCGCGGCGCCGTCGACCACCTTCCTGCCGGGCTGGCTGGGGCTGTAGACCGTCCAGTCCTCGATGCGCAGCGCCTCGTCGCCGATCGTCGGCTCGTGCGGCGGGAAGCGGTTGTCCAGCGCGCGGCCGACCATGCCGGAGATGATGCGGTCCTCGGTGACGTTGTCGGTCGCCATGTTGAGCGTCTCGATCGTCTGCCCGTCGCGGATGATCGTGACGGAGTCGGCGATCGCGGTGACCTCGTTCAGCTTGTGGGAGATGATCACGCAGGTGATGCCCTCGTCCCGCAGTCCCCGCAGCAGGTCGAGCAGGTGGGCCGAGTCGTCGTCGTTGAGCGCGGCGGTCGGCTCGTCGAGGATGAGCAGCCGCACCTCCTTCGACAGCGCCTTGGCGATCTCGACGAGCTGCTGCTTGCCCACGCCGATGTCGGCGATCGGCGTCGTCGGGTTCTCGCGCAGGCCGACCCGCTTCATCAGCTCGCCGGCCTCGTAGTTGGTGCGGTTCCAGTCGATGAAGCCACGCTTGGCGCGCTCGTTGCCGAGGAAGATGTTCTCCGCGATCGACAGCTGCGGGCTGAGCGCAAGCTCCTGGTGGATGATGACGATCCCGGCGTGCTCGCTGTCGCGGATGCCGCCGAACTCGACCGTCCTGCCCTCGAAGGTGATCTCGCCCTCGTACTCGCCGTGCGGGTAGACCCCGGAGAGCACCTTCATCAGCGTCGACTTGCCGGCGCCGTTCTCTCCGCAGATGGCGTGGATCTCGCCCCGCCGGACGGACAGGTTGACGTTCTCCAGCGCCTTGACACCGGGGAAGGTCTTGGTGATGCCGCTCATCCGCAAGATGTGCTCGGTCATATTTCCCTCGCTCAGAGAGGAAGCCCCGGGGACTGGTGGGGTCCCCGGGGCTCGGCCCTTACTTGAGCTGGTCCTCGGTGTAGTAGTTGCTGCCGATGATGATTTCCTTGTAGTTGCTCTTGTCCACGATCACCGGGTCGAGCAGGTACGACGGGACGACCTTGTTGCCGTTGTCGTAGTCCTTCTCGTTGTTGACCTCGGGCTTCTGGCCCTTGAGCACGGAGTCGGCCATCTTCACGGTCTGCTCGGCGAGCTTGCGGGTGTCCTTGAAGATGGTGGAGTACTGCTCGTCAGCGATGATCGACTTCACCGACTGGAGCTCGGCGTCCTGGCCGGTCACGATCGGGTACGGCTTGCCGTAGCCGGAGCTCTTCAGCGCCGAGAGGATGCCGATGGACAGGCCGTCGTACGGGGAGAGCACGCCGTCGACCTTCTTGCCGCCGGTGTAGGTCTTGGTGAGGATGTCCTCCATGCGCTTCTGCGCCGTGGCGGGGTCCCACCGCAGGATGGCGGCCTGCTTGAAGTCGGTCTGGCCGCTCGCGACCTTGAGGGTGCCGTCGTCGATCTTCGGCTTGAGCACCGACATGGCGCCGTTCCAGAAGAACGTGGCGTTGTTGTCGTCGGGCGAGCCGGCGAACAACTCGACGTTGAACGGGCCCTTCTTGCCGTCCTCGACGCCGAGGCCCTTGAGCAGCGAGGTCGCCTGCTGCACGCCGACCTTGAAGTTGTCGAACGTGGCGTAGTAGTCGACGTTCGGGCTGTTGCGGATCAGGCGGTCATAGGCGATGACCGGGATCTTGTTGTCGGCGGCCTGCTGCAGCTGCGAGGTGATGGCGGTGCCGTCGATCGAGGCGATGATGAGGAGCTTGGCGCCCTTGGTGATCTGGTTCTCGATCTGGTTGGCCTGCGTCGGGATGTCGTTCTCCGCATACTGCAGGTCGACCTTGTAGCCCAGCTTCTCCAGCTGCTGCTTCACGTTGTCGCCGTCGTGGATCCAGCGCTCCGACGACTTCGTCGGCATGGTGACGCCGATCATGGCGCCCGCGTTACCGGCGGCGGCCGAGGAGGAGGCCTTCGCGTCGACGGTCTTGGTGCTCGAGCCGCAGGCCGTCATCGTCGCGGCGAGCGCGATGACGGACACCACGCCCCCGATTCGTCCCAACCTCATGTCATCTCCTTGCGATGGGGGTCGCGGCAGCGCTGGACGCGGCAGCTGCCGGTAGAGCGAGATTCGATCACAGAGCGTGACGAATCAGAATAAGATTCTCATTCGCTATCCGCCGATTGTTATCGCTAACAACGCTCGTGTCAACGGGCGCGCATAACCTACCGGAAACTTTCGGGTAACTTTCACCGCAGGTCAGCGCCGGGATCGGGCGGAGAACAGGCGCTGCAGCAAGATGAAGACGAAAAGCAACATTCCGATGAAGATCTTGGTCCACCATGACGACAGAGTGCCCTCGAAACTGATGATCGTCTGGATCAGGCCGAGCACGAGCACCCCGAGCACGGTGCCGAGCAGGAAGCCGCTGCCGCCGGTGAGCAGCGTACCGCCGATGACGACCGCCGCGATGGCGTCCAGCTCCATGCCCACGGCGTGCAGCCCGTAACCGGAGAGCATGTAGAACGACAGCAGCACGCCACCGAGCGCCGAGCAGAACCCGCTGATCGTGTAGACCGCGATCTTCGTCCGTCCCACGGGCAGCCCCATCAGCAGCGCCGACTGCTCGCTCCCGCCGGTGGCGTAAACCGCGCGGCCGAGCCGCGTGTAGTGCAGCACGTACGCCGCCACCAGCACGACCACCACGGCGACGATCACGCTCGGTGAGATCCACATGTCGGCGAACAGATCGATCCGCGCCTGCGCGAACGCCGTGAACGTGGGGTCCTCGATCGGGATCGAGTCCGTGCCGATCGTGTAACACAGCCCCCTGGCCAGGAACATGCCCGCCAGCGTCACGATGAACGGCTGGATGTCGAAGGCGTGCACGATGTACCCCATGACCAGCCCCAGCCCTGCCCCGATGACCAGCACCAGCGGGATCACCAGGTACGGCGGCCACCCCGGCCCCTTCATGAGGCTGGCCGAGATCATCGTGGACAGCGCCACCACCGACCCCACCGACAGGTCGATGCCGCCGGTCAGGATCACGAACGTCATCCCGACCGCCACCACCAGCAGGAAGGCGTTGTCGATGAAGACGTTGAGTATCACCTGGCCGCTGGCGAACCCCTCGTAGCGGATCCCTCCGACCACGAACATGGCCAGGAACAGGCACCCGGTCACCAGGACCGGCAGGTACTTGGCGGGCACGCTCGCCCGCCCCATCGTCAGCGTGGTCATGCGGTGATCCGCACTTTCTCCTCGGCCGCAGGACTGGAAGGCGCCGCCCGCCCGCGTCTGCGGAAGACCTTCTCGCGGAAGGACGGGGACTGGATGAGGCAGACCGCCGTCACGACCAGTGCCTTGAACAGCAGCGTGGTCTCCGGCGGAACGCCGATCGAGTAGATCGTGGTGGTCAGCGTCTGGATGATCAGCGCGCCCAGCACGGTACCGCCGAGCGAGAACCGGCCGCCGGACAGCGACGTGCCGCCGATCACGACGGCCAGGATGGCGTCCAGCTCGATCCACAGGCCGGCGTTGTTGCCGTCGGCGCTGGAGACGTTCGAGCTGATCATCAGTCCGGCCACGCCCGCGCACAGGGCGGCGAAGGCGTACACCATGATGATGATCCCGCGCGCCCTGATGCCCGCCAGCCTGCTCGCCTCGGCGTTGCCGCCGACCGACTCGATCAGCATGCCGAGCGCCAGCCGCCGGGTGAGGAACGCGGTGATCGCCAGCACGGCGATCACGATGAGGATGCCGAACGGGACGGTCAGCCAGTAGCCACCGCCGATCAGCTTGTACGCCGGGCTGTTGACGGTGATGATCTGCCCGTCGGTGATGAGCTGGGCCAGGCCGCGCCCGCCCACCATGAGGATGAGCGTGGCGATGATCGGCTGAATCCCGACAGTCGCGACCAGGAACCCGTTCCAGGCCCCGAGCACCAGGCAGAGCCCGAGGGCCGCCGCCACGGCGGTGAACACGCTCGCGTCCTGGCTGATCTGCAGGCACGCCAGCGCTCCCGAGATCGCGACCACCGAGCCGACCGACAGGTCGATGCCGCCGGTGGCGATGACCAGCGTCATGCCGAGCGAGACCAGGATCAGCGGCGCGCCGAACCTGAGGATGTCGATCAGGCTGCCGTACAGGTGGCCGTCCCTGACCTGGATCGAGAAGAAGCCATGCGTGAAGAACACGTTCAGGACCAGCAGCAGCGCGAGGACCACCACCGGCCAGAGCAGCCGTCTCATGAGGCCCGGCCTCCGCTTGCGATCGTTTCCATGAGCACGTCCGTCGTCAGGGAGTCGTCGTTGGGCAGCTCGGCCACCAGGCGCCGGTCGCGCAGCACCTCGACCTTGTGGCTGAGCCGCAGCACCTCCTCCAGCTCGGCGGAGATGAACAGCACCGCCATGCCGCCGTCGGAGAGCTCGGCCACCAGCCGCTGGATCTCGGTCTTGGCCCCCACGTCGATGCCCCGGGTGGGCTCGTCCAGGATGAGCAGCCTGGGCTCCAGGATGAGCCATCTGGCCAGCACGACCTTCTGCTGGTTGCCGCCGCTGAGGTTCCGTACGAGGTGCTCCGGGTTGGGCGGGCTGATCTTCAGTGCCTTGATGTACCCGCCGACCAGCTCGTCCTGCTGCTCGCGCGGCACCGGCCTGGTCCAGCCCCTGGTGGCCTGGAGGGCGAGGATGATGTTCTCGCGCACGGTGAGGTCGGGGATGAGCCCGTCGGCCTTGCGGTTCTCGGAGCAGAACGCGATCTTGTGGTTCATGGCCGCGCGCGGCGTGCGCAACGACACCGGTGACCCGCCGACCGCGATCTCGCCCGTGCCCGCGTGGTCCGCGCCGAACAGCAGCCGCGCGATCTCCGTACGTCCGGAGCCGAGCAGCCCCGCCAGGCCCACGACCTCGCCCTCGTGGATCGTGAGCGTGAACGGCTCGATGGCGCCCGGCCGGCCCAGCTCCCGCGCCTCGACCAGCGGCCGGTCGAAGACCTTGGCCTCGCCGTGCAGCCGCTCCAGCGCGGCCAGCTCCTGGCCGATCATCTTGGCGACCAGTTCGACCTGCGGGAGCTGCCTGGTGAGATATTCGCCGACGAGCCTGCCGTTCCTGAGGATCGTCATGCGGTCCGAGATCTCGTAGATCTGGTCGAGGAAGTGGGAGACGAAGAGGATGGCGATGCCCTCCTCCTTCAGCCTCCTCATCACCCGGAAGAGCTGCTCGACCTCGTCCGCGTCCAGGCTGGAGGTCGGCTCGTCCAGGATCAGCACCCTCGCCTCGATGTCGATCGCCCGCGCGATGGCCACCATCTGCTGGATGGCCAGCGAGTACGCCGACAGCGGCGCGGACACGTCCAGGCTCAGCTCCAGCCGGGCCAGCAGCTCGCCGGCCCTGGCCCGCATCCGCTTCCAGTCGATGCGGCCTGCGCGGCGGGGCTCGCGGCCGATGAAGATGTTCTCGGCCACCGAGAGGTTCGTGCAGAGGTTGACCTCCTGGTAGACCGTGCTGATGCCGGCCTGCTGCGCCTCCAGCGGGCTGCCGAACGCCACGGGCGTGCCGCCCAGCTCGATGGTGCCCGCGTCGGCGGGATGGACGCCGGTGAGCACCTTGATCAGGGTGGACTTGCCCGCGCCGTTCTCTCCCATGAGCGCGTGCACCTCGCCGGGCAGCAGTCTGAGGTCGACGCCGTCCAGGGCTTTCACGCCAGGGAACTGCTTGCCGATCCCGCTCATCGTCAGGACCGGCGCGGGTGTGGCCATTTCGTCCCTTTCCATGTTGTGTCGGGTCCGCCGCGCGCCCCGCACCCCGGCCGATGGAGGTCCCCGAAAGACCCCGGCCGAAGTACGGGGAGCGACACCCCCGACAAGGCGGTCAGTACTGACGGGAGGAGAGCACCTGCTTGGCCTGCTCCTGCGTGAACGTGGTCTCCTGGGTCACCACGCGAGCAGGCACCTGCTCACCCTTGACGACCTTCTTGGCCAGGTCCATGAGCTGCGGGCCGAGCAGCGGCGAGCACTCGACGATGAAGTTGATCTTCCCGTCGGACAGCGCCTGCATGCCGTCCTTGACCGCGTCCACGGTGACGATCTTGATGTCCTTGCCGGGCACCTTGCCCGCGCCCTCGATGGCCTCGATCGCGCCCAGGCCCATGTCGTCGTTGTGCGCGTACAGCACGTCGATGTCGGGGTTGGACTTCAGGAAGGCCTCCATGACCTCCTTGCCCTTGGCCCTGGTGAAGTCGCCGGTCTGCGAGGCGATGACCTTGAACTTCGGGTCGGCCTTGATGACGTCCTGGAACCCGGCCTTGCGGTCGTTGGCCGGCGCCGAGCCCGTCGTGCCCTGCAGCTCGACGATGTTCACCGGGTCCTTGCTGTCCTTGTACTCGTTGACCAGCCACTGGCCGGCCTTCTTGCCCTCCTCCACGAAGTCGGAGCCGAGGAAGGTCTTGTACAGGGAGGTGTCCTTGGAGTCGACGGCGCGGTCGGTCAGGATGACCGGGATCTTCGCGTCCTTTGCCTCCTTGAGCACCGTGTCCCAGCCCGACTCCACCACCGGCGAGAAGGCGATGACGTCCACCTTCTGCTGGATGTAGGAGCGGATGGCCTTGATCTGGTTCTCCTGCTTCTGCTGAGCGTCGGAGAACTTGAGCGTGATGCCCGCGTTCTTGGCCGAGTCCTGCACCGACTTGGTGTTCGCGGTCCGCCACCCGCTCTCCGCACCCACCTGGGAGAAGCCCATGGTGATCGAGCCACCGCCACCGCCACTGCCGCCACCACTGCCGCCGCACGAAGTCACCGTCATCGCGGTGAGCCCGGCGAGCACCAGCGCCGAGATCCTCTTGAACACGTTGGGGGGTTCCTTCCTATGTGAGCGCTAACATGCCGTTTGGCATGGCGGCGCTCCCCTGCCTTCCTGTACGCCCGCACCCCGGCCCGACCGGGCCGCGTGGTGTCGAAGCTGATCACTCCTGGAGTGCGCGCACGACGAGGTGACGGCGATAGCCGCGCCTGCCGATCGCTTCGAGCTCCCGCGTAACGGGGTCGCTCTGCCGACTGTGAACGCTAACAACACGCACGTCAAGGGCTCCCGGCATTACGGTCGGGTTACACGGATCCGGGCTGACAGGGACGGACCCGAGCAACAGGTCCGCCCCTGTTTCTCACTGGACGACGCGGTAGTGGGTGGTCACCCGGCCCTCGTCGTCGAGGACGTGGAAGGCGACCGACGGCGGAAGATCGAAGTCCACGCAGTTGTCGAACGACGTCCCGCCCTCCCACGGCAGCTTCAGCGTGGAGACGACGCCCGGGGCCGCCAGCAGCGGACGCCCGGCGAAGGTCGTGGCGGCGGGCGTGTGGGCGTGGCCGACCAGCACGGCGGGCACGTTCGGGTGCCGCCCGAGCAGCTCGGCCAGCGGCTCGGGCGCGTGCAGCCGGATGTCGTCCACGGGCGGGCTGTGCAGGATGGCGGGCGGGTGGTGGAAGGCCACGAAGACCGGCAGGTCAGCGCCGCCGACCACGCCCTCCAGCCAGGCGATCGTCTCCTCGTCCAGGCGCCCCGCGTCCTCGCCGGGAATCGAGGAGTCGCACATGGCGTAAACGGCCTTGGAGGTGCGGAGCACCTGGTTGATCGGCCCGTCGTCCTCCGGCTGTTGCTCGCCGAGCAGGACGCGCCGGAACTGTCCGCGTACGTCGTGGTTGCCCGGACCGACCAGGACCGGGTGGCGTGAGGTGAGCAGCTTGCGCGCTTCCTCGTACTCCTCCGCGAGCCCGTGGTCGGCGATGTCGCCGGTGACCAGCACGGCGTCGAGGTCGTAGGGAAGCGCGTCGAGGTAGCGCATGACGGAGGCGGCACGGCCGATGCTCTGGGGTGTCGCGCCGATGTGGATGTCGCTCAGGTGAGCGATCACGATCATGTGATGGGGTCCTTCCGGATATGGCCAGCTCACCCACCGTAAGCCGAGATACCGGACCATCCGTAAGATCCGGTTCTGTGCGGAAAAGTTGGGCCGGTTTCGGCGTGGATCTGCATCTGGAGGTCTCCACTGCCGGCGGACGGCGACGCGGGCTGGAGGAGGCGCTGCGGCAGGCGGTCAGGGACGGGCGGCTGCCGCGCGGCGCGCGGCTGCCCTCGACGCGCGCGCTGGCGGCCGAGCTGGGGCTCTCGCGCGGCACGGTGAGCGCGGCGTACGACCAGCTCGTCGCCGAGGGCTACCTGACCGCCCGCCCCGGCTCCGCCACCGAGGTCGCCGGCGTGACCCGGACCGCGCCGCCCCTTCCTGAGCCGTCCGGGCCCTCGCCTGCGCCGCCGCACGATCTGCGGCCCGGTCACCCGGACGTGTCGGCCTTTCCCGCGCGGGCCTGGTTGCGGGCGACCCGGCACGTGCTCGCCACCGCGCCCGCCGAGGTCTTCGGCCCGTGCGACCCGCGCGGCCGGATCGAGCTGCGGGCGGCCCTGGCCGGCTATCTCGGCAGGACACGCGGCGTGATCACGACGCCGGACCTGATCGTGGTGACGACGGGGTTCGTCCAGGCGCTCAACCTGCTCGCCCGCGTGATCGACGGGCCTTTCGCCATGGAGGAGCCGGGGCACGACTTCTACCGCGAGGTGATGCGCCGGGCCGGGCGCGGCACCGTACCGCTGCCCGTGGACGAGCTCGGCGCGCAGGTGGACACGCTCACCCCGGCCACCGCGGCGGCGGTCGTCACGCCCGCTCACCAGTACCCCATCGGCGTCCCCCTGCACCCGTCCCGCCGACGCGCGCTGCGCGAGTGGGGCGGACCGGTGGTCGAGGACGACTATGACGGGGAGTTCCGCTACGACCGGCAGCCGGTCGGCGCCTTCCAGGGCACCGCGCCCGAGCAGGTCGTGTACGTCGGCACCACCTCCGAGTCCCTCTCCCCCGCCCTCCGCCTGGCCTGGATGGCGGTGCCGCCCTCGCTGATCGGCCCGGTGACCGAGGCCAAGCGGTACGCCGACGCCCACACCGAGGTGCTCGGCCAGCTCGTCCTGGCCAGGATGATCGAGACCCACGACTACGAACGCCACATCCGCGCCGCCCGCCTCCGCTACCGCCGCCGCCGCGAACTCCTGCTCGCCCGGCTCGGCCCAGGGCCGGACCAGCCACTCCCCGGCGTCGTCCTGCCCGGGGTGGCCGCGGGGCTACGTGCCCTCCTCCTGCTCCCCGAGACCGGCCCCACGGAGGCGGAGCTCCTCGCCGCCTGCGAGCGGCGAGGCATCGCCCTGCGCGGCGCCTCCCCTCTCTGGCGGGGCGCCGGCCGCGAGGGCCTGCTCATCGGGTACGCCGCCCCGTCGGAACGCGCCTATCCGCACGCCCTCGAAGCCCTGGCACAGGTGCTCGCCGGAACCAGCCGGACGCGCCGGTCGTTGTCAAGATGAGAGAAGGAGGAACATGGGCTGGCACTACCGAAAGACCATCAAAGTAGGACCGTTCCGGATCAACCTATCTCGACATGGCGTGGGCCACAGCGTCGGCAACCGGCGCTTCCGCGTCACCACCTCTCCAGACGGCCGTCGTCACGTCTCGGTACACCTGCCCGGCGGCTTCCACGTCGGCAAGTCGTTCGGCGGCCGGCGCCACCGGCGGTATTAGCGGCGGTCAGGTGCGGTAACGCTCGACGAGCTCGGACCCGATCCTGGCCAGTTGCGCCCGGACGTCGTCAGGCTCCACGACCTCCACCCGCGAGCCCCACCCGGCCAGCTGCTCAGCGATCGTCAACGCCATCGGCGCCGCCACCCGTACTCTGACCCGCTCGTCGTCCTCGGTCCCCACGACCTCGCAGTGGCGTCCGAACTGGGAGCGCAGCACCGGCAGGAACCTCTCGGCGATGAGCACGGTCGCGGAGAGCAGCGAGCGCCGCCGCTCCATCTCGTTCACGACCTTCCCCCACGCCTGCGACAGCTCGAACCCCTCGGGCCGCTCGAAGGTCAGGTCCGTCACGGCAGCGTCGACGATCCGGTCCACGCGGAACGTACGCTGCCCGGCCTCCGTGCCGGCCACCAGGTACCAGACGTCGTCCTTGTCGACCAGGCCCCAGGGGTCGACCAGGCGGTGGGTCTGTTCGCGGGAGCGGCCCTCGTACACGAGCCTGACCTTGCGGCGCCGTACGGTGGCGTTCTGGAGGGCCTCCACCAGCTCTGGACGCTCGCGGTCGCGCTCGCCCCAGCGGGCGGGGTCGACCACCACGGCGTCGGCGGCCGCCTCGGCCTCGGCCCTGAACGTCTGGGGCAGGGCCCGCAGCAGCTTGCGCAGCGCGGACTTGACCTCTGGCGCGGCGGAGGCGGCCGGCCCCGCCATCAGGAAGAGCGCCTGGGCCTCGTTCGCGGTGAGCCCGGAGAGGTCGGTCCTCGCGCCGCCCAGCAGCGACCAGCCGCCCCCGCGCCCGGCCTGCGGATAGACGGGGATGCCCGCCGCGGACAGCGCTTCGAGGTCGCGCCGCGCGGTGGCCACGGACACCTCCAGCTCCACGGCCAGCTCGGCCGCGGTCACCCGGCCGCGGGCCTGCATGAGCAGCAGGGCGGCGACAAGTCGATCGGCTCGCATGGTCGGAAATTCTCCCCTGAAAAGTGCTCATTCGGTGAGCACTTTGTCCGGAAGGATTGTGTTCATCACCGGAAAGAAGGGACCAGACACATGCTCCGCGGACTCGCCACCCTCAACTTCTACGCAGCCGACCTCGAGGCGGCCAAGGCCTGGTACACCGAGCTGCTCGGGCTGGAGCCGTACTACCAGGTCCCCGGCTACATCGAGTGGCGCGTCGGCGACTACCAGCACGAGCTGGGCATCATCGACAGCCGCTATGCCCCGGCTGGGGATACGGACCGGCCCGGACGCACGATCATGCACTGGCACGTGGACGACCTCGAGGCCACCCTCGAGCGCCTGCTCACCATGGGCGCCAAGAAGCACCGGCCGATCACGAAGCACGGCGAGGGGTTCGTCACCGCGTCCGTGATCGATCCGTTCGGCAACGTCCTCGGCATCATGTACAACCAGCATTACCTGGACGTGCTCGGGAAGTGACGTGTCCCGGTCCGCCTCAGGAGCCGTGCACCGGCAGCCCGAAGGCGGACAGCCCCTGCTCGTGATGCTCGATCAGGCCCATGCGCCGGTAGAAGGCGTGGTTGGCGACCCCTTCAGGGGTGGATTCGTGGTCGGTGGTCAGCATGAAGTACCGGCAGTGCGCGTACCGCTCGACCAGGTGCTCCATCAGCCGCCGCCCGATCCCCCGGCCGTGGTACCTCTCGTTGACCAGCACTTCCTGCACGTAGCAGATGATCTCGTCATCGGACACCGTGCGCGCCACGCCCAGCAGCCGCCCGGCCTCGTCTCTGGCGGTGATGACGAGGTGCGAGTTCGCCAGGGCACGGCGCACCTTGGCGATGTCCTGCGTCCAGGGCTTCCAGCCCACGGAGTCGTACAGCTCGTACAGCTCGGCCTCGTCGAACGACGTCTCCTGAGAAATGACCACCAATTATGGGCTCTCCTCGAACTAGGGTGATGCGTCCGAGCCTACTGGGCCGTGCTCTTCGAACCCGAGTGTCGCCGTGCTCGTTGCTCGGCCGCGTCGAGTGCGGGCGCCAGCGGTGCGAGTGCGGCGCGGAGCAGGTCGGGCAGCGAGCCGGACGGCACGACGAGCCCGCCGGCCGTGGGGGACGCGGTCCTCGGCTGCACCCATTGGTGGAGCGCGACCCGGATCGCGGCGGCCACGCTCGCCGCGAGCACACGGGGGGCGTGCGGGTCGGTGTCGCCGAGGCGTTGGGCGATCACATCGGCGAGGGAGTGTTCGACCGCGCCGGCGGTGTCGACGAACGCCTCGCGCAGCGCGGGGCGGGTGGTGATCAGCAGCAGCGCGTCGCGATGGCGCTCTCCCGGGTCGGTGTACTGCTCCACGATCGCCTCGACCACGGCGTCGGCGAGGCCGACGGTGGGCCGGGCGGCGACCGCCGCCGCGACCCGTGCTTCTCGTTCGGCGGTGACGGCGGCGACAATGGCCTGTTCGCGGCTGGAGAAGTAGTTGTTGTAGGTCCTCGGCGAGACTCCGGCCGCCTCGGCGATGTCGTCGACGCGCACGTTCTCCGGCCCATGTTCCAGGGCCAGCCGCAGGGCCGCCTCGCGCAGCGCCTCCCTGGTGGCCTGCTTCTTCTGCTCGCGCAGCCCCGTCCGTCGCGTCGTCACCGTCCAAGCATCCCAGCAAATATGCGCACACGCAAACTTGCGTGCACGCACTTTTTTGTCCTACTGTCGGGCCGTCGGAAACCCACAGGAAGGACCACAACCATGCGTGCCAAAGGCATCGCGTACGACACCGGCTTCGTTCGTGACGGCGAGATCTCTCGTGAGCGATTCGATCTCGACGTGGTCCGGCGGGAGCTGGCCATCATCCGTGATGACCTGCACTGCAACGCCGTCCACATCGTCGGCGGCGATCCGGAGCGGCTGGAACTGACTGCCCGCTGCGCCGCCGAGCTCGGGCTGGAGGTCTGGTTCTCGCCCTATCCGCTGGAACTGACGGCCGCGGAGATCCTGTCGCTGTTCGCCGACTGCGCACAGCGGGCGGAGCGGGTCCGGCAGGCGGGAGCCGAGGTCGTGTTCGTCGCCGGTGTCGAGTTGAGCGTCATGAACCAGGGGTTCTTTCCCGGTGACAACCTGGAGGAGCGGCTCGGTCTGCTGTTGAGCCGGCCCGATGGCCGGGCCGAGCGGCTCGCCGAGGTGAGTGCCCGCCTCAACGACTTTCTCGGCGAGGCCGTCACGGCGGTACGCGAGTGCTTCCGGGGGAAGATCACCTATGCCGGCATACCGTTCGAGCGCGTCGACTGGACCCTCTTCGACATCATGTCGGTCGAACTCATCCGGTCTGCCGAGGTGGCCGACCAGTTCCGGGACGGCGTGCGCAACCTCGTCGCGCAGGGAAAGCCGGTCGCGATCACCGGTTTCGGCACGGCCACCTGGCGGGGTGCCGGCGACGTCGCACCGCGCAGCATGGAGATCGTCGAGTACGACAGGACCGGTCGCCCGGTCGGGCTGAACGGGGACTACGTCCGCGACGAAGCCGGCCAGGCCGCCTACCTGCGCGAGTTGCTGGAGATCTTCGAGGCCGAAGGCGTTGACAGCGCCTTCGTGTATCTCTTCGCGCTCGACGGCTTCCCGCACCGCCCCGACGACCCTCGCCGCGACCTCGACCTGGCCAGTCCCGGCATCGTCAAGGTGCTCGAAGACCGCAACGGCGACACGTATCCGGACATGCCATGGGAGCCCAAGGCCGCCTTCACCGCACTGGCCGACTTCTACCGCGGCTGACCAGACGCAAGAACGGCGGCACCCCGAAGGACACCGCCGTTGAGCGAAATAACACCACTTAGGTGGACCTGCTTACCGCTTACTCGAACACGATGTCGCAGGTGGTTGAGCTGCGTCAGGCGATCGAGCCCTTGAAGAGAACTGGCCATGCGTGACCGAATGGGGCGCGACAAACGGCTCCTCGGAAGACCGGCGAACGGCCATGCGCCATCATCCTCTCGACAAGGCTGACCCGCCACTTGCGCTAGCCCGTCGCGCCGTGAGGTCGCATCACGGCGACCACGTCCACCAGCCGTTCCAAGCCGTCGAAGTCCTTGGGGTTCGCCGTGAACAACGGCAGTTCGTTGCTGGCGGCTGTCGCGGCGATCATCAAGCCGGCGGTCCGGCTCCGTGGCTGCCGACCTTGCGCGTACACGACGGCACAAAGCTGACCAAACATCCGGGCCGCCTCGGCGTCATACGGCAGCGGATCACCGAACGCCGCCTCGGCATGCTGAAGCACCGCAATCCTTCCGGCACGCTTGACCGGATCATCGGTGGCGTACGGCCCACGCGACAGCTCGCCGAGCGTGACGGCGGTGATCGTCGACTCCACGGGCAGCTCAGCGGGATCAAAGAGCTTGAAAGCGGCCACGATGTTGGTGTCCAGCACGCCTCGCTCATACCGGATCACAAGCCCGTCCCCTCGAACGGATCACGCAGCTCATCATCGATAGCCGTCTCCAGATCAGCCCGCACCTCATCCCAGTCAACAACCGGGGCGGTGGCGAAGACGGCCTGCGCCTCGGCCGTAGGGACGAAGCGACGACGTTTGATCGGCTTCACCTCGGCAAGCGGCTCACCGTTGATCGTCAAAATGTACCGCTTCCCCTCGCGCAAGCCGCGCGTGACGCTACCGGAGTCGTTGACGAACTGCCGCACGCTCACCTCAGCCGGACGAGACCGCTGAGCATCCATGCCCTAATGGCACCCGCGCCGTACCACGACGTACCACGACAAGGCGAGCTGGCCATAGTGGGTGTTCATCAGCAGCCCACCCCACATCGGGGCGGTTCCGTGAGTGTCATGTAGCACAGATGAAACGCCTTGGGCGAAAGGCCCCACACTGTCGAGCATCGCTGGACAACTACGTCACTCGCGCCAAAAGTTTGCTTGTCCTGCTTTGGCGGTGCCACACGCCCCCGCGCGGGTACAACGCCACATCGTCGCGCCGTAGCAACATCGCTATTTTCGGAGGCTCCTCATGTCCAGCTCGATACTGTGCGTCACCATTGACTGTACCGCCCCGGCCCGGCTGGCCGACTTCTGGTCCCAAGCCCTGGGCTACAAGGCCCGTCGTGATTTACCCAACGGCGCCCATCTCATCGCCGAAGACGAGCAGACCATGCCCTGGCTGGCCTTCACTCCCGTGGCCGAGACCAAGGCCACCAAGAACAGGCTGCATCTCGACCTCCGCCCCGATGACCAGGAAGCCGAAGTCGCCCGCCTCGTCGCGCTCGGCGCCACTCGCGCGGAGGTCGGCCAGAGCGTCGACGCCTCATGGGTCGTCTTGGCCGACCCGGAGGGCAACGAGTTCTGCGTCCTTCCCTCCCGTACCGCCTGAACGGGGTGAGCCGCATGATCACGGGCTGGGCTCATGTGACCTTGTCGGTCCGCGACCACGATCGCAGCGTCGGCTGGTACGAGACGGTCCTGGGTTTCAAACCGACCGCGACCGAAACCACCGACCAGTGGAAACGCACCCTTTGTGTACACCCCGCCAGTGGCATCATCCTGGTCCTCCACCAGCACCTGCTCGGCGGCGGCGAGTTCGATGAACGGCGAGCCGGCCTTGACCATCTTGCTCTCAGCGTCGCCGACCGGACCGACCTGGACGCCTGGCAGGACCGACTGGCCGCGCTAGGCGTTTCGTATACGCCGATCACCGGCACCGGCCGGGGCGGACTGGCGATCGCATTCCCCGATCCCGACGGCATCGCGCTCGAACTCTTCTACCGGCCCCAGAATGCGCCGCCCCGCGGCGTTCCTGGCGATGCGGAAGGCGGCAGCCGATAGGTGGCCGCCTGCGCGTCATCGTCATCCCTGGCGGTCAGGGGCGGCCGCGGTGGCCGGAGAGATCGACCTGCCACCCGGCCGGCTGCTCTTAGCCGGTGGCGGCATGCTGGGCCTCCGCCCACGCGCGTACGTAGCCCACACCCTCCTCCAGTGGGAAAGCGCGGGTCCCTTCTGCCCAGCGCAGGTCTGATTGCTCGTTCACGAGAGCCGCTCCTTCCTGCCAGGAGCTGGGAGCGGTGAAGGGAGACTTGGTCGCTGCACGTCCACAGGTCTCAGACACGCAAAAACGGCGGTGTCTCTAGGGACACCGCCGTGCAGCGGACCTCGGCGCTACTCGCCATCGCCCTGGAAGGCGGTGTGCGAGTAACACCGTTGGGGTGGAGCTATGGGGATTCGAACCCCAGACCTCCTCCATGCCATGGAGGCGCGCTACCAACTGCGCCATAGCCCCTTGCGATCACCAAGTGTATCGGAGTTCCGGAGCCCCTGTGTCACACCGAGGGCCCAGCTCGCGCGGCGGGCGCGGGAGCACGTGCGGGAGAGGCGGCCGCGGTTCGACGTGGACAGGGACGAGCGGAGGCGGATCACCGAGCGGTTCGTCAGCGCCTGATCGACACGATCTTCCTCATGGCGAATCCGGAGAAGATCTCCCACCTGGAGCCCGTCTGAGGCACGCGGGGACGGGGGTCAGGCGCTTCGCCGGGCAGGCATGCGGACTTCGCGTACCAGCGCGGAGTGGTCCACCCCGACGTCCCTGAGGATCTTGGCCGCGCCGTTCGCGTGGTCGGCGAGCAGCCCCCACAGCAGACCCTCCCCCGTGACCGGCCCGGGGCGCCACCACATGGCCACCTCGATCGCCTTCCTGGCGTGCATGGCCAGCGGGATCTCACCCAGAGGCCCATACAGGGTCACCCGCAGGGGCCGCAGCCGTGACCGCCGCAGGTGCCACAGCCCCGGGGCGTCCAGGCCCGTCCTGGTCCGGCGGTGCACGGCGTCGAGGTCGATCCCGAACGTGGCCAACAGCGACCGCGTGTCGCCCACGTCGACCCGCGCCCGCACGTCGGCCGCGGAGGCGGTGAACGACGACAGCGAGAACGGCCGCACTTCGGCCACCCCCAGCAGCAGCAGATCGGCGTCGAGCGCGGACCGCCCCGCGTCGAGCGCGGATATCCCCGCCTTGACCACGGCCCTGCGGGCGCCCTCGGTGAATCTGGCGAACACGCGACTACCTCCCCGTCCTGCGAGCATGCTTGCGATGAGCCGATTGCCGCCGAACCCCCAGCGCGTCGGCGATCTGCTCCCACGACCAGCCCTGGGCGCGGGCGTTCGACACGTGCGTCGCCTCCAGCTCCTCCAGCAGGGCCCTGAGCGCGGCCACGGCCGCCAGCCCCACTCCTGGGTCGCGATCGGCGGCCGCCTCGGCCAGTTCGGTGACTTCCATGATGTCAGCATGTGCTGACAAGCGGGTGCTTGTCAACACATGCTGACGGAAATGATCAGAGGGGCAGGCCGCAGGTGACGCGCATGGTCAGGGTCGCCTCCTCGAGCGTGAGCTCGACCTCGACCCGGCCCAGCTCGGCCGTGCTCCTGACGTGGGTGCCGCCGCACGCCATGGAGGCCTCGCCGTCCGGCAGCGAGCAGTGCCACGTACGGCGATCCGTCAGCTCCGGCCCCGGGATGTCCAACCAGACCGGCGCGTCGGCGGCCACCCATGCCGCGAACCGCTCGTTGGCCTGCTGGGCGACCTTCTCGAAGTCCACCCCCTCGGCGGAGAACCCCTTCTTGCGCAGCGACTTGCCCAGGCGGTAGACGTCCACGCTCCCGTGCGGGAGGATCCGCGACGAGACGATCGCCGCGTGGTCGAAGTCGGGGCTGCCGAGCGGGTCGGGCGCCGTCTCCTTGCGCCAGCGATCGGCCAGCGCGGAGTTCAGGGCGAGGGCGGCCAGGTGGCAGACGGTGTGACCGGCCGAGACCGCCGCGCGGAAATCGGCGTCCGCCTCGAGCTCCACCTCCGCCCCCACGGGCAGCGGCTCCTCGGTGACGTGGACGACCAGCCACTCCCAGCCCTCGGTGCCCCGCCGCACCGGGATGGCGTCGCCGACGAGGACCTCGCCGGTGCTCGACTGGGCCCCTGTCACGCAGTCGAGAACCGGCAGGCCCCCGATCGTGCCCCGGTCCGCGGGCTGGTCCGGCCAGGCATGGTTGAGGGGGTGGAACGGCGTCTCGGTGACGACGAGACCGTGCCGGTCCCCCACCGGCACGGCCCCGACGATCTGGGAACGGCCGCTGGTCCGGCCGTCGGGGAAGGTGACGAGGGTTGTCTTCACCCGGTCATTTTCGCAGGCGCCGCGTACTCGTCCTCCAGGTAGCGGTTGCGGCCCGCGTACAGGCCGGTGAAGAGCTGGGCGAGGAGCACCACGAGGAGCAGCGTGAACGGCAGCGCCCACCCGCCGGTCACCTCGTGCAGCACGCCGACGAGGAGAGGACCGGCGCCGGCGATGAGGTATCCCGCGCTCTGCGCGAACGCCGACAGCGCGGCCGTGGCCTCGGGCGTGCGGGTGCGCAGGGCCAGCATCGTCAGCGCCAGCGGGAACGACCCCATGCCCACGGAGATGAGCACCACCCAGACCAGCGCCAGGTCGGCGGGCCCGAGCCACAGCCCGAGGAACCCGGCCGCGTAGAAGGCGACCAGCCCGACCACGACCGGACGCTGGTCACGGAAACGGGCGGCGACCATCGGGACGAAGATCGAGACGGGGATGTTCAGCGCGGTGAACACGCCGAGAATAACCCCCGCCTGCGAGGTGCTGAACCCGCTGTCGGTCAGGATGGTGGCGAGCCAGCCGAACATGACGTAAGCGATCATCGACTGGGTGCCGAAGTAGATCGCGACCATCCACGCCAGCCTGCTCCTGAGGAGGCCGCGGATGCCCGCGTCCCGGCTGCCCGTGTCCCGCTCCGGCTCACTGCGCAGAAGCGCAAGCCACGGAATGGCGGCGACGGCGGCCAGGGCCGCCCACACGCCGAGCGCGATGTGCCAGTCGCCTGACGCGCGCTCGATGGGCACGGTCGCGGCGGCGGCCAGCATGGTGCCCGCCGCCAGGGCCGTGGTGTAGACGGTGGTCATGATTCCGGTACGGGCCGGGAAGTGACGCTTGATCAGCGTGGGGATGAGCACGTTGCCGACCGCGCCACCGGAGAGCGCGACGGCGCTGCTCACGAGGAACACGGGGGCCGATCCGACCAGCGACCTGACCAGCATGCCGACGCCCAAGGTGACGAGGGCGAGCAGGAGCAGCCGGTGCTCGCCGACGCGCCTGGCCAGGGTGGGCGTGAGGGCGCCCACGCTGGCGAACGCGAGCACGGGGAGCGTGGTGAGCAGTCCGGTGCCGACGCTCGACATGCCCAGCGCGCCGGCCAGCTGGTCGAGGAGAGGGCCGACGCTGGTCACTGCGGTGCGGAGATTGAGGGCGGCGAGGACGATCCCCAGCACGAGGAGCCAGGCTAGGGGGCCGGTGGTGGTGCGGCGGGCTTCCGGGGCGAGCACGCTCATGCGGGGCGAGTCCTCCACTCATCAAGTCATGGGACGAATCGCCATCTTAACGGGCCCGAAACCCCCTTTATTCCTGACCGTCTCGCCTCATGGGATGGGGTTGTGCCGCGGGTGGAGTGGAGCACCCGTGCATCGGCGGGGCGCAGGTGACATGCAGCACGAGCGGCGCGGGCCGCCCGGAAGGTGAATTGGGGGGGAGGGGGAATGACACTGCGCCATCGCGAGGCGTGGCGCAGAGGGGTGGAGGGTGGCGCGGCCGGGCTGCGTGGTGCCGGCCCGGCCGGCCGTCGGCTCAGGTCACAGGACCGGGCCGGCGCCCCCCGGGGGCTCGGTGCGGGGCGGGACCGGTCCGGGCGGCGGCAGAGTGCCGCCGGGCCGGGGGTCCCCGCCGCCCACGGTGCCGGGCGGTACGAGCGGATCCCCGCCCACCGGCCCGGGTGGCGTGGGCTGGGTCGAGTCGTCGTACGTCGAGCCTCGCTGGTGAGGCCCCGGCACGTCGCCGCGCCAGCCGCCGGTCTCACTGCCGCGCGACTCGATGAACGCCTTGAAACGGTCCAGGTCGTTGACCACGCGCAGGCGGACGAGCTGCAGCCAGTCCCCCGCCGTCTCCAGGAAGCCCTCCGGGTCGTACTCCATCTGGAGCGTGACCCGTGTCCTCGAGTCGTCGAGCCGATGGAAGGTCACCACGCCCGCGTGGCGCGGCTTGTCGAGGGAGCGCCATGCGACGCGCTCATCGGGATGCTGTTCGGTGATCTCGGCCTCGAACTCGCGCTTGACCCCGGCGATCTCCGCCACCCAGGCCGTACGCGTGTCGCCGATCTGCTTGACCGACTCCACGCCCTCCATGAATTCGGGGAAGCTTTCGAACTGCGTCCACTGGTTGTAGGCCACCCTGACGGGGACCTCTACGTCCACTGAGTGTTCGATCGTGCTCATAGCAGGTTGCACTGCCCGAGCGCCCCGCGGGCTAACGCCTGCGCCGCAGAACCCAGTACAGACCCACCACGGGCAGCACGAGCGGAATGAAGACGTAGCCCTTGCCGTACACCGACCAGACGGTCTCGTCGGGGAAGGCGGCCGGGTCGAGGAGGCTCAGCGTGCCGATGACCAGCACGCCGGCCAGCTCGATGACCAGCCCCGCCAGCGCGAAGGTGCGGGCCCCGCGCCAGAGTGCGACGGTGAGCGCGATGTAGACGACGGCCGCCAACGCCGACAGCGAGTACGCCAGAGGCGCCTCGCCGAACTTGGTCAGGATCTGGACCGCCGCGCGGGCCCCGGCGGCCAGCGAGAACAGCCCGTAGACCGCGATCAGGGCACGGCCGGGACCGGTGCTGATGGAGGTGGTCACGCGCCCCCCTGCCAGATCTGCAGCATCCGGCCCGTCATCACCGCGATCGCGAACCCGGCCACGACCAGGATCGCCGACCCCCACCGGCTCCGCTCGGCCAGCGCCAGGAACACCCCGGCGGGCGGGATCACCACCTGCCCGGCGACGTAGCCGAACAGCGTGACCTTCTCGTCGGGCCCCTCGCCCCCGGCCACCGCCGCGATCACGAAGCCCGCCTGGACGAGTATCGCCACCTCGAGCACGGCGAACCCGACCAGCAGGACCATGCCCATCGGCCGGTTGCGGATCGCGACGATCAGGCTCGCCAGCGTGAGCAGCAGCGAGGCGACGATGACGATCGTGGAGACGACGGTGTTCATCGGGGCCAAGGCTATCCCCAGGGGCGGGCAGTCTACCTTCCGGGGAGCGCCCGCTCGATGCCGTCGAGCACCCAGTTGAGGCCGCGTTCGAAGTTGTCGTCCGCGCCGCGCACCCCCTGCTCGATCATCGGCGCGAGCCGCGGGAACTCGCCGCTCCGGACCAGCTCCTTGATGTGCGGCTCCGCAACGGCCGCCCGCTCCGCGTCGTTGATCCCCTCGGACCTGGGCGCCCCGCGCTCCAGCGACTCCCGCACCACGAACCCGGTCATGTAGTCGTTGAACACCGCCAGGAACCGCCAGCACGTCAGCCGGTCGAGCCCGAGCCCGTCGAAGGCGGACAGCTTCTGCTCCACGTGCCGCAGCCCGTTGGGCCCGATCTCCACCCGCTGCGAGATCAGCTCCACGCGCCAGGGGTGGCGCAGCACCAGCTCGCGCTCGCGCCGCGCCAGCAGCAGCAGCGCCTCGCGCCACGAGGCCGGCAGCGGCTCCTCGACGAGCACCTCGGCGCTCACCTCGTCGAGCATCAGCGCGAGCAGGTCCTCCTTGCGCTCGATGTACGAGTACAGCGTCATCGCCCGCGCGTCCAGCTCGGCGGCCACGCGCCGGATCGAGACCGCGGCCAGCCCCTCGGCGTCGGCGACGGCGACGGCGGCGGCCACGATCGCCTCCCTGGTCAGCACCGGGCGGCGGGGCGGCGAAGGACGGGACCAGATCGAACTCACCGTCCGATTTTAGACAGTGTACGAAACTGCTACGGTGTACGACATGCGATACGCCGTACGAAATCCACTCTGGACCACGGGCCTGGTCGTCCTCCTGGGCGTCGTCATGACGATGCTCGACACCACGATCGTCAACGTCGCCCTCGGCACCCTGGCCCGCGACTTCCACTCGACGCTCGCCACCATGCAGTGGGCGGTGACCGGCTACCTGCTGGCCCTGGCGATGACGGTCCCGGTCACCGGCTGGGCGGTGGGCAGGTTCGGCAGCAGGAACGTCTGGCTGGTCTCGCTCGTGCTGTTCGTCGCGGGCTCCGCGCTGACCGCCGCCGCCTGGTCGGTCGGCAGCCTGGTCGCCTTCCGGGCGGTGCAGGGGCTGGGCGGGGGCCTGCTGCTGCCGGTCGGCCAGACGATGCTGGCCCAGGCGGCGGGCAAGGAGCGGATGGGCCGCGCGATGGCCACGATCTCGGTCCCCGCCATGCTGGTGCCCGTGCTCGGGCCGCCGCTGGGCGGGATGATCGTGGAGGGACTCGGCTGGCGGTGGCTGTTCCTGATCAACGTGCCGGTCTGCGCGGTGGCGCTGGTGACCGCGTTCCTGCTCCTGCCGCGTGAGCCGGGCGCGAACCCGCAGGGCCTCGACGTGCTGGGCCTGGCGGTGCTGTCACCGGGCCTGGCCGCGCTGGTCTACGGGCTGTCCGAGATCGGCGACGGGGCCTCGCCCCTGCACCCCGCGCTGTGGACCGGGGTGGCGCTGGTCGCCGCGTTCGCGGTGCGGGCGCTGCGGAGGACGGGGACGCTGCTGGACCTGCGGCTCTTCGGGAACAGGACGTTCGCCTCCGCGGTGACCGCGCTCGTGTGCTACTCGGCCGCGATGTTCGGCTTCACCGTGCTCGTCCCCCTCTACAGCCAGCTCGCGCAGGGCGGGAGCGCGCTGGACGCGGGCCTGCTGATGGCCCCGATGGGGATCGGCGCGGCGATCACGATGCCGATCGGCGGCAGGCTGAGCGACGCCAGGGGTCCGCGCGGCATCGGCGCGGCGGGCGTGGTCGTGGCGGTGGCGGGCATCGCGGCATTCGCCGCCTTCGGCGGCCCTGTGCCGATGTTCGTGCTCGGGCTCGGGCACGGGCTGGTGTCGACGTCGGTGATGGCGGCGGCGTTCAAGACGCTGGAGCCGGTCGCCATCCCGGCCGCGACCACGTTGAGCACGATCCTGGTACGGCTCGCCTCGCCGTTCGGCGTCGCGGTGCTCGCGGTGCTGCTGCAGGTGTTCACCAGGACCGGCGTGGAGCGGCCCTTCGGGTACGCGTTCGGCGTCGCGATCGCGCTGGCCGCCGTCTCACTGGTGCCGATCGCGCTCATAGGATCGAAGACATGGAGAAAGTCCTCGTCAGCGCCTGCCTGATGGGCCGCCGGGTGCGCTACGACGGCCGCGCCAAGACCAGCGCGGACGCCCGGCTGGCGACGTGGCGTGAAGAGGGCAGGCTGGTGCCCCACTGCCCGGAGGTCGCGGGCGGGCTGCCGATCCCGCGCCCGGCCGCCGAGATCGAGGGCGGGGCGGGCGGCGCGGCCGTCCTGTCCGGTGCCGCCCGCGTGCTGGCGAGCGACGGGTCCGACGTCACGGCCGAGTTCCTGGCGGGCGCCCGGTCGGCGCTCGCGGCAGCCCAGGCGTCCGGCATCCGGCTGGCGGTGCTGAAGGAGGGCAGCCCGTCCTGTGGCGCGCTGTCGATCTACGACGGCACGTTCACGGGCCACCGCACCCCGGGACAGGGCGTCACGACGGCCCTGCTGGAGCAGAACGGCATCCGCGTCTTCGGCGAGGACCAGATCGACGAGGCCGCCGACTACCTGCGCACCCTGGAGACGTAGAACGCTCCCGTGAGCCCGGCGGCGAGCGCGACCGCCATCACGCTGTGATACCAGCCGAGCGGCGCGCTCTCCGGGCCCGGCCCGAGCGCCAGCGACAGGATCCCCAGCAGCACCCCGGCCAGCGCGGCCGCGTGACTGTAGATCAGCCCGTCCCAGGCCCAGGCCCGCCCGGCCAGCACGCCGTACGCCCCGGTGAGCATGGCCGCGGCGCAGAGCGTCTCCACGATCGCGGCCGGCACGATCACGGGCTCGCCCACCGGCCCGAACGCGATCCCCGCGTGCATCAGCGCGAAGAAGAGGAAGACCAGCGCGTAGAGCAGCGACAACCGGCCCAGAGCCGTGCGGAGTGCGTCCATGGGCTCCACGTTCGCACCCGGCGGTGACCGCGTAATCGTCCCTGGGGAGGCGGCGCGGGTACCACGTGAGCGGTAGGCCGCCCGGATCGGGAAATCCAACCGGCCGTATTCAGGGAAACTTTCTCGCGCTCTTGGGAGTCGTACGAATTGGGGCGCGTCGGGGGATTCGCGAAGAACGTTTCTCATGCGGCGCGTAGGGGGCCCGATTTCACATCGAAACGGGGAAAGGGACTCGGCAATGCCTGTCGACCTGAACAACGCACAACCTCTGGCCTGGGACTCGGCCACGCTCGACGCGGACACCAAGGCGATGCTCGACAATCTCCAGCCGAACATCCTGCGCGCGCACGTGCGCGAGCACCTGTCCGTGCTGTTCGTCAGGTTCAACGACGTCAAGGAAGGGAGAGCGTTCCTGCGGCACGTCGCGACCACCAAGATGAAGTCGGCGCGCAAGCACCTGGAGGAGGTGCGCGACTTCGCCGCCAAGGGCCGTCGCGGCACGCCGTACGTGGGCGTCGGCATCAGCAAGGCCGGATACCGCGACCTCGGCCACTCGGTCGAGGACCTGCGCAAGTTCGGGGACAAGGTGTTCCGCGACGGCATGAAGCGGCGCATCGCGGAGGTCAACGACCCGCCGGTGGAGATGTGGGAGCGCACGTACCAGCGGGAGATCCACGCCGTCATCATGATCGGCGACGCGGAGCCGGAGCGGGTGGCGGCGCTGCGCGAGGAGATCCTCGGCGAGCTGCCGGAGAGCGCGCGACTGCTCGGCGAGGAGACCGGGCAGGGCATGCGCAACCCCGCCGGTGACGGCATCGAGCACTTCGGGTACGTGGACGGCCGCAGCCAACCGCTGTTCGTGAAGGACGAGGTGGACAAGGAGCCGAAGAAGCACTGGAACCCGGCGTTCCCGCTGAGCAACGTCCTCGTGCCCGACCCCTTCGCGCCGAACCCGGTCCGTCACCACGGCAGCTACCTGGTGTTCAGGAAGCTCGAGCAGAACGTGCGGGCGTTCAAGGAGATCGAGCGGGACCTGGCCGACAACCTCGGCCTGGCCGGCGCCGACCGCGACCGGGCGGGAGCCATGATCGTCGGCCGGTTCAGGGACGGCACTCCCCTGACCAGCAAGGCGAAGGCCGGCGGCGGGCCGGTGAGCAACGACTTCACCTTCGACGACGATGGCGAGGGCACCAAGTGCCCGTTCAGCGGGCACATCAGGAAGACCAACCCGCGCTCGTTCGGGCGAGAGGTGCTCATGGCCCGGCGGGGACAGACGTACGGGGAGCGCACCGACCAGCCGTGGGACGACTCGCCGCCGGAGACGCGGCCGAGCGGTGAGGTGGGGCTGCTCTTCATGGCGTTCAACGGGAGCCTGGTGAGCCAGTTCGAGTTCACGCAGCAGTCGTGGGCGAACAACCCCGACTTCCTCAACCCGGCCACCGGTCACGATCCGGTCATCGGGCAGGGCGCGCGGGACATCAAGGTGACGTTCCCCAAGGTCTGGGGGAAGCCGGAGATGTCCACCCCGCAGGCTCAGGTGGCTCAGACGGTGACGATGAGGGGCGGCGAGTACTTCTTCGCGCCGTCCCTGGCGTACCTGCGCAATCTGTAACACCGCGCACGTAAAAGGCCGGACCTCGTTCGGGGCCCGGCCTTTTCGGTGAGTGCCTAGTGCTGGATCACGTGGCGGTGCGCCGCCCGGCTGACCGGCACCGCGGTCAGGCTGAGCACCACCGTGACGACGCCCACGACCCAGGACGTCCAGGACGCGCCGCGCTCCTGGGTGTAGGTCATGACCCAGGGGGCGACGAACAGGAGCACGCCCCACAGCGTGTTCAGCCACTCGGTCGCGACCAGGCCGGGCCTGGCGAGCGACGCGAGGGAGGTGAGCGCGATGAGGATACCCAGCACGATCAGGGACGGCGCGGCGCCCGAGGCGCTCGCGACCCAGATCGGGGAGAGTAGCGCGTAGATGCCGGCGATCAGGGTCACCCAGTCCTGCCAGCGCGACCATGCCTTCATGAGAACCTCCGCCAACGGCGTTTGCGAGGCTGGCCTGTTCGGTCAGTCGATCTTACTTCTATAACCCCGAATGACCTGCGGAGATTCCCGTTCTCCCGGCGCCGGGGTGCGAAGAAGTGTGTACGCCGGGTTCAGCCCGCCGGAGGAGGCGGGGCCCCGGCCCGCGGCGGCATGATCCTGGCATGACGATCGGACTGCTGCTCACGCTCGCCGCCCTCGCGCTCGTCGACAGCACCAGCTTCGGCACCCTCGGCATCCCCGTGTACCTGCTGCTTGCTTCGGAACGCCCGCGGCTGTCGATCTACCTCGCCACGCTGGCGGCGTTCTACTTCCTGGTGGGAGTCGCGCTCATGCTGGGGCTTTCGACGGCGATGGAGCGCTTCGGGGACACGCTGCGCAGCGGACCGGCGTACTGGGTGCAGCTCGCGCTGGGCGCCGGGCTGTTCGCGCTGAGCTTCCGGTTCGATCCCAAGCGGCGCGCGAAGCTCGGCAGGCCCGAGCGGCGCTTCGAGCCCCGGGTGGGCGGTCCCCGGGTGATGGTGCTGCTGGGGCTGAGCGCCGGAGCCCTGGAGGTGGCCACGATGGTGCCCTACCTCGCCGCGATCGGCATCATGACCACGTCGGAGCTGCCGGCCGAGCAGTGGGTGCCCGTGCTGGCCGCGTACGTGCTCGTCATGATGTTGCCGCCGCTGGCGCTCATGGGGCTGCGCGGCCTGGCGGGAGCCTGGCTGGAGCCGAAGCTGGAGCGCCTGCGAGCCTGGATGAGCAGGCACGCGGCGTCGGCCCTGAGCTGGGGGCTGGCCATCGTCGGTTTCCTGCTGGCCCGGGATGCGGCGTTCTATCTGTTCTTCCGGAGCCCATAGGATCGGATGCCTCCGCTGGATCTTCGGGGGGAGATCTGAGATGTTGCGGGCGTTCCTGAGGACCGAGGCAGGCAGCACGAGCGTGCTGCTGGTCGCCACGGTGCTCGCCCTGCTCTGGGCCAACTCACCGTGGGCCGGCACCTACGACGCGTTCTGGCACACGCGGATGGGGATCTCCTTCGGGGACGCCGCGTTCTCGCTGGACCTGCGGCACTGGGTCAACGACGGCCTCATGACCGTCTTCTTCTTCCTCATCGGGCTCGAGGTCTCGTACGAGGTGCGGCTCGGACAGCTCAGGGACCGGCGGCTCGTCGCCGTCCCCGCGGTCGCGGCGTTCGGCGGGATGCTGGTCCCGGCCGGCGTCTACCTCCTGCTCAACGCCGGCGGCCCCGGCGCGGGCGGGTGGGGCGTGCCGATCGCCACCGACACCGCGTTCGTGCTGGGCGTGCTGGCCGTCGTCGGCGCCCGGTGCCCCGATCCGCTCCGGGCGTTCCTGCTGACGCTGGCCATCGTGGACGACGTGCTGGCGATCATGATCATCGCGATCTTCTACACGGCCGCCATCGACGTGCCCGCGCTCATCGCCGCCGCCCTGCTGCTCGCGGCCATCGTGACCCTGCGGTGGCTGCGGATCTGGCGGGCGCCCGCCTACATCGTGCTGGGGTTCGCGCTCTGGGTGGCCACGCTCGAGAGCGGGATCCACCCGACCCTGGTCGGCATCGCCCTCGGCATCCTGGTCTTCGTCTACGCGCCCACCGACCACAAGCTGCTGCTCGCGGGCGAGGCCGTGCAGGAGTTCACCAGCGAGCCGAGCGCGGCGGCTGCCAGGGAGGCCACGCGGCGGGTCCAGCGCGCCGTCTCCGTGAACGAGCGGCTGCAACTGCGGCTGCATCCGTGGAGCAGCTACGTGATCGTGCCGGTCTTCGCGCTGGCCAACGCCGGGGTGCCGCTCGACGGCGAGAGCCTGCGCTCCGCCCTCACCTCGCCCGTCTCCATCGGTGTCGCGCTCGGCCTGGTGCTGGGCAAGTTCGCCGGGATCTCACTCGGCACGTGGCTGCCGCTGCGGTTCAAGTGGGGGATCCTGCCGGGGAACCTGGTGTGGGGGCAGCTGCTGGGCGGAGCGGCCGTCTCCGGGATCGGGTTCACGGTGGCGCTGTTCATCGTGGACCTGGCCTTCTCCGACAACCCGGCCATCCACACCCAGGCGAAGATCGGCATCCTGGCGGGCTCGCTGCTGTCCGCCGCGATGGGATGGGTGATCTTCCGGATGGCGTGGGATCGGGGCGGGGTGTGCGCGCCGCCCGAGGCCGAGCCCGCCGAGGAGCTGCCCGACCGGCTCACCGTGCCGGTCGGGCCCAGGGACCATGTGCGGGGGCCGGAGAACGCCGCGGTGACGATCGTGGAGTACGGGGACTTCGAGTGTCCGTACTGCGGGCGGCTCCACCCGATCCTGGATGAACTTCTCGAGAAGAATCCCGATATACGGCTGGTCTTCCGGCATTTCCCGCTGCCGACGCTGCACCCGCGGGCCACGGCCGCCGCGATCGTGTCCGAGGCGGCGGCCGACCAGGGCAGGTTCTGGGAGATGCACGACATCCTCTACGACAACCAGCGCTTCCTCACCGACGCCGACCTGGAGCACTACGCCGCCCAGCTGGACGTCGACGCCTGGGCCGACGTGCCGGACCACTCCGCGCGGATCGCTCTCCACCAGGAGTCGGGCCGCGACAGCGGAGTGCGCGGCACCCCCACGCTCTTCCTGAACGGCATGCGCTACCAGGGCCCCCTGGACCTGCATTCGATCAGCAGGGCAGTGGAAGACCTCCGCCGATCCCCGTAACGTCATCGAGTCCGGTTTCCTACCCCCAGATCGGAGTTCCCATGGGGTTCACCGCATCCACTGTCACCTCTGTCATCAGCGTTCTCGTGATGGGCATCGTGCTGCTCATCGGCGTTGTCCTGACCGCGAGAGCGAGGCGTGATCACGGCTCCGCCGCCATGATCGGCCTGGCGGGCTGCATCGTGCTCCTGCTGGGAGTGCTCTTCAACATCCTGCGCTCGTGGGTCCTGATCCCGATGATGGCCGATTCGCTCGGCATGAGCATTGACGCGGTCTTCGGTATCACGACCCCGATCTCCATGATCTTCGATGCGGGCGGCACGTTGCTGCTGATCCTGGCAGTGGTCGCCCGCCGGAAGCCGCAGCAGCCCGCCCAGCCGCCTCACGGGCCCCAGGGCCCCGGCTGGCAGCAGCCTCCCGCGCCCCCCGCGAACTGGCAGCAGCAGCCGCCCTACGGCGAGAATCAGGGCTGACGAGTGACGGGACGGCTCCGCCGGGGCAAGTGTGACAATGACCCAATAAATCACCGTAACTCCGGCAGCGACCCCTGGGGTGATCATGACCCGAGAGCAGCCTGACCCCGAGCGACAGGACCCCCTCGAAACGATCAGGCACCGCTACCCCCGCCCGACCCAGACTCCCCGCCCGGCCACTCCTCCGCGTCAAAGGCAGGAGCCGCCGGCCACGCAGCGGCTCCCGTACACACCCGACATGCTTCCCGACGTGCCGCTCTACGAGTCCAAGCCGCCGAGGTCCGCCTGGTGGTGGGCGATCGTGGCGGGCACCCTCGTCCTGCTGATCGCGGTCCTCGCGGTGGCGGCGGTCCTGTGGGGGCGTGCCAGTGCCGACACCGCCCCCCGCGCGCTCCAGGCGGGGACCGAGCTCACGCTCGGCTGAAGTCCATCGTCCAGTTCGTCTCCCACGTCTGCCCGCCGTCCGCCGAGAACGCCTGCTCCCACCGGGCCGCGTCCGGGCCGTTCACCGTCCAGATGAACCGGCACGGCACCGGCCGGCCCTCATGGGTCTCCTCGCCGTAGAACTCGCCCCGGTCGCCCTCGAACGTGCCCACCATGGGCCTGGTGTCGAGCACGCCCGTCCTGCTGTTGGCCCAGTAGATCGACCACTGCCGCGTCTCATGGTTGAACACGCGCACGGTCATCCCGATGAAGCCCTTGGTCGGGAACGTGATCTCGTCGAAGCTGGCGCCCCCGTCGAAGTGCCGGGTGGCCACCGAGTGACCGGGGAACTCCTCCCATACGTCGCTGCCGGCGAGCACCTTCACGAGCTTGCGGTTGGCGACCTTCCAGCGGCCGGCGAGGAAATCGAAATCGTTCATGCCGCAGAACCTAAGGCGCTGTCACTGACAGGTAGTGTCAGTGAATGTGCGTGCTTCCCGCCTGGTGTCGATCCTGCTGCTCCTGCAGACGCGCGGCCGGATGACCGCGCAGGATCTGGCCGACCGGCTGGAGGTCTCCGTACGCACGATCTACCGCGACGTCGAGTCGCTCCACACCGCCGGCATCCCCCTCTACGGCGACGCCGGCCCGAAGGGCGGCTACCAGCTGCTCGACGGCTACCGCACCAAACTCACCGGGCTGACGGCCGACGAGGCCGAGTCGCTGTTCCTGGCCGGCCTGCCGGGGCCGGCGGCCGAGCTGGGGCTGGGCGCGGTGGTGACGGCCGCGCAGCTCAAGCTGATGGCCGCGCTGCCCGTCGAGCTCCGCGACCGCGCGGGCCGCATCCAGGAGCGCTTCCACCTGGACGCGCCCACCTGGTACCGCGACCGCGAGCCGGTGACCTACCTGTCCGCCGTGGCCGACGCCGTCTGGAACGAGCGCCGCATCCAGGTCAGGTACCGCCGCTGGAAGGCGCCCCAGGAGGTGGAGCGGCGGCTCGACCCGTACGGGCTGGTCGTCAAGGCGGGGCGGTGGTACCTCGTCGCGCGGGCGGGTGAGGACGTGCGTACCTACCGCGTCTCACAGATCCTCGACCTGCATCCCCTCCCCGAGGGCTTCACCCGGCCCGACGGCTTCGACCTCGCGGCCTACTGGCAGGCGTACCTGGCCGAGTTCGAGGCCCGGCTGCGGTGGGGCGAGGCGGTGGTGCGGCTGTCGCCGAGCGGCCTGGAGCGCCTGGCCGACCTGATGACTCCCGGCGTGGTGGCGGCGGCCAGGGAGAGCGCGGAGCCGCCTGACGAGGAGGGGTGGACGCGGGTCACGGTGCCGATCGAGTCGATCGAGCACGCGCTCGGCGAATTCCTCCGGCTGGGCACGGACGCCGAGGTGCTGGCCCCCACCGAGCTGCGCGAGCGCATGGGGGCCGCCGCCGCCGAGATCGCGGCCCGCTACCGCCCCGCCTGAGCGACATCCGCGTCGGCCTGCCAGCAGTGGGTCCAGCGGTCCTCCCCCAGCTCGGTACGCCCGGGGACCTCCTCCGAGCACACCGGCAGCGCCACCGGGCAGCGCGGATGGAACCGGCACCCGCCCGGCGGGTCGATCAGGCTGGGCGGCTCCCCGTGCCGCGTGCCACCCTCAGGCGGCGTCACCCTGTCGGGATCTGGCGCCGACTCCAGCAGCAGCCGCGTGTACGGGTGCCGCGCCGACTGCGTGAGCTCCTCGCTGGGCCCGCTCTCGATCAGCCGCCCGGCGTACATCACCGTGATGTCCTGCGCGAAGTACCGGGCGCTGGCGATGTCGTGCGTGATGTACAGCAGCGCCAGCCCGCTCTCCTCGGCCAGCCCCTCCAGCAGCCGCAGCACGCCGAGCCTGATCGACACGTCCAGCATCGACACCGGCTCGTCGGCGATCAGCGCGACGGGCCGCACGGCCAGCGCCCGCGCGATGGCCACCCGCTGCCGCTGCCCGCCGGACAGCTCGTGCGGCAGCTTGTCCATGAACTGCTCGACCGGTGTGAGGCTGACGCGTTCGAGCAGCTCGGCGACCTGTTCCTGTTCGTGCGCGTCCGAGCGGACGTGCCCGTGGATGCGCAGCGGCCTGGCCAGGTGGTAGCGCACCCGGTGGAAGGGGTTCAGCGAGGCGAAGGGGTCCTGGAAGATGAGCTGCACCTGCCGCCGGTAGTCCCTGAAGGCCGCTCCGCGATGGGCGCGTACCGGCTCGCCGCGCAGCAGCACCTCGCCCGACGTGGCCGGATAGACCTGAGCGAGCAGCCGCGCCACCGTGCTCTTGCCGCAGCCGCTCTCCCCGACCAGCGCCGACACCGTCCCGGCACGCAGCGCGATCGACACGTCCTCCACGGCCCGCACCGGCGGCCGCCTGCCGAGGCGGCCGCGTGGGCCGCGGGCGGCGGTGAAGTGCTTGGTGAGGTTGCGACCCTCCAGAACGATCATGATGCGTCCTCCAGACCACGGCCGCCGTTCAGCAGGCACGCCACATCGCCCTCGAACGCGGGCAGGACCGACGAGCACTCCGCCATGGCGTGCCCGCAACGCGGATGGAACGCGCATCCCGGCGGCAGCGACCTCAGGTCGGGCGGGCTGCCGGGGATGCCCAGGAGCTCTTCGCGGGGGCCGTGCAGGCGCGGGAATGAGCGGAGCAGGCCCAGCGTGTACGGATGGCGCGGCGACCTGTGGATGGCCTTGGCGGTGCCGGTCTCCACGACCCGGCCCGCGTACATGATGGCGATCCTGTCGGAGATCTCCATGAGCAGCGACAGGTCGTGCGTGATGAACAGCACCGCGAAGCCGTACTGCTCCCTGAGCGCCCTGATCTCGTGGAGGATGTCGCGCTGGACCACCACGTCGAGCGCGGTGGTCGGCTCGTCCATGATGATGATCTCGGGGTTGAGCGCGAGCGCGATGGCGATGGCCGCGCGCTGCCGCATGCCGCCGGAGAGCTCGTGGGGGTACGAGCGCCGCCTGTCGGCGCTGATGCCGACGCGCTGCAGCAGCTCGACGGCGCGCTCGGCACGGTCCTTGCGGGACATGCCGGGCACGTGGATGCGCAGGACGTCGTCGATCTGGGCGCCGACCGTGCTGACCGGGTTGAGCGAGTTCATGGCGCTCTGGAAGACGACGGCCAGTTCCTTCCAGCGGAAGGCCCGCAGCTCCCTTCTGCCGAGCCCGAGCACGTCCACGGACGAGCCGTCCTGACGGCGGTGGACGACCGAGCCGGAGGTGATCGCGGCGGGCGGCCGCAGCAGCCGGGCGGCGGCGTTGGCCAGCGTGGACTTGCCGCTGCCGCTCTCCCCCGCCAGGCCGAGGATCTCGCCCCGCCGCAGGTCGAGCGAGACGCCGGCGACGGCGTGCACGGCGCCGCTGCCGGACAGGTAGTCGACGCTGAGGTCGCGGATCTCCAGGACGTTCATGTGCGGGCCTTGACCTTGACTGTTCGCAGGCGGGGGTTGGCGATCTCGTCGATGCCGAAGTTCACGAGCGCGAGCCCGGTGCCGATGAGCGCGATGCAGAGGCCGGGCGGGATGAACCACCACCATGCCCCGATGAGCAGCGCCTGCCCGTTCTGTGCGAAGTAGAGCATGCTGCCCCAGCTCACGGTGGACAGGTCGGCCAGGCCGAGGAACGACAGCCCGGCCTCGGCCAGGATCGCCGCGACCACGGTGGCCAGGAAGCTGGTGGCGATGACGGGCAGCAGCACGGGCAGGATCTCGAAGAAGATGATCCGGAACGGCCCCTCCCCGCTCGCCCGCGCGGCCTGGACGAAGTCGCGGCGCCGTACGGACAGGGTCTGGGCCCGCAGCACCCGCGCGCCCCAGGCCCAGCCGGTGACCGCGATCACCACGGCCACGGAGGCGACGCCGCGCTGCGGCAGGTAGCCGGCGAGCACGATGATCAGGGGCAGGGCGGGCAGCACCAGGAAGATGTTGGTGAGCACGGACAGCACCTCGTCCACGGCGCCGCCGAAGTAGCCGCCGACCAGGCCGGCCGCGACCGCGACCGCGTTGGCGATGACCGCCGACAGCACGCCGACGCCCATCGAGACGCGGGCGCCGTACACGATCTGGGTGAGGATGTCCTGCCCGGTCTGCGTGGTGCCGAGCCAGTGCGCGGCCGACGGGCCCTGGAGTCCGTCGTCGCTGGTCGCGGCGGGGTCGGCGCCGATGAGCAGCGGCCCGAGCACGGCCGTCAGCGTGAAGAAGGCGAGGATCCCGATCCCGATCTTGATCTTCATTCGGCCTCCTGCCTGGTACGCGGGTCGAGCACCACGTACGCCAGGTCGGCCAGGAAGTTGGCGACGAGCACGGCCAGCGAGATGACGAGGAAGATGCCCTGCATGAGCGGGAAGTCCTCGTTCTCGACGGCTTTGAGGAGCATCGATCCGATCCCGGGGTACGAGAAGACGATCTCGGTCAGCACCGAGCCGCCCACCACGAAGCCGAGCGACAGGGCGAAGCTGGTGATGTTGGGCAGGATCGCGTTGCGGGCCGCGTACGCCCACATGACCCTCCTGGAGGTCAGCCCCTTGGCCTCGGCCATCACCACGTAGTCCTCGCCCAGCGTGGTCACCATGACGTTGCGCATGCCGAGGATCCGGTCGGCCATCGACGCGACCACGATCGTCACGGCCGGCAGCGCCGCGTGGTAGACGACGCTGCCGGCGAACTCGCCGGTCAAGCCGGGCATCACGTCCAGCCCGTACGCCCTGGACACGGGGAACCACTGCAGCGTCACCCCGAAGACGAACACGAGCGCCAGCGCCACCCAGAAGTACGGCACCGCGTGCATGAACGTGGCGGCGGGCAGCACCCCGTCGAGCCAGGTGCCCCGCTTCCACGCCATGAGGACGCCCAGCGAGGTGCCCATCAGGTAGCTGATCAGTGTGGCGACCCCGACGAGCCCGACCGTCCACGGCAGGCTGTCGGCGATGACCGTGGACACTTCGGCGGGAAAGAAGGTGATCGAGCGGCCCAGCTCCCCTTGTGCGAGATTGCCCAGGTAGTCCAGGTACTGCTGCCACAGGCTCGCGTCGCTGATGCCGAAGGCCCGCCGCATCGCGTCGATGGCGGCCGGGTCGACGTTGCCCCTCATGCGGGCCACCAGCAGCTCCACCGGGTCCCCCGGCATGAGCCGGGGGACCAGGAAGTTGAGCGTGATGGCGGCCCAGGCGGTCAGCAGGTAGAAGCCGAGCCGCCGGGCCAGGAACCTCACTTGACGGCCGGCTTCAGGTGCAGCAGCACCACGGCGGCGTCGGGCGAGGCGTACGGCGACGGCATCGCGTACGGGTCCTGCTCCGACGGCCAGCCGACGTACTTGTTCGTCCGGTACTGCGCCCACCCCGGGCTGTAGAAGAGCGGCAGCACGGGCAGCTTCGCCATCATGATCTTGCCGAGCCCCTGCGTGGCCTTCTGCTGCTCGGCCAGGTCGTCGGTGGCGGCGTACGCGTCGATCAGCCGGTCGGTCTCGGCGTCCTTCCACCGCTCGTAGTTGCCGCTCGCGGCCTCGCCCACGGGCTTGGCGAGTCCGCCGAAGAGCAGGAAGCGCAGCTGGAAGTACGGGGTCGGGCCGGCCTCGGCGCCCCTGATCGACAGGTCGTAGTCGCCCTTGCCGACCTTCGACACCCAGTCCTGGAAGGCCACGCCCCTGGTCTCGACCGTGATGCCGACCTTGGCCAGGTCCTCCCTGATCAGCTGGGCGGCGTTCACCCAGTCGGTGAACGGCGACGGCACCAGCAGCGTGAACTTCAACTCGGCCGGGTTCACGCCTTTGAGCAGCTCCTTGGCCCTCTCGACGTCCACCTTGAACGCGGCGTCCTTGTACTCCGGCGGCACGTACGCCTCACCGCCCGGCATCGCCACGCCGGTCGGGTGCGCGACCTTGGTGTAGCCGCGCTCGGCCACCTTGACGATCTTGTCCCGGTCGATGGCGAGGCTGATGGCCTGCCGTACCTCCGGCTTCGACAGGATCGGGTTGGTGAGGTTCGGCAGCAGCGTCACCAGGCCCTCTGGCGGGAAGAAGAACTTGTTCTGCTCCGGCTTGCCCTGCACGAAGATCTTCTGGATGTCCGGCACGAACGCGCCCGCCCAGTCCACCTCGCCCTGCTGGAGCGCCGTCTGCAGGGCATTGGCCGTGTACGCGGGGAAGCGCAGCAGCGGCACCTCCGGCTTGCCCGGCTGCCAGTAGGACGGGTTCTTCTCCATCTCGTAGAGCTGCGCCGAGAACTTCGCCAGCTTGTACGGCCCGGTGCCGACCGGCTTGGCGTTGGTGAACGTCGCCGGGTCCTGCTGCTTCTCCCACAGGTGCTTGGGCACGATGGGCGAGCCGCCGGCGATGTTGAAGAGCTTGGCGTACGAGGTGCTCTTGAAGTCGATGCGCACCTTGTCCGGAGCCAGCGCCTGCGCATCCTTGATCTCGAGCGCGGACGCGTTGAGCTGCGCGTGGTCCTTCAGCATCCGGAACGTGAAAGCCACGTCGTCGGCGGTGAACGGCTGCCCGTCCGTCCACTTCACCCCCTGGCGGAGCGTGAACGTGACCGACTTGCCCTTGTCAGACCATTCGTACTTCAGAGCCAGCCACGGGGTGATCTCTCCGGGCTTGAGCTTGTTGAAGTACATGAGCGTCTCGTAGATCATCCCGCTCGTGCCGAAGTTCACGCCTTCGAGGTGGTACGGGTTGAAGTCCTCCTGGAACGTGCCCGCGTCGACGGCGTGGATCACCAGTGGGGGCGCGCTCGTACCGGTCCTGCCGGCGGAGCCGCCGCCGCTCGAACAGCCGGCGACGGCCAGGGCGGCGAGTACTGCGACAATGCGTTTCATCGGGGGGTGGCCTTTCCGAAATACTTCGTCCGGAGGTCCCGCGAGCCCTTCGGGGCGGCGAAGGCCTGGGCGCGGTCGAATCCGGCTGGTGCGCCGCGCACGACGGTGAGCGCGCGGTAGTAGTCGACGTACGGGAAGCCGTAGGTCTCGCCCCTGGCGTAGGCGTAACCGGTGATCGCCTGCGACCAGAGCTCGTACGCCTCCTCCGTCAGCTCGACGAACACGTCGGGGACGAAGCCCTCGGCGTCCTCCCAGTTGTCGGCGTAGTAGAGCTCGCCCGCCCAGTAGGCGGGCAGCTCGCGTTCGAGGGTCTTCAGCCCGCCGTAGAAGCGGGCGTCCTCGACGATCCGGTGGGTACGAGCGTGATCCTTGTGGATGGACGCGCTCCAATGGGTCAGGATGACGTCCGGCCGCAGCTCCCTGATGAGGTCGCCGACCCGCATCTTGACCTCTTCGTCCTCGGGCAGCAGGCCGTCCTCGTAGTCGAGGAAGCGCACGCCCGCTCCGATCCTGCCGGCGAACGTCTCGGCTTCCTCGCGCTTCTGCCTGGCGTAGTCGGCGACGGGCATGCGGGGGTGGCCGCGTTCGCCGAGGGTGAGGTGGAGGAGCGTGGCCTGGTCGCCGCGCAGGACGTGCTGGGCGAGCACCGCGCCCGCCGTCAGGTCGAGGTCGCCCGCGTGGGCGCCGATGGCGAGCACATGGGTTGCGCGGCCTTCGGCCGCGAACCCCAGGGTGCTGTGTTCGATTGTTCGCTCGCTACGCTCCCTCACGGGACCGCCTCATCACCTGGAACCTCCTGGTGATCTCGTAGCCGGCCTGGGTGTAGAGGCGGCCGGCCGGGCTGGCCTCGCCGGTCCAGAGGAACCACGACGAGTGGAGCCCTTCGGCGCGCATCATGGTCATGGTGAGATGGAGGAGGATCTTGCCCAGGCCGGTGCCGCGCTGGCCGGGGTCGACGCCGAAGGGGCCGAAGCGTTCGGGGATGCCGCGATAGGCCGCGTAGAGGGCGAATCCCACTATCTGATCTTTTTTCGCGATGACGATGCGTTTGGGGTCGCGGTGGGCGCGGATCGCCTCGCCCCAGTCGGGGTTGAAGACGTCGGCCGCGAAGCGGATCAGCTCGGGCAGCTCGCCGTCGGCCGGGCTGCGGAAGGCGTACCCCTCCTGCTCCCGCTTGGCGCGCAGCTCGTGCACCTCGTCCGGCGTCACGTAGCCGACGAGCGTCCTGTCCATGGCGACCGGCGAGTAGAGAGTCCGGAAGCCGAGCCCGGTCAGCAGCCGGTGGCCGTCGGGGTAGAGCTCGGCATCCGTGCCCGGCAGCACGTAGTTCGGGGTGTAGGACGAGAAGTCAATCTTCGTCCGCCCGTTCTCCTCCAGGAACGCCAGCGCCTCGCCGACGAGCCTCCTGCCGAGGCCGCCGCCGCGATGCTCGGGGACGACGAAGAAGAACGGGATCCAGCCGGTGTCCGGCTCCAGGTCGGTCCCCGGGGCCAGGGGCGTCAGCCTGCGGACGCCGTACGCGCAGCCGACCACCCGCCCGTCCAGGACGGCCACGCGTAAGCCTTCGGGATCGAAGTTCGGATCGAGCAGTACGCAGTCGCGGAACCAACCGGAGGTAGTGGGGTCGCCTGGCATGCTGCGGTTCCAGGCCTCGACCAGAGAGGCCTCGTCACCGGACGCGAAGGCGCGGACTGTGACCATGAGGGTCCTTTCACCTTTGGCTCTCCTGCCACAGCTTTCCCATCGACAACGGCCAAGGTCAAGATGAATCGGGAATTAATTTTCTCCCTAGCCGCATCGTTGAAAAATTCTTTTGAGCTCCGGCGAGCCGAAACTTTCATCGAGCCCGCCCTCTCGTTCGCGCTTATCCGCAGGTCATCCCCGCCCTACCAGAGCCGACAACCAGCCACGATTGCAGGGCTGAAAGTTTCGCTTCAAACTCGCAATGTTTCAGGCGAACGAGAGGAACCCGATGAACATCAGAGCTCGGATAGCGGGCGCCCTGATCGCCGCCGTGACACTCGTCGTCGCGGCGCTGATCACGGCGCCACCGGCCGCGTCGGCCCAGCTGACGGAGGTGACCGGCTTCGGCACAAACCCGACAAATCTACGCATGCACCTGTACGTACCAGACGGCGTCGGGTCCCGCCCGGGCCTTCTGGTTGCCGTGCACTACTGCACCGGATCGGGCCCGGCCTTCTACTCAGGCACGGAGTTCGCCTCGCTGGCCGACCGGTACAAGTTCATCGTGATCTACCCGTCCGCCACCAGGAGCGGCTCCTGCTTCGACGTCTCCTCGCCGCAGGCGCTGCGGCACGACGGCGGCAGCGACCCCGTGGGGATCATCTCCATGGTCAGGTACGTCCAGCAGCGCTACGGCACCGACCCCGACCGCACCTTCGTGACCGGGGCCTCGTCGGGCGCCATGATGACGAACGTCCTGCTGGGTGACTACCCCGACGTCTTCAAGGCCGGGGCCGCGTTCGCGGGCGTGCCGTTCGCCTGCTTCGCCACCACGGACGGGTCGATGTGGAACAGCGCCTGCGCCAACGGCCAGGTCGTCAAGACGCCGCAGCAGTGGGGCGACCTGGTACGCGGCGCGTACCCCGGCTACACCGGCGCCCGGCCGCGCATGCAGGTGTGGCACGGCACGGCGGACACCACGCTGCGCTACCCGAACTTCCAGGAGGAGATCAAGCAGTGGACGAACGTCCACGGCCTGAGCCAGACGCCGAGCAGCACCGACCAGCCCCAGTCCGGCTGGACCAGGACCAGGTACGGCGGCACCGGCACGATGTCCCCGGTCGAGGCCATCAGCGTGCAGGGCGTCGGCCACAGCCTCCCGATGAGCGGGATGGCCGCCGCCGCGATCGCCTTCTTCGGCCTTGACAAGCCCGGCGGCGGAACCCCGACGCCCACGCCGACACCCACTCCCACTCCCACCCCCACGCCGACACCCACTCCCACCCCGACACCCACCCCCACGCCCACGCCTGGCGGGTCATGCGGCGTCACGTACACGATGAACACCTGGAACACCGGCTTCACGGCCGCCGTCACGATCACCAACACGAGCACCACCCCACTCTCCTCCTGGGCGCTCGCCTTCGCGCTCCCCTCGGGCCAGACGATCACCTCGGCGTGGAACGCCACGATCTCGCCCGCGAGCGGCCAGGTGACGGCCAGGAACGTGAGTTACAACGGCACGATCGCGCCGGGCGCGTCCGCCTCGTTCGGCTTCCAGGCCACCCACAACGGGAACACCTCCAAGCCGTCCGCCTTCACCCTCAACGGCGCCACCTGCACGTGACGGCTCGCCTTTCACCGGGCTCGGGATCCGCTGAGCCCGGTGATGTTCCTTTTCGCGATGCGGTTGCGATCATGTGATGGATACTGGCCCTCTCGGAGAGTTGGGAGCGCTCCCGAAAGCGCTCCGATTAATGACCGAAAGGGCACATCTTGTCCAAATTTCACGCGCGGTTATCGGCGGTGTTATCGGGCTCCGCGCTCGTGCTCACCGCCGTTGTCGTGCCGCCCCACCAGGCGGCATCCGCGGCCACCGGGCCCGCTGAGACCCAGCAGGCACGTGTCACCCTCACCCTCATCACCGGCGACGTCGTCGAGTACGCGCCGTCCCAGGGGAGCATCCCCTCCATAGCCATCAAGCCGGCGCCCAGGCCGGACGGCGCCGACGTCACGTTCGCCACGCTGCCCAGCAAGGACGGCGGCTACCTCGTCCTGCCCTCCGACGCGGCCTCCATGGTCGCCGCGGGGACCCTGGACGAGGAGCTGTTCGACGTCGAGACCCTGGCACGGGAGCAGCGCGTCGAGGCGATCCCGCTGCTCGTCACCTACCAGGGCGACCCGGCTCCGTCCGCGCTGGCGAGCGCGGCCAGGACCCTGGCGGCCGGCGAGAACGTGCGGGTGCTCGACAGCGTCAACGGCGCGGCGATCACGGTACGCGCCGAGCGGGCGGACGACTTCTGGACCGGACTCCGTACCGGCAACAAGCTGAGCGGCGGCGGGATCTCCAAGATCTGGCTGGATCGCAAGACGAAGGCGTCGCTCGACAAGAGCGTGCCGCTCATCGGCGCGCCCGCCGCATGGGAGCGCGGGTTCGACGGCAAGGGGGTCAAGGTCGCCGTTCTCGACACCGGGATCGACGCCGCCCACCCGGACTTCGCCGGACGGATCATCGCCAGCGAGAACTTCTCCGACTCGGCGAGCACTGCCGACAGAATCGGGCACGGCACGCATGTCGCCTCGACGATCGCGGGCGCGGGACCGACGTACAAGGGGGTCGCGCCGGCCGCGTCCCTGATGGTCGGCAAGGTGCTCTCGGACAACGGCCTCGGCGACTGGTCGTGGGCCATCGCCGGCATGGAGTGGGCCGCCTCGCAGGGCGCCGACGTGGTGAACATGAGCCTGGGCTCCTGCTGCGGCAACGGCACCGATCCGATGAGTCAATCGCTGAACGAGCTCACGAAGAAGTACGGGACGCTGTTCGTGACGGCGGCGGGCAACGAGTCGGACCCGCTCACGGTGAGCGTGCCCGCGGCGGCCGACGAGGCGCTGGCCGTGGGCGCGGTGGACAAGGAGACGGGCACGACGCTGGCCGGCTTCTCCAGCAAGGGCCCCCGGCTGGACGACGCCGCGGTCAAGCCGAACATCGTCGCTCCCGGCGTGGACATCGTCGCCGCCCGCTCGGCCGACTCCTCGCTGCCCGGCATCCCGGGCAACGACAAATACACGGCGTTCAGCGGCACCTCCATGGCGACCCCGCACGTGGCGGGAGCGGCGGCGATCCTGGCCCAGCAGCACCCCGGCTGGCAGGCCGGCGAGCTCCGCGACGCGCTGACCTCGACGGCGCGGCGCAACGACGGGCACAACTGGTTCGAGCAGGGCAGCGGCCTGGTGGACGTGGCCCGCGCGACCGCCCAGAGCGTGTTCGCCAGCTCCGTGGTCGACTTCCGGCTCCTCGGCAAGCCCGCCACGAGGCAGGTCACCTACCGGAACATCGGCGCAGCACCGGTCACACTGGCCGTCTCGCTCGTCACCCGCGGCTGGAGCGGCAAGCCCGCCCCGGACAACGCGATCAAGCTGGGTGCGCGGAGCGTCACCGTGCCCGCGAACGGCACCGCCACCGTCTCACTCACCGTCGCTCCTTCTGCCGGGCCGATCGGCGCCTACGGCGGCTGGGTGACGGCGACTTCCGGCACCTCTGACGTGCGGCTGGTGACGCCGTTCAGCTACTACACCGGTCCCGCCACGCACCGGCTCGGGGTGTCGCTGGTCAACTCGTACGGGACCAAGGAGTTCTTCCCCGGCTACCAGGCCGAGCCCCTCGTGTACGCGATCCCGCTGAAGCGGACGAACAGCCCGGAAGACCCGTTCAACCCATACGGGTACTACTACCTGCACACGGACTATTCGGGTAACGGCGAGTTCTACCTCCCCGCCGGGGAGTACGAGGTGATCGGCGTCGCCAACGAGAGCCGGATCAGCAACCGGACGAGCTGGGTGATCGAGAACGTCCGGCTCGACGGGGACAAGACGGTCACCCTGGACGCGCGCAAGACGGCGCCGATCAGGCCGGAGACGCCGAAGGCGCTGGACGGGGGCGGGAGCGCGTACTACGTGCGCACGTTCACCGACCGCACCCAGCCGGTCTCGCTGTACGGTGCGGTCCTGGGCGGGCAGCAGCTGTACGTCTCGCCGGCGTCTTCGGTGAAGGCGGGCAAGGTACGGCTGTCGCACCAGTGGAACCTGGAGTCTCCGGTGCTCACCTCTGCGACCGCAGGGGCGTTGACCTTGCATCCGGCGTACGACATGGAGGCGATGCGCCGGCTGACCTCCGCCGCAACCTATCCCCTTATTTCAGTCGGAAGAGGTAGACCTGAGGACTTTTCGGGCGTGGACGTGTCCGGGAAGGTCGTTCTCGTCGGAATCCCGGTCGAGGGCAGCTACGTCAACGCGAGCGTCGCGATGGACGACGCCGGCCGTGAGGCCTCCATGCGGGGCGCGGCGGGCGTCATCGGCTTCCTCGACGTCGACGGCGGGCGGGCACGGGTGCCGCTGGGCCCGTCCATGCGGCTGGGATTGAGCGCCGCCGAGGGGCGCGCCGTGCGCTCCGCGCTGGCCGCGGGGCCGGTGTCGCTGCGCCTGGAGCCGTACGCGGGGCCGGCCTCGGTCTACCACCTCCGCTTCGACTCGCGCGGACGCGTGCCTTCCCGGCCCGAGCGGGTCGGCATGAAGGATCTGGTACGGATCAACACCGCGTACCATGCCGACAATCCGGACACCAGCGGCTGGGAGTACGGCGAGTCGACGGCCGGCGAGGAGCCGGGGCGCCTGACGTACGGCGGGTCGCTGCCGATGCCGGTGACCCGTACCGAGTACTTCGGGCCCTTCTCCGATGACGTGGTGTGGTCGCGCACGATCACGAACTCCGGGCTGGTCCTGCACTCCGACGACCGGTTCACCGGGGACGACCGGCGGGTCTCCGAGGAGTGGTTCAAGGCGCCGCTGGTGCCCGCGGCCGCCGACGTGCCCTCGGGGTACCCGGTTTCGGTGCCCTGCTCGCTCTGCCGCGACTCGGATCGTTTCGTGCCCTTCGAGCAGTGGGTGGACTCCGATCCCCGGCACTACACCGACCTGAGCCACGTCACCTCCGAGCCGCGGCTGTCCGTGGGCGGCCAGGAGGTGGCCGCGCAAGGGTGGCGGCCTCGGTACTTCACGGTGCCCGGGTCGGGCGGGGCGTACCGGGTGGAGGCCGTGGACACTCCCGGCCGTGCCCTGTCCCGGACGGTGAGCACGACCTCGCAGTTCACCTCCTCCCCGCCGCCCTCCTCCGGGGCGCCTCGGGGGTATTCGTGCTCGTTCGGGGCCGGGTGTGCGTTCCAGCCTGCCGTCCAGCTCCGGTACGACCTGCCGCTCGACCTGCTGAACCGGGCTCCGGCCGGTCAGACGTTCGCGTTCGACCTGCGGGCGGGGGCGCACTCGGCCGTGCGGCGGGCGCCTGTCGTGAACCGGGTACGGGTGGAGTACTCGGTCGACGACGGGGCGACCTGGCATGACGCGACGCGGGTCAAGAAGCGGGGCGACGGGCGCTTCCGGGTCGAGGTGGCGCATCCTGCGCTGGCGCAGACCGGCGGGTTCGTGTCGCTGCGAGTCACGGCGTCGGACACGGCGGGCGGCTCGACCACCCAGACCATCGACCGGGCTTACGCCCTGAGATGAGGACCGACGGCGGCCAGGGAGTGGGTTCTCCTTGGCCGCCGTCACCTTCGGATGGAGGCTCGCCCGCTCCAACGCCCGGGGTCGCCGACCGGCGCATCGCCGAACTCGAAGCTCAGCTGCTCGAACGCCTCGGCTCCAAAGCGGGCAGCCGCGAAACCCTCGAACTGGTGATCGTAAGATCTACGCACATATATGCTCGCCGCCGAAGGCCAGGTCACGGTATACGAGGGAGGCGACCGTGGGGGTCTGCATCAACATCGACATCGTCAGGGACGGAAAGAAGCTGGGCAGCTACGACCTCGACGACAGCGCGCACTACCTTCGCGTGGGGCTGGAGGCACTGGGGCTCGACGGCGATGAGATCGTTCACGGGGTGGGGGGTCCGGACGGCGTCGACGCCGAGGAGTCGGAGGAAGGACTCGTGGGCCGGCTCGCCCCCGAACAGGTCAGAGCCTTCTGGGAGCGCCTTTCGCCCGTCACTGTCGGGCAGTTCATGACGGGCCTACGGACGACCGAGAACGTCAACGGCGACGACGAGGAGTACTTCACGCTGTACTTCGCCGACCTCAAGGAGGCGTACAGCGCGGCCGTTCGCGCGGACGCGGGTATGGCGATGTCCTGGTACTGACGGCCCGGGAGCCGGTGAGCGGCGCGATGGCATGGTTGTACTACGCCGGGAAAGCCCTGGTGGTCGAGGTCATCCTGGTCCCGCTGCGCCTGTCACGCGGCCTCCTCGTGTAGCTGGTCCGGGCACGCGCGGCCACGGCGTCGTAGGTCACCTCGTGGTAGCCGTGGCACGCGAGATGCGCGTCATCGCCGACGACCTGTACCGCACCGCCGTCCGCGTCACCGGCGGCGACCCCGAACGGCTCACCGTCGCGTCCCGGTACGCGGCCGAGGCCGGGCTGGAGGTGTGGTTCTCGCCCCTTCCTTGCGAAGGAAGCCTTCTACGCTCCCGCCCACCACTACGAAGATCGCTGAGAGGCCTACGTCTCGAACGCGAAACGGCGGCACCCGATGGGCACCGCCGTCGGCCACGAGAGCCATGTGTGGGGTGGAGCTATGGGGATTCGAACCCCAGACCTCCTCCATGCCATGGAGGCGCGCTACCAACTGCGCCATAGCCCCTGGTCACCGCTCCGAGTCCACCCGTTGCGGCGCTCCGCGAGCATATAGCCATCCGCACGATTCGCATAATCGCGCGGTGCGCCCCGGCCGAGAGCGAGTACGACGGCCGGCCGTACGGCCCCCGAGCCGTACGAACTCGCCTATGCCTCGGGCGCCCGGCCGGTCCGATGCCGCAGCGTCGGACCAGTCCTATGGCCTCGGGGCCGGTCGCACACCCTCGGCCTCCAGCCGGCCCCACACCTCGGCGTAGGGCCGGTCGCACACCCTCGGCCTCCAGCCGGCCCCACACCTCGGCGTAGGGCCGGTCACATGCCTCGGGCTCCGGCCCGGTCCTATACCTCGGCGTCCGGGCGGTCGTCGCTGTGGACGGGCTCCGGCAGGGTCCCGGCGTTGTGCTCGAGCAGCCGCCATCCCTTGCGGCCCTCCTGCAGCACGGACCAGGAGCAGTTGCCCAGACCGCCCAGCGCCGGCCACAGCGACTCGGGCAGCCCGAGCAGCTCGCAGATCCCGAGCCGGAGCGCGGCCCCGTGGGAGGCCACGACCAGCAGCCCGTCGTCGTCGAGCTTGGCCGCCCAGCGCCGCATGGCGCCGGCCACTCTGGTGGCCACGTCGGTGACAGGCTCTCCGTCCGGCGCCTCCCAGGCCACGTACTCCTCAGGCCAGCGCGCGGCGATCTCGTCGCGCGTCAGCCCCTCCCATTGACCACCGCCACGCTCGCGGAAGTCCTTGTCCACCGCCACGTCGAGCCCCACGACGCGTGCGAGCGCCAGCGCGGTGTCGTTGGCGCGCTGCAGGTCGGAGGAGACGATCAGGGTGGGCCGGAGCGAGGCGAGCAGGGAGGCGGCCCTGGCGGCCTGCGCCACGCCGGTCTCGTCGAGGGGGATGTCGGAATGCCCCTGGAATCGCTGCTCGACGTTCCACAAGGTCTGCCCGTGCCGCAGACAGACGATCCGCCTACTCATGCGGAGTCCTCACGGGTGATCTGGGAACCGAGATGAGAGATGCCAGTGCGGTCACGCGCGCGCCCGCTGGAGGTTGGCCTGCATGACGCTCTCCGGCAGCGAGATGGCCGGGCAGTCCTTCCACAGGCGCTCGAGCGCGTAGAACGTACGGTCTTCCTCGTGCTGGACGTGCACGACGATGTCGATGTAGTCGAGCAGCACCCAGCGGCCCTCGCGCTCGCCCTCCCGGCGCACGGGCTTGGCGTCCGCCTCGGCACGCAGCCGCTCCTCGATCTCGTCGACGATGGCTCGGACCTGGCGGTCGTTGGTGGCGGAGCAGAGCAGGAAGGCGTCAGTGATGACGAGCTGTTCGCTCACGTCGTAGGCGAGGATGTCATCGGCCAGCTTGTCGGCCGCGGCCTCCGCGGCGATGCGCACGAGCTGGGCGGCTCTGTCAGATGCGGTCACGATGCGGGTCTGTCCTCCTGTGTCGGCAGCATGCCCTTATGTTGAGGGTACCCTTCCGGGCCGAAACCCCTCACCTACGGCACGAGTCCTTCACCCCTCGCCGTGATACAGCCCCCGCTTGTTGATGTACTGGACGATGCCGTCGGGCACCAGATACCAGATCGGCTCTCCCTTGGCCACGCGTTGCCGGCACTCGGACGACGAGATGGCCAGTGCGGGAATCTCCAGCAACGTCACCCGGCCCGCGGGCAGCCCGGGATCGTGCAGCGTGTGCCCCGGCCGCGTACAGCCGACGAAGTGCGCCAGCTCGAAGAGCTCGTCGGCGTTCTGCCAGCCCAGGATGGCGCCGAGGGCGTCGGCGCCGGTGATGAAGAACAGGTCAACCTGCGGACCGTAAATTTCCGAAATATCGCGCAAAGTGTCGATAGTGAAGGTCGGCCCAGGCCGATCTACGTCCACCCGGCTCACCGAGAAACGCGGATTGGACGCGGTCGCGATGACCGTCATCAGGTAGCGGTCCTCCGGCGCCGACACCTCGCGCTCCGACTTCTGGTACGGCCGGCCGGTCGGTACGAAGACGACTTCGTCCAGGTCGAAGTGGTGAGCCACCTCGCTGGCAGCCACGAGGTGGCCGTGGTGGATGGGATCGAACGTCCCACCCATCACTCCAACTCGCCGCTTCCCCTGCACACCAGGCGCATTCATCATGAAACGGACCTTACGTGGACGCCGTACCACAACATGATGGCACCCCCCTTGGTGATGGCCGCGCATCGCTTCCGTCGCGGACGTAGCATGCCGGGCATGACGACCACCCCGGACCGCAACCGCGTCCAACTGCCCGGCATCTCGTCCCGAGCCTACGAACACCCCGCAGACCGGTCCGCCCTGGTCGCTCTGCGTAAGTTGAGTGGGTTCGACACGGTTCTCAAGCAGATGTCCGGCCTCATCAGCGAGCGCCGGCTGCGCCTGATGTACCTGGCGTCGGCCGTGCGCGTGAGCGAGACCCAGTTCCGCTCCATCTACGACATGGGCCGCGACGCCGCCTACACCCTCGACCTGCACCGGATCCCGGAGATCTACATCCAGCAGGATCCGGCGGTCCAGGCCAAGGCGATCGGCTTCGACGACCCGTTCATCGTCGTCACCACCGGTCTGCTCAACCTCATGAACGAGGAGGAGCAGCGCTTCGTCATCGGCCACGAGACCTCGCACATCCTGTCGGGGCACGCGGTCTACCGGACGATGCTCGACATCCTGACCCGCCTCGCCACCCGCGTCGCCTGGATCCCGCTCGGCTACATCGGCCTGCGGGCGATCGTCGCGGGCCTGGAGGAGTGGTACCGCAAGTCCGAGCTCTCGTCCGACCGCGGCGGCCTGCTCACGGGGCAGAACCCCGAGGCGGCCAAGCGCGCGCTGATGAAGCTGGCCGGCGGCGACTACACCCACGAGATGAACATCGAGGCGTTCCTGGAGCAGTACCAGGAATACGACACCGCGGGCGACCTTCGCGACGGCTTCCTCAAGGTCCTCAACCTGCTCGGCACCACCCACCCGTTCGCGGTGGTACGCGTGGCCGAGCTGGACAAGTGGCAGCGCAGCGGCGAGTACGACCGCATCCTGGGCGGGGACTACCCGCGCAGGGAGGACGACTCCAACGCACGAGTGACCGACGAGATCAAGGCGGCGGCCGAGTCCTACCGCGCGTCCTGGTCGCAGTCGCAGGACCCGTTCATCGGCGTTCTGCGCGACGTGGCCGAGGGCGCCGTGAACGCGGGCGAGCGCATCTTCAACCGCTTCTCGCGCCGCGACGGCGGCCAGGGCTGACCGGCCGCACCGCCGTTCGCGGCCGATCAGCTTGATCGGCCGCGAAAACCCGCCGCGATCGGCGACGCGCGGCGGGCGGAACGCACGACCCGCACCGTGAAAGGGGCAGCGGGCCGCAACCACGACCCACCTCGAAGAGCCGACGGGTCAGAGCAAGAGGGCGATGGCGCGCACGGCGGCCGCGCACAGGGCGACGAACCCGCCCAGCACGGCCAGTGCGCGCAGTCCTTCCCTACGCAGGTCAGGCAGTCGATGCCCGATCCGCTCGATCTCACGCCCGGCGAAACCGCCGCACAGCATCCCGAACACCACGCCCGCCACCGTCACGGGCGCGGGCTGCTGCCACCAGTCGGAGTCGATCACTCCTCCGCCGGTCACCCAGAGCGCGCCACCCGCGGCCAGCGCGACGGGCACGCCCGGCCACACCGCGGCGGTCGAGCCCGCGCCCACCAGGGCGAACGGGAAGAGCAGCACGCGCAGCGCCACCCGCGTACGCCGCGAGCTGCGCTTCCTGACCATCCAGTGGCTCATCCAGAGCGTACGGGTCAGCACCACGAACACCGTGGTGATGGCGATGGAGGCGATCGGCCAGATCACCGAGGTCACCACGCACGGCACGGCCAGCACGGCGAGCAGCAGCAGCGCGCCGTTACCCGCGGGCAGCGTGGTGGCCGACTCGGCCCTGAGCCCGGTCTTGCCGCGCACCTGCGGCCGGCTCCGGACGGCCGCCGCCGTGCGCTGGCGGGCCGCGGGCATCTTGGACCGCGTGGCAGCGGCCTTACCGTCCGCGCTCGCCCGGCCGCGCGGCGGCGGCACCTCGGCCCGGCTCCGGACCGCCGCGCCCTTCCCATCGGTCCCGGTACGGCTCCGAGTCGCGGCCCCGTCCGCCCCGGTACGGTTCCGCGCTCCGGTGGTCTTGCCGTCCGTACCCGGCGTGCGAGCCGCTGAGCCCTTCCCATCAGCGTTCGGCCGGGAACGCGGCGCGGGAACCTTGCTGTCCGTGTTCGCCCGGCTGCGCGCGGACTTGTTCTCCTCGGGAGTGGCACGGCCCGTCTTGCCCTCATCAGGGGCGGGCTCTGCATCGCCCGCGCTGGTGGCCCCGCTGGTTGCTCTGGCCAGCCGCGACAGCCGGTCGGCCAGCAGCGCCGCCGTGGGCCGCTTGCAGGGCTCCCGGTTGAGCGCGGCGCGCACGAGCGGCAGCAGTTCGACGGGCACGCCCTTGAGGTCGGCCTGCCCGTTCAGCACCGCGTACATCTGCGCCTCGGCCGTCCCCCGCCCGAACGTCGGCCGCCCCGTCGCCGCGAACGCCACCGTCGCCGCCCAGGCGTGCACGTCGGCAGGCGAGTCGACCTGCTCGTCGGCGAAGATCTCCGGCGCGGTGTAGCCGGGCGTGCCGAGGAACGTCCCCGTCATGGTGAGCCGGGTCGCGTCGAGCACCTGCGCGATGCCGAAGTCGATGAGCACCGGCCCCTGCGCGCCCATGATGATGTTGCCGGGCTTGAGGTCGCGGTGCACGACCCCGGCCGCGTGGATGATCGCGAGCGCCGCGGCGATGCCCTGCGCCATGTCCACGAGCTCGGACACGTCGAGGGGGCCGCTCTGGCGTACGCGGTCGAGCAGCGTGACGCCCTCGATGTGCTCCATGACCAGGTAGGGGCGGGCGCCGTTGAGGTCGGCGTCGAGCACCTTGGCCACGTACGGGCTCTCGACCCTGCGCAGCGCGCGGACCTCCCGCTCCAGCCTGACGCGGTGGGTCTGGTCTTCGGCCAGGTCGTGCAGGACCTTGAGCGCGACGCGTTCGCCGCGGCGGTTGTGGGCGAGGTAGACCTCACCCATGCCACCTCGGCCGAGCCGCTCGACCAGGGTGTACGGCCCGACCTTGCCGAGCTTAGTCACCGTCCCTCCCGCCCGGCGCGCTCATAAGGGACACAACCCTAGCGCTGGGACGCGATTCGACGCTTGCGGCACGCCGAAGGATTATCGGCGAGTGTGGTCGGAGAGCATGCTGTCGAGCCGGGCCGTGGGCGCCTCCGACAGCTGCCTGCGCCCCTTTCTGCGCCAGTTGACGTGACCCCGGCGCTCCAGCCAGAGCAGCAGCCGGTCGGTGCCGAACAGCACGGCGGCCGAGAAGACGAGGGCGACGACAATCTCCATGCCTCTCAGTCAACCCGCGCTCCCCGGCGCCGGTCAGGCCGACACGCCGGCTAACCGGCCACCACCGTGCCCTCTGACGTGCGCAAATGCCCCTCACCGGTATAGACCCACTTGGTGGAGGTGAGCTCGGGGAGCCCCATCGGGCCGCGCGCGTGCAGCTTCTGCGTGGAGATGCCGATCTCGGCCCCGAACCCGAACTCCCCGCCGTCGGTGAACCTGGTCGAGGCGTTGACCGCCACGGCCGCCGAGTCGACGAGCGAGACGAACCTGCGCGCCGCCCGTTGCGACCGGGTGACGATCGCCTCGGTGTGGGCGGAGCCGTACTTCCTGATGTGGGCCACCGCCTCCTCCAGCGAGCCGACGACGGCGGCGGCGATGTCGAGCGAGAGGTATTCGGCGTAGAAGTCGTCCTCGGTGACGGGCACGACGCCGGACCCGTGGCCGGCGACGCGCTCGTCACCGTGCACGGTCACGCCCGCCTCCGCGAGCGCCGACAGGGCCCGCGGTAGGAACGCGTCGGCGATGTCCTCGTGCACGAGGAACGTCTCGGCCGCGTTGCAGACCGACGGCCGCTGCGCCTTGGCGTTGAGCAAAATCTGCACGGCCAGATCGACGTCGGCCTCGGCGTCGACGTAGACGTGGCAGTTTCCGACGCCGGTCTCGATGACCGGCACCGTCGACTCCTCGACCACCGAGTTGATCAGCGATGCGCCGCCGCGCGGGATCAGCACGTCCACCAGGCCGCGCGCCCGCATGAGCTCCTTGACGGAGTCGCGGGTCTGCCCCGGCACGAGCTGCACGGCCCCCGCGGGGACCTCGGTGCCCTCCAGGGCGTCCTGCATGACCTTCACCAGGGCCGTGTTGGAGGAGTAGGCGCTGGAGGAGCCCCTGAGCAGCACCGCGTTGCCGCTCTTGAGGCAGAGCGCGGCGGCGTCGACGGTCACGTTGGGCCGGCCCTCGTAGATGATGCCGATGACGCCGAGCGGCACCCTGAGCTGGCGCAACTCGAGCCCGTTGGGCAGGGTGGAGCCGCGTACGACCTCGCCGATCGGGTCGGGCAGGTCGGCCACCTGGCGAACGGCCTCGGCGATCTTCCCGACCCTGGCCTCGTCCAGCCGCAGCCGGTCGATCATCGCCTCGGACGTGCCCTGCGCCCTGGCCTGCTCGACGTCCTTGGCGTTGGCCTCGACGATCTCCGCCGCGTGCGCGACCAGGGCGTCGGCGACAACACGCAGCGCCTCGTCCTTGGGCGCCCGCGGCAGTGGGGCCAGCTCGGCGGCGGCCTCTCGTGCCGCGTGGGCGACCTTCAAGAACTCTGTGCTCATTGCTCCGCTCCGCTCCGCTGTCCGGGGCTCTCCAAGCCCCGCTCTTCCCTCGTCACTCCGGTCGCTCCGCTCCCTGCGCTCCTCAGTCCAGAGCGGGGCGAGCCCCTCACGCTCATTGCTCCGCTGTCCGGGGCTCTCCAAGCCCCGCTCTTCCCTGGTCACTCCGGTCGCTCAGTCCAGAGGGGCGAGCCCTCACCTTCATGGACTCTTCCCCCGGACCGCTAGCTGTGAGTTTCCAGTATGACGATGTCGTCACGGTGGATCAGCTCGCGTTCATATTCCGGACCGAGCGCGCTCGCCAGCTCCCTGGTGGAGCGGCCGAGCAGCCCGGGGATCTCGGTGGCGTCGAAGTTGACCAGGCCGCGGGCCACCACGAGCCCCTGAGGGCCGCACAGGTCCACCGGATCGCCCGCCGCGAACTCACCCTCCACCGAGGTCACCCCGGCCGGCAGCAGCGACTTGCGCCGCGTCACGATGGCCTCCACCGCGCCCTGGTCGAGGTGGAGGCGCCCGCGTCCGGTGGTGGCGTGCGCGAGCCACAGCAGACGCGTGCCGGGGTGCCGGCCGCCGGGGTGGAAGTAGGTGCCGACATCGGCTCCGCCGAGCGCCTGGGCCGCATGAGCGGCCGCGGTGAGCACCACGGGGACCCCCGCCCCCGTGGCGATCCTGGCGGCCTGGACCTTGGTCACCATGCCACCGGTGCCGACCGCCGCGCCGTTCTTCCCCAGCTCGACGCCGACCAGGTCTTCGGGCCCGCGGATCTCCGCCAGGCGCCGGGTGCCGCTGCGACTCGGCGGGCCGTCGTAGAGCGCGTCCACGTCCGACAGCAGCACGAGCGCGTCGGCGTGGATCAGGTGGGCCACCAGGGCCGCCAGCCGGTCGTTGTCGCCGAAGCGGATCTCATCGGTGGCCACGGTGTCGTTCTCGTTGACGATGGGCACGATGCCCAGCTCGAGCAGCCGGTTGAGCGTGCGCTGGGCGTTGGCGTGGTGGACCCGCCGCATCATGTCGTCGGCGGTCAGCAGCACCTGCCCCACGCGCAGGGAGTAGCGGGCGAAGGAGGAGGTGTAGCGGGCGACGAGCACGCCCTGCCCGACGGACGCGGCCGCCTGCTGGGTAGCGAGGTCGCGCGGTCGCGCGGTCAGTCCGAGCGGGCCGAGGCCCGCCGCGATCGCCCCGGAGGAGACCAGGACGATCTGCGTCCCGGTACGGCGCCGCGCCGCCAGCACGTCCACAAGGGCGTCGACACGGTCGACGTCGATCATGCCCTGGGGGGTGGTGAGCGAGGAGGAGCCGACCTTGACAACGACCTTCGACGCTGAGCTGATCTGTTCCCGCACGTCTCGCAGCCTATCCGAGGCCGAAGAGCCCCTCGGCCGACGTCACACCCCCATCATCGCCGCGACGGCGTTCCGCCGGGCAGGCACGGCACAACGCCTCGCAACCCGCAAAGGGCCTCAGCCCAGGCGGTTGTCGGACCCTCTCGGACCCTGGCGCACGGACTCGGCGTGCAGCGTGGGCTGCCAGTCGAAGACGTAGCCGCCCTCCATCGGCCCGATGACCACCTCGGCGCCCGCGGTGGCCCCGGCCTTGGCCAGCTCCACCTCCACACCGAGCCGTTCGAGCCGGTCGGCGAGGTAGCCCACGGCCTCGTCGTTGGTGAAGTCGGTCTGCCTGATCCACCGCTCCGGCTTCTCGCCGGTGATCTGGAACAGGGTCTCGTTGACCCGCCGCACCCGGAACCCGGCGTCGCCGAGCTGCTTGGGCCTGATGACCAGCCGGGTGGGCTCCTCGACGGGCTTGTTGGCCCGGGCCGCCGCGACCCACTCGCCCATCGCGTACGTGAGCTCCCGCAGCCCTTGGTGCGTGGCGGCCGAGATCGTGAACACCCGCATCCCCCGGGCCTCGAACTCCGGCGTGACCAGCTCGGCCAGCTCCCGGGCGTCGGGCACGTCCGCCTTGTTCAGCACGACCAGCCGCGGCCGGTCCTCGAGCTTCCCGTACGCCCGCAGCTCGGCCTCGATCACCTCGAAGTCGGTGATCGGATCCCGTCCCGGCTCCATCGTGGCGCAGTCGATGACGTGCACGAGCATGTCGCACCGCTCGACGTGCCGCAGGAACTCGTGCCCGAGGCCCTTGCCCTGCGAGGCCCCTGGAATCAGCCCGGGCACGTCGGCGACGGTGAACACGGTCTCCCCGGCGGTCACCACCCCCAGGTTGGGGATCAGAGTGGTGAACGGGTAATCCGCGATCTTGGGCTTGGCCGCGCTCAACGCGGCGATCAGCGAGGACTTGCCGGCGCTCGGGAACCCGACCAACGCCACGTCCGCCACGCTCTTGAGCTCCAGCATGACGTCCAGCGCGTCCCCGGGCTCACCCAGCAGCGCGAACCCGGGCGCCTTGCGCTTGGTCGTCGCCAGGGCGGCGTTGCCGAGCCCGCCGTGGCCGCCCTCGGCGATCACGTACCGCGTACCGACGCCGACGAGATCGACCAGCACCTCACCCGTGGAGGCGTCCTTCACCACGGTGCCGTTGGGCACGGGCAGGATCACGTCTTCCCCGTTGGCTCCGTCCCTGTTCGAGCCCTGCCCCTGCTTGCCGTTCTCGGCCTTGCGATGCGGCCGGCGGTGGTACTCGAGCAGCGTCGCCGTGTTGGGGTCGACCTCGAGGATGACGTCACCGCCCCGCCCGCCGTTCCCGCCGTCGGGGCCGCCGAGCGGCTTGAACTTCTCCCGGTGGATGGAGGCGCACCCGTTCCCTCCGTCACCGGCACCGATATGAAGGACCACCTGGTCCACAAAGTCCGGCATTCCGCACTCCTCCATCCCCCTCGCGGGGGCTTCTCATCCCAACATCGGACACGCGGCGCAAATCAACGGTGCCCGGACAACAGCAAAAGGGGTGGATCGACAGCGCGATCCACCCCTAATGCAACAAACCAGGGTCGACGGAGAGGAGAGAACCTACTCCGCGACGGGAACGATGCTCACGGCCCGGCGGCCGCGCTTGACACCGAACTGCACGTGCCCGGCCGCCAGCGCGAACAGCGTGTCGTCGCCGCCACGCCCCACGTTGTCGCCGGGGTGGAAGTGGGTGCCCCGCTGGCGGACGATGATCTCGCCCGCGTTGACCAGCTGGCCACCGAAGCGCTTGACGCCCAGGCGCTGGGCGTTGGAGTCACGGCCGTTCCGGGTGGACGACGCGCCCTTCTTGTGTGCCATCTCTCAAACTCCCGATCAGGCCTGGTCGATACCGGTGATCTTCACCTGGGTGTACCGCTGGCGGTGACCCTGGCGCTTCTTGTAACCGGTCTTGTTCTTGTACTTGAGAATGCGGATCTTCGGGCCCTTGGTCTCGCCGAGAATCTCGGCGCTGACCGTGAACTTACCCGCCTCGGTGGTCACGTCGCCGTCGTTGACGACGAGCACCGTCGGCAGCGAAACCGAAGAGCCGACCTCGCCGGCGACCTTGTCCACCTCGAGGACGTCACCGACGGAGACCTTCTGCTGCCTGCCGCCGCAACGAACGATCGCGTACACCGCGGAACCCTTCTACTGACTCACTGTTGTCTCGTACATCGGCCGCCTCACGGAGAGGCGGCCGCCGAATGCTGCGCCTGTCATTCGGCCTGTCTCAAACCGACGAACCGAGTAAGCGCGCCAACAGGGCACGTCACCTGACGCACCGATTGTCTAGGGTACCGGATCAGCGGTCCCTAGGCGAACCGGACGGAACGTCGGAAGCCTGCCGAGGGCTACTCGGCCGACTTGGCTCGGCGTGAGCGTCGCCGCCCTCTGCCGGAAGTCTGGCTGGCCTGGTCGTCCTCAGCCGGGACGTCTTCAAGCGCACCGGTCACGGTATCACGGCCCGAGGTGTCCTTGGCCGCGGATACCTTGTCGGAGACCGCCTTCTCGACGGCCATCTTCCCCTGCGTGCCGCGCGGCTCCGGCTTGGTCTCGACCGGCTCCGTGGAGACGAGCAGGCCACGGCCGTTGCAGCACTCGCACGGCGTCGAGAAGGCCTCCAGCAGCCCCTGTCCGACCCGCTTACGCGTCATCTGGACCAGGCCCAGCGAGGTCACCTCGGCCACCTGGTGCTTGGTCCTGTCGCGGGCCAGGCACTCCAGCAGCCGCCGCAGCACGAGGTCGCGGTTGGACTCCAGCACCATGTCGATGAAGTCGATGACGATGATGCCGCCGATGTCACGCAGCCTGAGCTGACGCACGATCTCCTCGGCCGCCTCCAGGTTGTTCCTGGTGACGGTCTCCTCGAGGTTGCCGCCCTGGCCGGTGAACTTGCCGGTATTGACGTCGACGACGGTCATGGCCTCCGTACGGTCGATCACCAGCGAGCCACCGCTGGGCAGCCAGACCTTGCGGTCGAGCGCCTTGCCGAGCTGCTCGTCGATCCGGTACGACTCGAACACGTCGCCCTGGCCGCCGTCCCACTTCGACAGGCGCTCGCCCAGGTGCGGCGCGACGTACTTGACGTACTCGTCCACCGTGTCCCAGGCGTCGTCGCCCTGCACGACCAGCGAGGTGAAGTCCTCGTTGAAGACGTCACGAACGACCCTGATCGTCAGGTCGGGCTCGGCGGACAGCAGCTCGGGCGGGCTCGCCGACTTGGCCTTCTTCTGGATGTTCTCCCACTGGGCGGACAGCCGGGCCACGTCACGGGCCAGCTCGTCCTCGGATGCGCCCTCGGCGGCGGTACGCACGATCACGCCGGCGTTCTCCGGCATGACCTTCTTCAGGATGCTCTTGAGCCGCGTGCGCTCCTTGTCGGGCAGCTTGCGGCTGATGCCGGTCATCGACCCGTCGGGGACGTACACCAGGTAACGGCCGGGCAGGCTGATCTGCGACGTGAGCCGGGCGCCCTTGTGGCCGATCGGGTCCTTCGTGACCTGCACGAGCACCGACTGGCCCGACTTCAGCGCCGACTCGATGCGCTTGGGCTGGCCTTCCATCCCGGCGGTGTCGAAGTTCACCTCACCGGCGTACAGGACGGCGTTCCTGCCCTTGCCGATGTCCACGAACGCCGCCTCCATCGAGGGCAGCACGTTCTGGACCTTGCCGAGGTAGACGTTGCCGACGTAGGACTGGCTGGCCTCGCGGTTGACGTAGTGCTCGACGAGCACGCCGTCCTCGAGGACCGCGATCTGCGTACGGTCGCCCTGGCGGCGCACCACCATCATCCGGTCGACGGACTCGCGGCGGGCCAGGAACTCCGACTCCGTGATGATCGGCGGGCGCCTGCGCCCGAGCTCGCGCCCCTCGCGGCGGCGCTGCTTCTTGGCCTCCAGCCGGGTGGAGCCACGCACGCTCTGCACGCCGTCGGTGGCGGTGTCGAGCGTGGCCGTACGGCCGGCGCGCGGCGCGCGGATGCGGACCACCGTGTTCGGCGGGTCGTCGCTGGCCGGCTCGGTGTCCGTGTCCGAACCCCGGCGGCGACGGCGACGGCGGCGACGCGAGGAGGAACCTTCATCCTCGTCCTGGGCGGCGCCCTCCTCGGCCGGCTCCTCCTCGGAGTCCTCTTCCTGCTCATCGCCCTCGTCGGCCTCGTCACGCTCACGCGACTTGCCGCGGCCCCGGCCACCGCGCCTGCGCCTGCGGCGCCGGCCCGTGCCTTCCTCCTCCTGCTCGTCGGAGACGTCGACGTCGACCTCGTCCTCGGTCGCCGACTCGTCGACGACTTCCTCGATCTCCTCGGGCTCGGGAGCGGGCTGCGGCTCCGGCCGCCGGGTGACGGCGGGCTTGGCCTGGCTGGGATCGGGCGCCTGGAACAGCGGCGCGAAGATGGCCGCCGGCCGCTGGAACATGGTGCCGGGCTCGTCCTGCCTGCGGGCGGTCATCCCGAACGGGTCGGCGAGCAGGCTCGGGCGCACGGATTCCTCGTCGAGGTCCTCGCCCGCGGGCTCGTCGTCGAGCGGCTCGTCCTCGGGCAGGATCTCCAGGATGTCGTCATCCTCGACACCAGCGCGCGCTTCCTCGCCGACGGTCACGGCTCCGGCAGCACCCTGGCCGGCTCCGGCCGGAGCTCCAACGGCGCTCTCATCGGCACCGGCCGCCGCCTCCGCGGCGCCGGACTCGTCGACCGCCGTCGCGGGCGTCACGGCTTCTTCCGGCTCCGCCTTCTTGCGGGTCCTGCGGCGCTTCACCGGCTCGGCGGGCTCAGTGGGCGTCTCCCCCTCGGGGAGCGCCTCCGCGGCCTCCGCCTCGGCCTTCTTCGTCGTGGTACGGCGCCGCGTCGTCGTGGCGGTGGACCGGGTCCGCGTGGCCCTCTTGGGCTTCTCGGCAACCGCGTCAGCGGCCGCCTCCGCCACGGCCGCCTCCGCCACGGCCGCCTCGACCGGGCTCTCGGGCGCGGCAGGCACCCCGGCATCCACCGCACCGGTAGACGCCGTACCCGCCACATCCACCACACCGGCGGAAGCCGTACCAGCGGGAACCGCACCGGCTTCGTCAGCAGCCGCCGCGGCGGCCAGGATCTCGGGTGCGGGCTCTCCGGCAGCGCGCTGCGCGGCGTTCGTCTGCATCGCCTGCACATTCGCCACGGACGGCGCGGCCTGTGCGGCGACAACGGTGACCGGAACGGAGGCCGGCTCCTCGGGCAGCTCCGGCGGAGGACCCGCGGGGCGGCTGGCGGAGCGGCGACGTGGGGTCACCTCGGGCTGTTCAATTGTCTCCCCGTCAGGGCCAATGGCCCCGGCGTTGGGCTCGTTCTCGAGCATGCGGGCGCTCTCCCGTCAGCTCCCGGGCGCGTCGCCGCGCCGCGCAGGAGCCCTCGTGTCTCGTTGTCCGCCGGCACCTCCGATGAGGAGGCGCCGACGCCAAGTCCTGTCAGCGGTCGTGCCCCGCTCGCGCAGGGCGCTTCCTTAACCGGCGACGTGCTCACCCGCCGGTCCCGCCTCGCCGCCGCGCGTGGTATCGCGGTCCAGGTCGAGCGGGTCGGCAAGCGCACCGGTGCTGGCGTCGAGCGGCCCCTGCGCCAGCCTGGTCACCTCGGGGGGAACCGGCGGCGCGAAGTCGGCCACAAGGCGCAGCCCTGTGAGCACATCGTCGGGTCGAACGGCAGGCGTCATGTGCCGAACAACCATGCGCAGTATGACACACGGTCCTCCAAGCACCTGAGCTGCGGTTCTGTCTGCTCCCTCGGACACCGTCAGCCCCAGGACGGCCTCCCGCGCGTCGAAGCGGCGGGGACCCTTCTTGGTGAGGCGCTCGACCTCCACGGCACCTTCCGCGAGAAACTTCCCCACCGCCACCTCGGCGAGCTCGCGATCGGCACCGGGCAGCCGCACCTCCCACTCGGAGACCTCCAAGCGGTCGGCCAACGCCCCAGGACCCGCCTCCACAACGTCGAGCACATCGAGCCCAGGCGGCAGCGACCCGTCAAGGCCCCGCCTGATCTGTTCGGGGTCGCACGGCTTGGTGACGCCGAGCTCGAGGTATTCGGCTTCGCTGGCGACACCGGTCGGCGCCGCGCCCGCGTAGGAGATCTTCGGGTGGGGCGAGAAGCCAGCGCTGTAGGCCACCGGAATGCCGGCACGGCGGACCGCTCTCTCAACGGCCCGCGAGATGTCGCGGTGGCTGGTGAAGCGCAGGCGGCCGCGCTTGGCGTAACGCACGCGAAGGCGCTGCACCGTGGGCGCGGGCGGAGGCCCTTCGGGAACAGGTTTCAGAGCTTGTCGTCCTTCCCTTGTAAGAGTTCCTTCGTCTCAGGATAAGCCGCCCTGACGCGTGTACGTGTACGCCGAGGCACGGGCTGCCCACTGAGCGCGCTAGACCACCGTAAGGGGAAGGAGTTTCCGCCCCGTGGGGCCGATCTGAATTTCCGTGCCCATCGTCGGGCAGACGCCGCAGTCGTAGCAAGGAGTCCAGCGGCAGTCTTCGACCTCACCGCCGGAAACGGCCTCCTGCCAGTCCTGCCAGAGCCATTCGCGATCGAGCCCGGCGTCGAGGTGATCCCACGGCAGGACTTCGTTCTCCTCACGCTCACGCGTGGTGTACCAGTCGACGTCGACGCCGGCCTTCTCGGCCGCCGCCATCCAGCGCTCGTAGGAGAAGTGCTCGCTCCAGCCGTCGAACCTGCCGCCGTCCTCCCAGACGGCGCGGATCACGGCGCCGACCCGGCGGTCGCCGCGCGAGAGCAGGCCCTCCACGATCGAAGGCTTTCCGTCGTGGTAGCGGTAGCCGATGGCCCTGCCGTACTCCTTGTCGCCTCTGAGCGCCTCACGCAGCGCCTTGAGCCGCCGGTCGACGGTCTCGTGGTCGGCCTGACCCGCCCACTGGAACGGCGTGTGCGGCTTGGGCACGAAGCCGCCGATGGAGACCGTGCAGCGGATGTCGCGGCTGCCGGTCGCCTCACGGCCCGCCTTGATGACCTTCTTGGCCAGGTCGGCGATGCCGAGCACGTCCTCGTCCATCTCGGTGGGCAGCCCGCACATGAAGTAGAGCTTGACCTGGCGCCACCCCTGCGAATAGGCCGTGGTGACGGTGCGGATCAGGTCTTCCTCGGTGACCATCTTGTTGATCACCTTGCGCATGCGCTCGGAGCCGCCCTCGGGCGCGAACGTCAGGCCCGAGCGCCTGCCGTTCCTGGAGAACTCGTTGGCCAGGTCGATGTTGAACGCGTCGACCCTGGTCGAGGGGAGCGACAGCGAGGTGTTGGTGCCCTCGTAGCGGTCGGCCAGGCCCTTGGCGACGTCGCCGATCTCGGAGTGGTCGGCCGACGACAGCGACAGCAGACCGACCTCGTTGAAGCCGGACTCCTTGATGCCGTTCTCGACCATGGCCCCGATCGTGGTGATCGAGCGCTCCCGCACCGGACGCGTGATCATGCCGGCCTGGCAGAACCTGCAGCCGCGGGTGCAGCCGCGGAAGATCTCCACGCTGAACCGCTCGTGCACCGTCTCGGCCAGCGGGACCAGTGGCTTCTTCGGGTACGGCCACTCGTCGAGGTCCATCACGGTGTGCTTGTGCACCCGCCACGGCACTTCGGGCCTGTTGGGCGCGACGCGCTTGATGCGGCCGTCCGGGTGGTAGTCGACATCGTAGAACTTCGGGACATAAACCCCGCCGGACTCGGCGAGCCGCATCAGCAGCTCGTCGCGGCCGCCCGGTCTGCCCTCGGCCTTCCACTCGCGGATGACCTCGCTGATCGCGATGGAGATCTGCTCGCCGTCACCGAGCACGGCCGCGTCGAGGAAGTCGGCGATCGGCTCGGGGTTGAAGGCCGCGTGGCCGCCGGCGAGCACGATCGGGTCGTCCTCGCCCCGCTCCCTGGCGAGCAGCGGAATGCCCGCCAGGTCGAGGGCGGTCAGCATGTTGGTGTAGCCGAGCTCGGTCGAGAACGACAGCCCGAGCACGTCGAAGGCGCGCACCGGCCGGTGCGCGTCGACGGTGAACTGCGGGACGCCCTCGGCCCGCATGAGCGCCTCGAGATCCGGCCAGACCGCGTAGGTGCGCTCGGCCAGCGTGCGGGGCAGCTCGTTGAGGATCTCGTAGAGGATCGCCACACCCTGGTTGGGCAGCCCGACCTCGTAGGCGTCCGGGTACATCAGCGCCCACCGCACGTCGGCGGAGTCCCAGTCCTTCACGGTCGAGTTGAGCTCACCTCCGACGTACTGGATGGGCTTCTGCACCTTGGGCAGCAGCGCTTCCAGGCGGGGGAAAATCGACTCGACAGGCATACCGTCCAGCGTAGCGGCGGTCAGACGGTGGCAGGTCCGGTCAGACGGTGGCGGGGCCGGGCCGCGCCGAGAACATGTCTCAATTGAACGACTGTCTTCGCACTCTGATGGCCTGCAGAAGCCCGATCGCAATGAGATTCGCAAATGTGGCGGTGCCGCCGTACGAGACGAACGGCAACGGAAGCCCCGTGATGGGCATGATCCCGATCGTCATCCCCACATTGACGAACGTCTGGAACGCGAACCAGCACACGATCATCCCCGCGACCAGCGTTCCGAACCTGTCATCGCACTGCCTGGCGATCTTCAGCCCGCGTATCAGCACCACCCCGAGCAGCAGGACGACCGTCACGGACCCGAGGAACCCGAACTCCTCCCCCGCCACGGTGAAGATGAAGTCGGTGTGCTGCTCGGGCACGAACCTGCCGGTCGTCTGCCCGCCCCCGAGCAGACCCTTGCCCAGCAACTGCCCGGAGCCGATGGCGATGATCGACTGCGTGCTGTTGTAGCCGACGCCGCGCGGGTCGACGCTCGGATCGACGAACGCCGTGAACCGCGCCACCTGATACGGTTCGAGCAACTGGAAGTAGAACACCGAGAACACCCCGGCCACCCCCAGCATCGCCAACGCCGCGATCCACCGCTTGCGCACGCCCGCGACGATGAGCCCGGCGGCCGTGATCACCGCCAGCACCAGCGCCGTCCCGAGGTCGGGCTGGAGCATCACCAGCCCCATCGTGACCAGGGCGGCGATGAGCGCCAGCCACACGTCGAGCCCGCGCGGCCGATCGCTGCCCTCTCCGGGCTGGGCCAGCAGCATCGCGATGACCAGCAGCAGTCCGACCTTGGCGAACTCGGACGGCTGCACCGCGAATCCCCCGCCGAGCAGGATCCACGAGTGCGAGCCGTTGATGGTCGCGCCCAACGGCGTGATCACCAGGCCCAGCCCTATGAGCGACACCACGTACACCACGGGCGCGTACGCCCGCATGGCCCGATGATCGACCATGGCCACGACGGCGCACAGCACCACCCCGATGACCTCGTTGAACACGTGCTTCTTGACCAGGCCCGTGGATCCCGGCGCCCAGGTCCTGGTGGAGGACCACACGAGCAGCGTCCCGATCACGCACAGCCCGGCCACCGCGACCAGCATCAGCCCGTCGAGCCTGCGCACCGTCGAGTTCTCGGCGGTCACCCGCCGCAGCAGCGAGGGCCGCCGGATGGCCGCCGCACGGTCGATCATCTCCGACCCCCCGTCTCACCAGCCGCGCGGTCGACCAGCCAGCCGACCGCGCACCCGACCACCCACCCGGCCGCGCAGCCGACCACCCACCGCACGACCCCACGACCGGCCAACCGCCGCACGACCCCACGACCGGCCATCCACCGGCCATCGCCGCGCCCACCGGCACCAGAGCGCCCGCCACGGCCCGCCACAGCGTTCACTCCCTGGGCACACGCCTCCTGAGTACCCGTCCCCCGGACGCTCGCCTCCTGAGTACCCGTCCCCCGGACGCTCGCCTCCTGAGTACCCGTCCCCCGGACGCTCGCCTTCTGGGCACCCGTCCCCCGGGCGCTCATCCTCCGGCCACCGTTCCGTCGGGCGAGAACCGGGGCAGCCTCGTCGTGAGCTTCCCGCCGGGCACGGCCGGGGGCCGCTTGATGCCGTAGATCCCCTCATAGATCTCCCGCACCGCGGGCGCCGCCGTCTCCGCGCCCATCCCACCCTGCGAGACCATGACCACGACCACGTACTGCGGGTTGTTGGTCGGCGCGAACGACGCGAACCACGAGGTGTCCTTCTTGCCCCACACCTCCGCGGTACCGGTCTTGCCACCGATGCGGATCTTGTTCATGGGGAAACCCGCGAAGGCCCCCGCGGCGGTGCCGTCGGAGGGAACGTCGCTCAGCGCGTTCTTGATGTACAGGCGCTCTTTGTCGGAGATCGGCAGCTTGCCCACCACCGGCACGGGGATGGTCTTGACCACCGTGCCGTCGGGCCGCACCTGCGCCCAGCCGATACGCGGGCTGCGCAGCTTCCCGTCGCTCACCAGCGCCATGTACGCCCGGGCGAGCTGCATCGGCGTCACCAGCACGTCGCCCTGGCCGATGGCGAAGTTGGCCGAGTCACCCGGCCGGAGCAGGAACCCCTCGGTGCAGTTCTCCAGCGCCAGCCGCTTGAGGAAGTCGGCCCGCGCCCGGTCCTTGACCTCCGGATATCCCTTGCGGGACCGCTCGCAGGTCACGGCGTTGGTCCGGTTCCACAGGTCCTTCTTCCACGCCCGGTCGGGGATGCGCCCTGAGGACTCGCCGGGCAGGTCCACCCCGGTCGGGCTGCCGAACCCGAACGCCCTGGCGGTGTTGGCGAACACCTCCTTCGTGTCCTTCTTCGGATTGCGCCCGCCGTCCTTGAGGTACTGCTCGTACGCGGCCCGGTAGAAGATCGTGTCGCACGACTTGACCAGCGCGGTGTGCAGGTTCATCGAGCCCAGCCCGATGCCGTGGAAGTTGTTGAAGGCGCGGTCGCCCACCATGTAGGAGCCGGGGCAGTCGTAGGTGCCGTTCAGCGGGTATCCGGACCGCAGCATCGCCGACACCGACGAGATCTTGAACGTCGAGCCGGGCGCGAACTGGCCGTTGATCGCCCGCGACACGAGCGGGTTGCCGGACTTGTCCGACAGCAGCCACTGGTATCCGCGCGTGGAGATCCCGCCCGCCCAGATCGCCGGGTCGTACCCGGGCGCGCTGGCCAGCGCCACCACCCGTCCGGTACGCGCGTCGAGCACCACCCCCGCGCCGCCGTCGGCCCCCGGCGCCGACTTCATCGCCCTGGCCAGCGCCTTCTCCACCACGCCCTGCACCCGCGAGTCGATGCTGGTCACCAGATGGTCGCCGGGGATCGGCGTGATCTGCTCCTCGACCCCGAGCGCCTTGCCCATCCTGTCGACCTGGACCCTGCGCAGCCCCGACTTGCCACGCAGCGCGTCGTCGTAGACGTACTCGAGCCCGTCCCGCCCGGCCAGGTCCACCCCGGAGAAGCTGGCCTTCAGGCCCTCCCGCTTCTCCAGCTCCGCCTCGGTGACCGGCTGCAGGTAGCCGAGCATCTGCGCCCCGGCCCGTCCGCCGGGGTACTGCCTGACGGAGTGGATCTCCGCCGTCACCCCGGGAAACTCCTCCTGCCGCTCGAGGATCTGCAGCGCCTCCCGGGTGTCCACCTTCTCGTCCAGTGGGACAGGTTGGTACGGCGATCCCGTCCAGCACGGCTTGGACACCCCGGGCCCGCACGGCGTGATGCGCTGCTGCAGGTCCTTGACCGGCCTGCCGAGCACGGCCGACAACTTGCGCAGCACCGAGAGACCGCCGTCGGGCATCCTGGTCAGCCTGGTCCTGTCCACGGACACGACCAGCGCGGTCCTGTTGCGTACCAGCGGCCGCCCATGTGAGTCGAGGATCTGCCCGCGCACCGCCGGCACGATCACGGCCCGCGTCCTGGTCTCCGTCGCCCGCGTCACGAACTCGCGCCCGCGTACGACCTGCACCTGCCACAACCGCACGGCCAGCACGACGAGCATCATCACCACGAGCACGTGCAACGCCAGCAGCCTGGCCCGCATCCTGATCATGTCGAGAACCTCGCCTCCCTGCCCCGCGTGGTCAGCCAGATCACTAGGGGAGAAACGAGCAGCGTGTAGACGACGGTGACAGGCACCTGGCCGGTCAGCATCGACAGTGTCATCCGGGGATCGGAGAGAAGCTCGACCACGAACGCCGCCAGCAACGGCGCCATCAGCACGCACAGCACCACCGTCGTCACCGGCCCGCCCGCGCCCCGCCCGGCGACATAGCCGACGACGGCCAGCACGAACGCGTACTGCCCCAAGAGATGAGCGGTGGGCGGCATGACGTCGGCGAGCAGCCCGGCACAGAACCCGAGCACCGCCCCGTACGGCGCACCCCGCCCCATGGCCGCGCCGATCACCGCCAGCAGCACCAGATCGGGAGCGCCCCCGCCCGGCAGGGACACCCGGTTGACCAGCATGACCTGCGCAAGCAAGGCCAGCAACACGGACAACCCGCCGATCACCGCGCCCCCTCCCGGGAACTCCTCACCATCCGACACCCGGCCACCCGCACCGACGCCCGCCCAGCCCCGGACGTGGGCACCGGCACCGACACCGACACCCGCCCGACACCAGACCTGACCACCGGCACCGCCGACCGACCGACACCGCGCCCGGCCCGCACCGCCGACCGCCCACCGCCGGGCGCAGCCGTCGAGTCCGCTCCAGACGCCGCCACAACCCCTCTCACGCACGCGGCAGAAGCCGGCCAGATGGAACGCTCCACATGCTCCCCACAAGCGCCCACACAGCCGCCACAGCTCCAGCAGCCGCCACCCCACCCCTTCGGGGGCAAGGGCCAGGAGCCAGACCGCCTCCCGATCACCGCGATCCCTCCTTCTTGGTCGGCTGCACCACGTCACGTGGGGTCCGCTGGGGCGCCTCCACCACCACACCGACCACGTCGAGCGCCGTCAGGTCCGCAAACGGCCGGGCGTACGCGATGCGCGTCAGCTCCCCCGGCGTCAGCTCCACCCGTTCGATCACCCCGATCGGCACTCCGGGCATGTACGGGCTGCCGTTCTGCGAACCGAAGCTGACGATCCGCGCCCCCCGGGTCAGCGGCGCCGTGGAGTCGAGGAGCCGGAACTGGACAAGCCGCCCGTGCTCCCCCACCCCGTGCACCACCCCGATCTCCTTGCCGCCCTCCAGCCGCGCCCCGGCGGCCGAGGCGGGGTCGCTGAGCAGCACGACCGTCGAGGTGTGCGGGGACGTACGGATGACGCGCCCGACCAGCCCGTCGCCATTGAGCACGGTCATCTCGGACCGGATCCCGTCGCTCGCGCCCGCGTCGATCTGGACGGCGTCCTCAAAGCCGGGCAGGCCGCGCCTGGCGACCACGTTGGCCGGCACCACCTTGAATCCAGCCGTCCCCGTCAGCCCGAGCAGCTGTTTGAGCTCCTTGGAGCGGGTCGCGTCGAGCTTTCCTGCCACCAGTTCGTTGCGCAACCGGGCGTTCTCCGCCTTGAGCGCGTCGATGCGCTCCTGGGCGCTCGGCGCGCTCACGACAGCGCCCACGAACCCTCCGACGGGCCGCACCAGCCCTCCGCCGAACTGCTCCGCCGTGCCGAACACATAGGCCGCAGCCGAACGCAGCGGCCTCAGCGGCGAGCTGTCCCCGGCACGGTGGTCGACGGTCAGGATGACCAGGGCCGCCATCAGCAGCCCTCCGAGGATCAGCCGGGCACGGCGCGAGTCCCTCATCAGTGTCGCGACTCCGGCACCAAGACCTGCTGGAGCGCCTCGAACTCCTCGGCGCACTTGCCGGAACCGATGGCCACCGAGTCGAGAGCGTTCTCGACGAGGTGGACGGGCATGCCCGTCTCGGCCTTGACCCGCTCGTCCAGCCCTTTGAGCAGGGCGCCGCCGCCGGTGAGCGCTATGCCGCGGTCCATGATGTCGCCGGACAGCTCGGGCGGGCACTTGTCGAGCGTGGTCTTGACGGCGTCGACGATCGCGTTGACCGGCTCCTCGATGGCCTTCCTGATCTCCCCGCTCGACACGACGATGGTCTTGGGCAACCCGCTGACCAGGTCACGCCCGCGGATCTCCGCGTGCGACTCCTCCCCGTCCGGGGAGGCCGAGCCGATGGCGATCTTGATCTCCTCGGCGGTGCGCTCGCCGAGCATCAGCGAGAACTCCTTCTTCGCGAACGAGATCACCGCCTGGTCGAGCTCGTCGCCGCCGATCCTGATCGACTGGCTGGTGACCACGCCGCCCATCGAGATGATCGCCACCTCGGTGGTGCCCCCGCCGATGTCGACCACCATGTTTCCGGTCGGCTCGTGCACCGGCAGACCGGCCCCGATGGCGGCCGCCATGGGCTCCTCGACGATGTAGACCTTCCTGGCGCCCGCCTGGTATCCGGCCTCCTTGACCGCGCGCTGCTCGACGCTGGTGATCCCGCTCGGCACGGCGATGATGATGCGCGGCTTGGCGAGGTGCCGGCGTCGGTGCACCCGTTGAATGAAATATCGCAGCATTCGCTCGGTGACGTCGAAGTCGGCGATCACGCCGTCCTTGAGCGGCCGGACGGCGACGATGTTGCCGGGCGTACGACCGATCATCCGCTTGGCTTCGATGCCAACGGCGACGATCTTGCCGGTGGCGGTGTTGATCGCTACGACTGACGGCTCGTTGAGGACGATGCCCCGGCCGCGCACGTAGACCAACGTGTTGGCGGTGCCCAGGTCGACCGCCATATCACGGCCGAGAAACGCGAGCTTGCTGCCCATGGGGAACGGAGCCCTCCGTAACGTCGTTCGCGAATGACTACGGATCGAATTCGAATCGTAACGTGACGTACCCACCGAGGGGCGCAATGAGCCCTCGCGCCCCACAAAAATCTCCAGCCGCTACCTCAACCGCAATTTTGCCCGGATTGCACCACAACACCCGATCAGCTGCTGGAACGATCCAAAACGCCCACGCCCACGATCATGTACTTCCCACTTCACGTGCTGACTCTGCCAACCATAGAGAGAACAGCCGACAAAACCGTGACACAGCTTTCTCCACGAATCGGCGCCCCGCACGCCAAGCTCCCGCCAACATACGGCGGGCCACTGACAAAAACGCGCGCCCACGCAGCGGGAAGCTGCGCGGGCGCGACGGTGCGAACCGGGATCGCCTAGAAGCGGTCGGGGAAGAAGATCTTGATCTCCCTGGCGGCCGACTCCGGCGAGTCGGAGCCGTGAACGACGTTCTCGCCGATCTCGAGCGCGTGGTCGCCGCGGATCGTGCCGGGCGCCGACTTGACCGGGTCGGTGGCGCCGGCCAGCGCGCGGAACGCCTCGACGGCGCGCGGGCCCTCGAGCACCAGGGCGACGAGCGGCCCGGAGGTGATGAACTCGACGAGCTCGCCGAAGAACGGCCGCTCGGAGTGCTCGGCGTAGTGCGCCTTGGCGGTGTCGGCGTCGAGGGTGCGCAGGTCCATCGCCACGACCTTGAGGCCCTTGCGCTCCACGCGCGCGATCACGTCACCGATGAGGCCGCGCTTTACCCCGTCAGGCTTGATCAGGACAAGAGTGCGCTCGGACACTTGGAGTTCTCCTTCGAACAGAGTGAGGGTCGCGGCCACGGGCTCCCGGCCCGGCCGCGGATGCTCCGCGAGGGACGGGCCCACGCGTCGCCGTGGCTTGCGGCCCAGCTTACCGTCCCGCGCAGGCCACCCTGTTTCGCCGAACGGCTCGCGAGGAGGCGGCGCAGTCGGGCGGACAGCCCCAAGCCGGCTAAGAGGAGGCGGTGTCCTCCGGCGAATGGCCCTGCGGCGGCACGGCGGGCAGCGGACCGGCCTCGCCGTCCCCCTCCGGCTCCGCCTGGCCGAAGGCGCCGGCAGACGGCACGGAGGCCGCCCCCTCCGCAGCAGGCGGATCGTCGTCATCGGTCTCCGCGACGACGGGCGTACCAGGACCGGCGCACGGAACCTGAGACACGTTCTTCGCACTCCGCCGAGCCGTCACCGCGGCCAGCACGATGACCACGACCACGAGGAACCCACCGACCAGAGCCCAGGAATGCAGAGCACCGACGAAGCTGTCGACCAGCTCCTGGGCCGAGGAGACCCCGTTCAGCATCGACATCTGCACGCCCGTGCCGAGCAGGAATCCCGCCAGCACGCCTGCGAGGCCGAGCGACAGCCCGAACACGGCCGCCCCGACACCCACTTCCTGCAGCGCCGACGTCAGCGCCACCGCCGCTCCCACAGCGAGCAGCGAGAACGGGACGACGAGCACCAGCCCGGAGGCGGACGGCACCATGAGCCGCACGGAGCACAGCCCGACGACCATGGCCAGCAGCCCCAGAGGCGCCGACCACCGGCCCGATGGCCGTGCGAGCCGCCGCACCGCCACGGACGCGGCCACCGCGAGCACCCCAGCCACACCGTAAGGAACCCAGAGCCCCTTCAGCCCGGGACCGCCGAGCCCGCCCATCTCCACCATCGTCACCTGGGCCGCGCTGGGCAGCAGCACGACGCCCACCGCCACCATGGAGTACGACAGCGTGCGGCTCTCCGCCGTGCCGATCGAGGCCAGCGCCAGCAGCGCCGCGACCGCCAGCGCCGCCAGCAGCATCACCGGTACGGCCCGCCACTCCTCGGTCGCGGTGGCGATCCCCAAGGCCGCGATGCCCGCCGCGGGCACGACGGCCAGCAGCAACCGGCTCCGCTCCCCGTCGTCGAGCCCCGGCCCGTCAGGCCGCCCGAGCAGTATCCAGACGATCACGTACGCACCGGCCAGCGCCAGGGCGACCCCCGTCAGCATCGGGTACGGCTGCAGGGTGACCCTCCAGCTGCTCGCCTGGTCGAGCGGCCAGAGCGCCAGCGCCTGGGCTGCGAGCAGGCTCAGGCTGAACACGCCCACCCACAGCGCCCGCAGCATCGGTCCGCGGGTCCAGACCGCGGCCAGCGTTGCCGGGACGACCATTCCCGCGCCCACGCCGCGCAGCACCCGCACCGCCCCGACCATGAGCTCCGAGCCCGCGAAACCACCGGCGGCGTCCGACAGGGCCACCAGCAGCAGCCCGCCGAGCAGCACGTGGAGCACGGGCGCCCGCCGCAGCGCAACGGCCGCCAGCGGCACGGTCAGCATCAGCGCGGGCAGGGCGAGCCCGTGCGTGCGCATCAGGCCGACCTGGTCGACGCCGCCCGGCAGCAGCTTGGCGACGACGGAGAGCGTATTGGGAATGGTGACGATGGCCAACGGCAGCGCGGCCACCACGAGCAGCCCGAGCGTCACGTCGAGCAGCCATGGCGACCTGAGGCCGGCCGACCGCTGGATCGGGGGGACGGTCATGCGCCGACTTTAGCGGGAAGTAGCGCCCTCGACACGGCGAGCGACGATAATCGCCGTAATCCACAGCGCCGTGAAGATCGCGCCGAGGAAGAACATGGTCGGAACGAGGAATCCCGTGGAGATCGCCAGCACCTGTACGACGCTGCCGAGAACGTAGCCGAAGGGCCTCTTGAGCAGGCCCGCCGCGACCACGCACAGCACGGCGAGGCCGATGCCGGCGGTCACGGCCAGCCCCGGCGCGACGCCGCCCACGGTGATCGCCACAGGCGTGATCAGCCCGGCCACGATGGCCTCCATGCCGAGCACGCTCGCGCCCAATCGGCGCATACCTGGAGTGACCTGGAAATTCATCGCGAACCATCCGCTTTCAGCAGCTGCCGCGCGTCGCCCGCCGTGACGACGGACCCGGTGATGAGCACGCCCGTACCGCTGAACTCTCCCTCGGAGTCGGCGATGCCGATGGCCCTGTCGATGGCGTCGTCGAGCCGGTCCACGATCTGTACGCGCTCCTCGCCGAACAGCGGCTCGGCCAGCGACGCCAGCTCCTCGGGCGACATCGACCTGGGCGAGGAGTTACGGGTCACGACGATCTCGTCGAGCACGGGCTCCAGCAGCTCGAGCAGCGCGTCGACGTCCTTGTCGCGCATGGCCGCGACGACGCCGATGACCTTGGCGAAGTCGAACGCCTCGTGCAGCCCTTCCAGGGTCGCCTGCATGCCGCCCGGGTTGTGCGCCGCGTCGATCACGACCGTCGGCGTGCGGCGCACGACCTCCATGCGCCCTGGCGAGGACGCCTGCGCGAACGCCTGACGTACGAGATCGACGTCGAGCGGGTCGTCGCCGCCGGTCAACGCCTCGACGGCGGCCAGCGCGCAGACGGCGTTGCTCGCCTGATGCGCGCCGTAGAGCGGCAGGTAGACCTCGTCGTAGACGCCCTTGAGCCCGCGCAGGGTGAGCAGCTGCCCGCCGATCGCCACCTCGCGGCTGAGCACGCCGAACTCGAGGCCCTCACGGGCCACGACGGCCCCGACGTCCGCGGCCCGCCGCATCAGCACCTCCGCCGCGGCCAGCTCCTGCTGCGCGAGCACGGCGGTCGCGCCGGGCTTGATGATCCCGGCCTTCTCGGAGGCGATGCTGGGGATGTCGGGCCCGAGCCGGTCCATGTGGTCCAGCGAGATGGGCGTGATCACGGACACGGTGCCGTCGGCCACGTTCGTCGCGTCCCAGGAGCCGCCCATGCCCGCCTCGATCACGGCGACGTCGACGGGCGTGTCGGCGTACGCGGCGAACGCCATGGCGGTCAGCAACTCGAAGAACTGGATGCGCCGGTGCCCCTGGCTGTCGGTCAGCTCGACGTAGGGCATGATCTCTTCGAAGACCTCTGCGAACCGCTCCTCGCTCAGCGGCTCCCCGTCCACGGTGATCCGCTCGCGCATCGACACGAGATGGGGGCTGGTGAACCGCCCCACCCTCAGATTGCGCTCCCTGAGCAGCGCCTCGGTGAGCCGCGCCGTGCTCGTCTTGCCGTTGGTGCCGGCGATGTGTATGACCGGGTACGCCCGCTGCGGCGAGCCGAGCAGGTCAAGAAGGGCCGCGATCCTGTCGAGCGTCGGCTCGAAATCCCACTCGACGCCGCGCTCCATGATTGCGCGTTCGACCGCACGATAATCCACCCCTCAACCCTACTGACTGCCCGAAGCGCTCCCGCCCCGGGCGTCCTCGAACATCGCAGGTCTCCGTCGCGTCCAACTCCGTGGGGAGGATGACATGAAAAGACCGATTGCGATCGCCACCGTGACGGCGGGGGCCCTCACGATGCTGCTGACCGCCCTGATCCCACGGAACCCGGCTGCCACAGCGCAGTCCGCCGGTCCGGAGCCGTTCTTTCAAGGACCGGCCGCGTACGCGTACCTCTGCCAGAGCGCGGCCACCGAAGGCCCGCAGGAGGAGTGCGCCAATTGGCGGATCGTGACCCGTGAAGGAAGGACCTGGGAGCTCACCGACGCCGATGGCGGCAACCCCGTCGACCTGAGTGCCGACGGCCGCCTCATCGCGTACGAGAGGACGAGCGACCATCGCATCGTCGTCCGCGATCTCGTCAACGGCACCGTACGTCCCATTCTCGAGAACGTGCCCGCGCATCTCAGTGTCTCACCGACGCTGCTCGGCAACGGGCGGTGGCTGGATGTCGAGTTCGAGGCCGACGACGGAGAAGATGAGGAGAACTCGATGCCGGCCCCCTTCATCGCGCAGGTGGCCGACGGGCGGACGATCTGGCGGTTGCCGCGAGATGCGACCCTGCTCCGCCTCGACATGGCGGGCAAGCGGTTGATGGTCGAGGACGAGAGGTCGTTCTCCGTGACGGACCCGTCAGGCACCACCAAGACTCCGCTGCCCCGCAGGCTACGTGTCGCCCAGGCCTCCGGTGTCCTGACGCCCGATGGGAAGGGCCAGGCCACGCAGGTCGTGTCCAGGAACTTCCCCGCGGGCGGCGCCGACATCCGCCCGGCCCGGCTGGTCACCATCGGCACCGCGACCGGCAAGGTCCTCCACGACGTGCATCTCTCCCTACCGCTGCGGGACAGGGCCGCCGGCTGCCACTCGAATCGATGGCTGAGCGCCTCGGACGTGCTCGTGAGATGCGGTACGGGCGAACAGCACCACGAGATCCTGTTCCGGGTCGACACCCGCACCGGCGCCTACACGAAGCTTCGAGAGATGAAGCCACCGAAGTCCGGGCTCTTCGAACTCGTACGGGCTGAGGACTGACCGGGAACGCAAAAAGGGCCACCCTTCCGGGTGGCCCTCCTTGTTAAATATTGTGCGGCGGTGACCTACTCTCCCACACCCTCCCGAGTGCAGTACCATCGGCGCTGGGAAGCTTAACTTCCGGGTTCGGAATGTAACCGGGTGTTTCCTTCCCGCCATAACCGCCGCAACCCCTCGAGCAGCAACTGTTTGCTGTCTCAGAATTGCCTAGTGGACGCGAGCAAGAACGACTCGAAAAGTCTGCTTTGTGGTCAAGTCCTCGGCCTATTAGTACCGGTCAGCTCCACACGTTACCGTGCTTCCACCTCCGGCCTATCAACCCGGTCGTCTACCGGGAGCCTTACCCACTCTCGTGGTGGGAGACCTCATCTCAAGGCAAGCTTCCCGCTTAGATGCTTTCAGCGGTTATCCCTCCCGAACGTAGCCAACCAGCCGTGCACCTGGCGGTACAACTGGCACACCAGAGGTTCGTCCGTCCCGGTCCTCTCGTACTAGGGACAGCCCCTTTCAAGTCTCCTGCGCGCGCAGCGGATAGGGACCGAACTGTCTCGCGACGTTCTAAACCCAGCTCGCGTACCGCTTTAATGGGCGAACAGCCCAACCCTTGGGACCTACTCCAGCCCCAGGATGCGACGAGCCGACATCGAGGTGCCAAACCATCCCGTCGATATGGACTCTTGGGGAAGATCAGCCTGTTATCCCCGGGGTACCTTTTAGCCGTTGAGCGACACCGCTTCCACACGCCGATGCCGGATCACTAGTCCCAGCTTTCGCTCCTGCTCGACCCGTCAGTCTCACAGTCAAGCTCCCTTGTGCACTTACACTCAACACCTGATTGCCAACCAGGCTGAGGGAACCTTTGGGCGCCTCCGTTACTCTTTGGGAGGCAACCGCCCCAGTTAAACTACCCACCAGACACTGTCCCCGATCCGGATCACGGACCAGAGTTAGACATCCAAAACGACCAGAGTGGTATTTCACCAATGACTCCACCCGAACTAGCGTCCGAGCTTCCCAGTCTCCCACCTATCCTACACAAGCCGTTCCAAACACCAATGTCAAGCTGTAGTGAAGGTCCCGGGGTCTTTCCGTCCTGCTGCGCGAAACGAGCATCTTTACTCGTACTGCAATTTCACCGGGTCTGCGGTTGAGACAGCGGGGAAGTCGTTACGCCATTCGTGCAGGTCGGAACTTACCCGACAAGGAATTTCGCTACCTTAGGATGGTTATAGTTACCACCGCCGTTTACCGGCGCTTAAGTTCTCACCTTCGCGTGATCACTCACACTAAGCGGTCCCCTTAACGTTCCGGCACCGGGCAGGCGTCAGTCCGTATACATCGTCTTACGACTTCGCACGGACCTGTGTTTTTAGTAAACAGTCGCTTCCCCCTGGCCACTGCGACCCCCACCAGCTCCGAGTGCAAAACTCATCACCAGCAGAGGTCCCCCTTCTCCCGAAGTTACGGGGGCAATTTGCCGAGTTCCTTAACCACAGTTCACCCGATCGCCTTGGTATTCTCTACCTGACCACCTGAGTCGGTTTAGGGTACGGGCCGCCACAACACTCACTAGAGGCTTTTCTCGGCAGCATAGGATCATCCACTTCGCCACAATTGGCTCGGCATCACATCTCAGGCATAAAGAACGCGGATTTGCCTACGTTCCGCCCTACATGCTTACCCCAGGACAACCATCGCCTGGGCTGGACTACCTTCCTGCGTCACCCCATCGCTTACCTACTACCCGATCGGTTCGAGCGTTCACTCTGACGGCCGTCCCGAAGGACAACCCGAGTTAAGGACTCTTAGCATCACGAGGTTCAGTATGGGCGCATTGAAGCGGGTACGGGAATATCAACCCGTTGTCCATCGACTACGCCTGTCGGCCTCGCCTTAGGTCCCGACTTACCCTGGGCGGATTAGCCTGCCCCAGGAACCCTTGGTCATCCGGCGCGAGGGTTTCTCACCCTCGATTCGCTACTCATGCCTGCATTCTCACTCGCACAGCTTCCACAACTAGATCACTCTGCTGCTTCACCAGCTGCACGACGCTCCCCTACCCACCAACAGCTCATAGCTGTCAGTGCCACGACTTCGGCGGTGTACTTGAGCCCCGCTACATTGTCGGCGCAGAATCACTTGACCAGTGAGCTATTACGCACTCTTTCAAGGGTGGCTGCTTCTAAGCCAACCTCCTGGTTGTCTCTGCGACTCCACATCCTTTCCCACTTAGCACACGCTTAGGGGCCTTAGTCGGTGATCTGGGCTGTTTCCCTCTCGACTACGAACCTTATCGCCCGCAGTCTCACTGCCACGCTCTCACTTACCGGCATTCGGAGTTTGGCTGACGTCAGTAACCTTGTCGGGCCCATTAGCCATCCAGTGCTCTACCTCCGGCAAGAAACACGCGACGCTGCACCTAAATGCATTTCGGGGAGAACCAGCTATCACGGAGTTTGATTGGCCTTTCACCCCTACACACAGATCATCCCCCAGGTTTTCAACCCTGGTGGGTTCGGTCCTCCACCCAGTCTTACCTGAGCTTCAACCTGCCCATGCGTAGATCACTCCGCTTCGGGTCTACAGCATGCGACTCAAACGCCCTATTCAGACTCGCTTTCGCTACGGCTCCCCCACACGGGTTAACCTCGCCACACACCATAACTCGCAGGCTCATTCTTCAAAAGGCACGCAGTCACATCACACAACAGCAAGCTGCTGTAAGCTCCTACGGCTTGTAGGCACACGGTTTCAGGTACTATTTCACGACCCCTCACCGGGGCACTTTTCACCTTTCCCTCACGGTACTCGTGCACTATCGGTCATCAGGGAGTATTTAGGCTTACCAGGTGGTCCTGGCAGATTCACACAGGATTTCTCGAGCCCCGTGCTACTTGGGATCCCCTCCGAGAGTCCATCCAATTTCGCCTACCCGGCTCTCACGGTCTACGGCGCCCCTTCCCAGAGGCTTCAACTATCAGATGGATTTATCACTCTCCGAGACAGCGGCAGCTACCTCAAGAAGGTCCCACGACCCCGGACATGCAACGCCTGCCGGCTATCACACACGCCCGGTTTAGCCTCATCCGCTTTCGCTCACCACTACTCACGGAATCACATATTGTTTTCTCTTCCTACGGGTACTGAGATGTTTCACTTCCCCGCGTTACCACCAACCGCCCTATACATTCAAGCGGAGGCAACACCACATGACTGGTGCTAGGTTTCCCCATTCGGACATCCCCGGATCAGCGTCTGGTTGGCGACTCCCCGAGGCTTAACGCAGCCTCCCACGTCCTTCATCGGCTCCTGATGCCAAGGCATCCACCGTGTGCCCTAAAAAACTTGGCCACAAAGATGCTCGCGTCCACTATGCAAATCTCAAACAACAAACAGCAACCGCATCCACAACTCCGAAAAGCTGCTTCAGCGGCCCTGTCATCCAAGAAGAACCAGGCACGCATGCCCGTTCCTTCAGGACCCAACAGTGTGTTCAGACCCGAACCAAAACCCCGCAACCACGTTCCCACTCCCTCACGGGCGGTACTAGCGGCCCGGCAACCCGGTCCGACTGACTAGCCAGTGCTCCACTAGTGAGCTGTCACCCCACCACACGAACGGTGATGCAAGGTGAGTGTGCTCCTTAGAAAGGAGGTGATCCAGCCGCACCTTCCGGTACGGCTACCTTGTTACGACTTCGTCCCAATCGCCAGCCCCACCTTCGACCGCTCCCCCCCTTACGGGTTGGGCCACGGGCTTCGGGTGTTGCCGACTTTCGTGACGTGACGGGCGGTGTGTACAAGGCCCGGGAACGTATTCACCGCAGCATTGCTGATCTGCGATTACTAGCGACTCCGACTTCATGGGGTCGAGTTGCAGACCCCAATCCGAACTGAGACCGGCTTTTAGGGATTCGCTCCACCTCACGGTATCGCAACCCTCTGTACCGGCCATTGTAGCATGTTTGCAGCCCAAGACATAAGGGGCATGATGACTTGACGTCATCCCCACCTTCCTCCGAGTTGACCCCGGCAGTCCCCCATGAGTCCCCACCACCCCGAAGGGCGTGCTGGCAACATGGAGCAAGGGTTGCGCTCGTTGCGGGACTTAACCCAACATCTCACGACACGAGCTGACGACAGCCATGCACCACCTGTCACCCAGTCCGAAGAGGGCCCCATCTCTGGAGCTTTCCGGGTGATGTCAAACCTTGGTAAGGTTCTTCGCGTTGCGTCGAATTAAGCAACATGCTCCGCCGCTTGTGCGGGCCCCCGTCAATTCCTTTGAGTTTTAGCCTTGCGGCCGTACTCCCCAGGCGGGGCGCTTAATGCGTTAGCTCCGGCACGGAGATCGTGGAAGACCCCCACACCTAGCGCCCAACGTTTACAGCGTGGACTACCAGGGTATCTAATCCTGTTCGCTCCCCACGCTTTCGCTCCTCAGCGTCAGGTAAGGCCCAGCAAGCCGCCTTCGCCACCGGTGTTCCTCCTGATATCTGCGCATTTCACCGCTACACCAGGAATTCCACTTGCCCCTACCTACCTCTAGCCGGCCCGTATCCACCGCAGACCCGCAGTTAAGCTGCGGGCTTTCACGGCAGACGCGACCAGCCACCTACGAGCTCTTTACGCCCAATAATTCCGGACAACGCTTGCGCCCTACGTATTACCGCGGCTGCTGGCACGTAGTTAGCCGGCGCTTCTTCTGCAGGTACACGTCAACTTCGTCCCTGCTGAAAGAGGTTTACAACCCGAAGGCCGTCATCCCCCACGCGGCGTCGCTGCGTCAGGCTTCCGCCCATTGCGCAATATTCCCCACTGCTGCCTCCCGTAGGAGTCTGGGCCGTGTCTCAGTCCCAGTGTGGCCGGTCGCCCTCTCAGGCCGGCTACCCGTCGTCGCCTTGGTAGGCCACTACCCCACCAACAAGCTGATAGGCCGCGAGCCCATCCCCAACCGAAAAACTTTCCACCACCACCCGATGCCAGGGGCGGTCATATCCGGTATTAGACCCAGTTTCCCGGGCTTATCCCAGAGTCAGGGGCAGGTTGCTCACGTGTTACTCACCCGTTCGCCGCTCGAGTACCCCGAAGGGCCTTTCCGCTCGACTTGCATGTGTTAAGCACGCCGCCAGCGTTCGTCCTGAGCCAGGATCAAACTCTCCAAACAATGTCTCGTCTGGATTGTGAATCCAAGCAATAACCGTCAATCATGACGGGGTCATGCATGTGTATCTCATGCACTGGCTTTTAACACACTGTTGAGTTCTCAAGAAACGGACGCGTACATGCCCGCCAGAATCCTTGGGAGACCCTAGCGCTCATGGCGCACATTCCACTACCGTATCTTACCCGATCCGGACGATCCTTGTCAAACCGCCCGATCCGGGAGCTTCCGGACTCGCCTCTCTCCGAGGCAACCCTGCTAACTTACTCCAACTTTCGCGGTTTGTCCAACCGCGAGGCTGGACGGCCCGAAAGTCGGGGATCATCAGAGGGGGTTGTCGGGCTTGCCGCCCTACGTTGAAAACGATAGCAGCCCCGACGGCGTCGGAGGTCCATCTTAGGTAACGAATGGACCTTCCCCGCGTACGTATGGTTCAAACACCGAGCCCGGCAAGCTGTGCCTCGAGGCGCGCGATGTCCGCGGAAGCCTGCTCAGCCCGCTCCCTGACCTTGGCCACCACCGCTTCCGGCGCCTTGGCCATGAACTGCTCGTTGTTCAGCTTGGCGGCCACCTGAGCGGCCTCCTTGCGCGCGGCCGCCAGGTCCTTCTCCAGCCGCTTGCGCTCGGCCTGGACGTCGATGGCGCCCGCGGTGTCGATCTCCACGGTCACCCCGCCCACCGAGAAGCTGGCCGTCGCGCTGAACGACTCCGCCGGCTCGGTAAGGCGCAGCAGCGATCGGATCGCGGTCTCCTGGCCGGCCAGCGGAGTGCCGGCCAGCCCGAGCCGGGCGGCCACCTTCTGGCCGGGCTTGAGCCCCTGATCCGAGCGGAACCTGCGGACCTCCGTCACCAGCTCCTGCAGCGCCTCGATCTCCGCCTCGGCCGAGGCGTCCGTGTAGCGGGCCTCCACGGCCGGCCACGGCGCCACGACGATCGACTCGCCGCCCGTCAGGGCCCGCCACAGCTCCTCGGACACGAACGGCACCAGCGGATGCAGCAGCCGCAGCAGCGCGTCGAGCACATGGCCGAGCACCAGCCGGGTGTGCTCGAGCCCTTCGGCGAGCTGGATCTTGGCCAGCTCCAGGTACCAGTCGCAGACCTCGTCCCACGCGAAGTGGTAGAGCAGGTCGGACGCCTTGGCGAACTCGAACTCCTCGAAGGCCGCGTCCGCGGCCCCCACCACGGCCTGCAGCCGCGACAGGATCCAGCGGTCGGCCGCGGTGAGCTCGGCTCCTTCCAGCGATCCCACGGCCGCGCCGTTCATCAGAGCGAACCGCGTGGCGTTCCAGATCTTGTTGCAGAAGTTGCGGGAGCCGGCCGCCCACTCCTCGCTCACCGCGACGTCGGCACCGGGGTTGGCACCGCGGAGCAGGGTGAAGCGGGTGGCGTCGGCGCCGAAGCGTTCGATCCAGTCGAGCGGGTCGACCACGTTGCCGAACGACTTGGACATCTTCTTGCCGTACTGGTCGCGGACCATGCCGTGCAGCGCGACGGTGCGGAACGGCGGCTCGCCGTCCATCGCGTACAGCCCGAACATCATCATCCTGGCCACCCAGAAGAACAGGATGTCGTAGCCGGTGACCAGCACGGAGGTCGGGTAGAAGCGCTGAAGCTCCGGCGTCGCGTCCGGCCAGCCGAGCGTCGAGAACGGCCACAGCGCCGAGGAGAACCAGGTGTCGAGCACGTCCTGGTCCTGCGTGTAGCCGGCGGGCGGATCCTCGTCGGGGCCCACGCACACGACCTCACCGTCCGGCCCGTACCAGACCGGGATGCGGTGCCCCCACCAGAGCTGGCGGGAGATGCACCAGTCGTGCATGTCGTCGACCCAGTCGAAGTAGCGCTTGGCCAGCTCGGGTGGGTGGATGCGGGTGCGGCCGTCGCGGACGGCGTCGCCCGCGGCCTTGGCCAGCGGCCCGACGTTCACGAACCACTGCAGCGAGAGCCTGGGCTCGACGACGGTCTTGCAGCGCGAGCAGTGGCCGACCGAGTGGAGGTAGGGGCGCTTCTCCGCGACGATCCGCCCCTCGGCGCGCAGTGCGGCCACGACGGCGGGCCTGGCCTCGAAGCGGTCGAGCCCCTGGAACGGGCCGTGCGCGGTGATGACGCCACGCTCGTCCATGACGGTCAGTGACGGCAGCGAGTGGCGCCGCCCGATCTCGAAGTCGTTGGGGTCGTGGGCGGGGGTCACCTTGACCGCGCCGGTGCCGAAGGCCGGGTCGACGTGCTCGTCGGCGACCACGGGGATCATGCGGCCGGTCAGCGGCAGCTCCACCATCGTGCCGACCAGGTGCGCGTACCGCTCGTCCGAAGGGTGGACGGCCACGGCCGTGTCACCGAGCATGGTCTCGGCGCGCGTGGTGGCGACCACGATCTCGTCGGAGTAGCGGATCGAGACCAGCTCGCCCTCGTCCTCGCTGTGCTCGACCTCGATGTCGGAGAGCGCAGTCAGGCAGCGCGGGCACCAGTTGATGATCCGCTCGGCGCGGTAGATCAGCCCGTCGTCGAACAGCTTCTTGAAGATGGTCTGCACGGCCCGCGAGAGCCCGGGGTCCATCGTGAACCGCTCACGCGACCAGTCGACGCCGTCGCCGAGCTTGCGCATCTGGCCGAGGATCCGGCCGCCGGACTCCTCCTTCCACTCCCAGACCCGCTCGACGAACGCCTCACGCCCGAGGTCGTGCCGCGACTTGCCCTGCTTGGCCAGCTCGCGCTCGACGACGTTCTGGGTGGCGATGCCGGCGTGGTCCATGCCGGGCACCCAGAGGGTCTCGCGCCCCTGCATGCGGGCGCGCCGCGTCAGCGCGTCCTGGATGGAGTGGTCGAGCGCGTGGCCGATGTGCAGGACACCCGTCACGTTGGGCGGAGGCAGGACGATGCTGTACGGCACGCGCGGGCTGCCCGGGTCGGCGGTGAAATAGCCCTCGGATACCCAGCGCTCATAGCTCCGGGTCTCGACGTCGGCCGGGGTGTACTGGGTGGGCAGCTCTGGCGTTGTCACGGTGACCAATTCTAAGGAGGTGGGAAAGCAAAACGCCCCAGGGATCGTCTCCGCGGGGCGCTTGCCGATGGGTTGAAGATCAGGCGGACTTTTCCCGCGGCGTGCGCTGCTGCTTGGCGGCGAGCTGGTCGCGGGGTACGAGCGTCGGGATCGCGTGCTCGAGCACGGACTCGCGCGTGATGACCACCCGGGCGACGTCCTGGCGCGACGGCACCTCGTACATGACGGACTGCAGCACCTCCTCCAGGATGGCGCGCAGTCCACGGGCGCCGGTGCCGCGCAGGATCGCCTGGTCGGCGATGGCCTCGAGGGCGCCGTCGGTGAACTCCAGCTCGACCCCGTCGAGCTCGAGCAGCTTGCGGTACTGCTTGACCAGCGCGTTGCGCGGCTCGGTGAGGATCTGGATGAGTGCCTCGCGGTCGAGGTTGTGCACCGAGGTGATGACCGGCAGACGCCCGACGAACTCGGGGATCATGCCGAACTTCAGCAGGTCCTCCGGCATCACGTCGGCGAAGATGTCGGCCGTGTCGACCTCTTCCTTCGACCGGATGATGGCGTTGAAGCCGATGCCCTTCTTACCGATGCGCGACTCGATGATCTTTTCCAGACCCGCGAACGCGCCGCCGCAGATGAACAGCACGTTGGTCGTGTCGATCTGGATGAACTCCTGGTGCGGGTGCTTGCGGCCGCCCTGCGGCGGCACGCTGGCCGTGGTGCCCTCCAGTATCTTCAGCAGCGCCTGCTGCACGCCCTCGCCCGAGACGTCGCGCGTGATCGACGGGTTTTCGCTCTTGCGGGCGATCTTGTCGACCTCGTCGATGTAGATGATGCCGGTCTCGGCCTTCTTGACGTCGTAGTCGGCGGCCTGGATGAGCTTGAGGAGGATGTTCTCCACGTCCTCGCCGACGTAGCCCGCCTCGGTCAGCGCGGTGGCGTCGGCGATGGCGAAGGGCACGTTGAGCATCTTCGCCAGGGTCTGTGCCAGCAGCGTCTTGCCCGAGCCCGTCGGGCCGAGGAGCAGGATGTTGCTCTTGGCCAGCTCCAGACCGTCGTCTCTGCCCCGGTCACCGGACTGCACCCGCTTGTAGTGGTTGTAGACCGCCACCGAGAGGGCCTTCTTCGCCTTGTCCTGACCGATGACGTAGGCGTCGAGGAACTCGTAGATCTCCCTCGGCTTGGGCAGGTTGTCCCACTTGAGCTCGGAGGACTCGGAGAGCTCCTCCTCAATGATCTCGTTGCAGAGATCAATGCACTCATCGCAGATGTAGACGCCTGGACCGGCAATGAGCTTCTTGACTTGCTTCTGACTCTTTCCGCAGAAAGAGCACTTCAGCAGGTCTCCCCCGTCGCCGATGCGTGCCACCCCAGATACTCCTTTGCGTGGGACCGCCCTGCTGCCGCGAGCAGTGTCTCCGGACATCCTCCGGACTAGGCCGAACCGCTCAGGTTTCGACGTTACCGTCTTCTGGGCCCTCAGTGAGCCCCCTAGCGGCGAGTCGCACCGGAACGTGCCCTATTGGGCAGCGCCCCGGTGCGTCACGTCTCGTCAGGAAGCTACGGCCTGAGCTCGCTTCTTCCTGGACGGGATGATGTCATCGATCAGACCATACGCCTTTGCCTCGTCCGCGTTGAGAATTTTGTCGCGTTCGATGTCCTTGCGGACTTGGGCGGGGGTCTTGCCCGAGTGCCTCGCCACGATCTCCTCGAGGAGATTGCGCATGCGAAGGATCTCGCGGGCCTGGATCTCGATGTCGCTGCCCTGGCCACCGCCCTCGGTGGACGGCTGGTGGATCAGCACCCGGGCGTTGGGCAGCGCGAACCGCTTGCCCGGCGTGCCGCCGGCCAGCAGCACGGCCGCGGCCGAGGCCGCCTGGCCCAGGCAGACCGTCTGGATCTCCGGCCGGACGAACTGCATCGTGTCGTAGATCGCCGTCATGGCGGTGAAGGAACCGCCCGGCGAGTTGATGTACATGCTGATGTCACGGTCGGGATCGAGCGATTCCAGCGTCAGCAGCTGGGCCATCACGTCGTTGGCCGACGCGTCGTCGATCTGCACTCCGAGGAAGATGATGCGGTCCTCGAAGAGCTTGTTGTACGGGTTCATCTCCTTCGCGCCGTATGACGTGCGTTCAACGAAGGAGGGGAGAACGTAGCGGCTCTGGATGTTCACTTCTACTCCCCCTTAGGAGACCGGGCCCGCGGAGGGCACCTGCCGCGCACTACGCACCACGTGGTCGATGAAGCCGTAGTCCTTGGCTTCCTCGGCCGTGAACCAGCGGTCGCGGTCGGAATCGGCCTCGATCTGGTCCAGCGGCTGGCCGGTGTGGAAAGCGATCCGCTCGGCGAGCGTCTTCTTCACGTAGAGCATCTGTTCGGCCTGGATGGCGATGTCGGCGGCGGTACCGCCGATGCCGCCCGACGGCTGGTGCATCATGACCCTGGCGTGCGGCAGGGCGTAACGCTTGCCCCTGGCACCCGCGGTGAGCAGGAACTGCCCCATCGAGGCGGCCATGCCCATCACGACCGTGGACACGTCGTTCGGCACATACTCCATCATGTCGTAGATGGCCATGCCGGCACTCACCGAGCCGCCCGGCGAGTTGATGTAAAGCGTGATGTCGCGGTCGGGGTCGTCGGCCGCGAGCAGCAGCAACTCGGCGCAGATGCGGTTGGCGATCTCGTCGTTGACCTCCTGCCCCAGCACGATGATGCGTTCCCGGAGCAGGCGCTGGTAAAGCTGGTCTTCAAGCCGGAAGGCGGAGCCGTTCTCACGGCCTCGAGACTCAGGCTGATAGAAGGTCGGCGGGCTGGTCACAGCGTCACCTTCCGATGCGTCGTAATCGATTGGCTTTGCTTGTGACCTTAACGCGCGCCGCGCATAGCTCATGCCCGGTCCCCCGTACTGTTCGCTGACGGCGCAGGTTCGGACAAGGCTCTGCCTGCCATCCTCCGCCCGACCTCACCCGTTCCGTCCCCTGAAGTCCGGGTGACCGCGGAGTCCAGGTGACAGCGGCTTGCCGGGCCCGCAACCGCTCCAGGTCCCCCACGAGCCCTCTGAAGCCGCCGTACGGCCTGCCGGCCCTCCGATCCCCCGTCAGGAGGCGGACGAGCGCGTAGCCGCGCCCCTGGCCGCAGGGCGCCGGTGGTCCCGCGCCCGCCCTGAGAAAAGGCGGAGCCCCCGAACCGGCTGGTTCGGGGGCTCAGGACCACAGTCCACCACGGCGCGGACCAAGGGCCCGCACCGTCGGCGGAGGGGGCTACGCCTCCTGCTTGTCCTCGTCGGCCGCGGCTTCCTCCTCCACGACCTCCTCACCGTTGAGCTCGGTGTAGATGGCCTTGAGGTCCACCTCGTTGCCGTCGCTGTCCACGACCTTGGCGGCGTCGCCCAGGACGGCCTTGGCCTTGTCGCGGACGATCTCCACCATGGCCAGCGTCAGCTGGTCGTTGTCGGCCAGGTGCTTGGCCAGCTCGTTGGGCTGCACGCCCATCTCCATGGCGCGGCGCACCACGAAGTTGGTCAGCTCCTGCTCGGAGACGCCCAGCTCCTCGGCCTTGACGATCTTGTCGAGCACGAAGCCGACCTTGAGCGCACGCGCGGAGTTCTTGTCGAACTCGTCGAAGCGCTCCTCCTCCGTCGTCTGGTAGAGGCGGAAGAAGGCGTCGCGGCTGAGGCCGCTCTCGGCGATCTGGTGGTCGAGGTTGTGCTTGCGGGCATCGACCTCGGCCTTGAGCGCGCTCTCCGGCAGCGGGATCTCGATCTGCTCGAGCAGCGTGTCGAGGGCCTTCTCGCGGGACTGGACGACCTGGTCGATCAGCTTGTTGCGGCGGGCCTGCTCGCGGATGCTGGCCTTGAGCTCGTCGAGCGTGTCGAACTCGCTGGCGAGCTGGGCGAACTCGTCGTCCAGCTCGGGCAGGACCTTCTCCTTGACCGACTTGACGGTGATGATCACGTCGGCTTCCTCGCCGGCGTTCTCGCCGCCGACGAGCTCGGTCTTGAAGCTCTTCTCCTCGCCCGCGGACATGCCCTCGAGCGCGGCATCGAGGCCCTGGAGCACGGAGCCGGCGCCGACCTCGTACGAGACCTCGCTGGCCTGCTGCTCCTCGATGTTGGTGCCGTCGATCTCGGCGCGGAGGTCCATGACGACGAAGTCGCCGTTGGCGGCCGCGCGCTCGACGCCGGTCAGCGTCGCGAAGCGCTGGCGCAGCGAGTCGAGCTGCTTGTCGACGTCCTCGTCGGAGACCTCGGCGGAGTCGACCGTGACCTCGAGGCCCTGGTAGTCGGGCACCTCGAAGTTGGGCCGGATGTCGACCTCGGCGGTGAACTCGATCTGCTCACCGTCGTCGATCTTCGTGACCTCGATGTCGGGCTGGGCGACCGGGAACACGTCGAGCTCGTCGACGGCCTGGCCGTACAGCTTGGGCACCGCGTCGTTGAGGGTCTCCTCCAGCACCACCGCCCGGCCGAAGCGCTGCTCGATGATGCGGGCCGGAACCTTGCCAGGCCGGAACCCGGGGACGCGCACCTGCTGCGCGACCTTCTTGTACGCCGCATCCATGCTGGGGCGCAGCTCGTCGAACGGCACCTCGACAGTGAGCTTGACCCGGGTCGGGCTTAGCTCCTCGACAGCGGTCTTCACGGAATGGTCTCCTTGATCAAGCTACGAGTGATCGCGGGCGCGTCCATCGGTACGGCTCACGCGCCGCGCCCACATGTGCGGCGTTGGGCATGCTCCGCCACGGCGGGATCCAACGCCGAAGGCCAGTCTAGGGCAGATGCATACCCAACAACGACGCCCTCACCGCCACAAGTCGTCCACGATCATGCGCAGCGCGTCGTCAGAACTCGTCCGCGATGGTCCGCAGCAGCCCGACCGTCTCGTCCGGGGTGGTGCTCACGGCGCAGAGCCGCTCCATCACCTCGGTGTACCGGTCCACGTCCTCCCGCTTGTCGAGGTACAGCGCGCTGGCGAGTTGCTCGACATAGACGACGTCGGGCAGGTCGGGGTCGGGAAAGCGCAGGATGCTGAACGCCCCGCCCTCCGCGCTGTGCCCGCCGAAGCTGAACGGCATGATCTGGATCGTGATCTTGGGCTGGCGCATCAGCTCGACGAGGTGTTCGATCTGGGCCCGCATCACCTCGACGCCGCCTATGGGGCGCCGTAGCGCGGCCTCGTCGATGACCGCCCAGAAGACGGGGCCGTCCGGCCTCTCGAACATCCGCTGGCGCTCCAGCCGGAGATCCACCCTCCTGGAGATCTCCTCGGCCCCGATGCCCGCCGATCCGGCGGTCACGACGGCCCTTGCGTACTCCTTGGTCTGCAAGAGTCCCGGCACGAACTGGACTTCGTAGGTCCTGATCCGGGCGGCGGCCTCTTCAAGGCCGACGTACGCCTGGAACCACGTGGGCAGGACATCGTTGAACCGGTGCCACCAACCCGGCTCGTTGGCGGTGGCGACCAGGTCGAGTACGGCGGCACGGGCCTGCTTGTCCACGACCCCGTACAGGGTCAGCAGGTCCGCCACGTCGCGTTCTTTGAACCCCACTCGGCCCAGCTCCATGCGGCTGATCTTGGATTCCGAGCCCCGGATGAGGTGGCCGGCCTCCTCACGAGTGACGTTCTTTGCTTCCCTGAGCTTGCGCAGCTGGGAGCCCAGGAGGATGCGCAGCGCCGTCGGTCCGGAACCCGGCTGGTTCTGCGTCACTTTGCCTCCTATCAAGGTCCGCACACACAGTGACACCACATTGCCGGGTATGACAAGGTCTCAACCTCGTGTCCGATTAGGAGACTAATGCCCCAAAACGCCGCCTGCTGCTGCACAATGCAACTGCACGTGCATTTGGGTCTTGCAGCTGCCGCGATCGTGACCCATGATGGCTTAGTGCATATTGGGCCAAACATGCACTAACTCGGGCTGAACGGGGAGGTATCGGCGGCATGGTGGAGGATCCTCTGGCCACTGCCGATGCTTTGCAGATCACCCGAGAGGTGGGCTTCGACTGCCTGCTCATGGGCGGGAAGCCGGACACCACCGCGTGCCCGCTGCCCTTCCAGGCCGATTCCGTGAAGACGGCCAGGGACGTGACCCGCTCGACCCTGCGGAGCTGGGGGCTGAACGAGCTCAGCGACGACGCCGCGCTGGTGGTGTCGGAACTGGTGACGAACGCGGTCCGCTACGCGATGTACGCGGCGGGCCGGCGCGAGATCGAGCTCCTGCTGATGCGCGTACAGCCGCACGTGCTGCTGGCCGTGGCAGACCCGAGTGACGAGGTGCCGCGCCCCAAGGAGCCGGACTTCATCTCGGAGAACGGGCGCGGCCTCTACATCGTCGAGACGTACAGCCAGTGCTGGGGCTGGGACCCCCTCGCCCGCGGCGGCAAGGCCGTCTGGGCCCTGTTCCGCACCGAACCCTGATTCAGTTGTCACGGCGGAACCGGGATGGCCCCGCCGTCAGGGCCGTCAGTCTCCGGTCGCCCCGTCAATGAGCTCGCGCAGCAGGTCGGCATGGCCGTTGTGCCTGGCGTACTCCTCGATCACGTGCACGAGGATGTAGCGGTGCGAGCAGTCCCGGCCGTTGCGGTCGGCGACGGCGTCCAGCGGCTTGGCGGCCGAGATGGCGCGGGCGAGCTCGATCTCCTCCTCCCAGGTCGCGAAGGCCTCCTTGACCGAGGCGGTGTCCACGTCGTTGAAGTCGGCGTCGTTGTCGCGGTCCTTGTCCCAGAGCCTGGGGATGTCCTCGCCGTTCAGCACGCGGCGGAACCAGACGCGCTCGACGTGCGCCAGGTGTCTCACCAGCCCGAGCAGGGACAGCGTCGAGGGCGGGGCGGCGCGCACGCGCAGTTGCTCGTCCGACAGACCGGCGCACTTGAAGGCCAGGGTGGCACGGTGCCATTCGAGCCAGTTGTTCAGCACGGTCCGCTCGTCGCCGGTGAGCGGTGGGGGTGTCCGAGGGTCGTTCATGGGGGTTGACCTTATCTGGAGGCGGCCGGACCGCGTTCAGTTCATGGAGATGTGTACGTGGTCGTAGTGGTTCTCGGTGATGCTGCCGCGGTCCGCCATGGCCCGCCAGCCCGAGCCCATGTTGATGCGCTGCTTCCAGATCACGTACTTGACGCCGAGCTTGTCCTTGTTCTCGAGCGCCCACGCCGCGATGCGGTCGCCCAGGGCGTTGTTGGCGGCCGAGGGCGTCGTGCCGCCGGTGCTCATCATGAAGTCGCAGGCCCGTCCCAGCGGGTGCTCGCCGCTTGAGCCCGCGCGGAAGCAGCCCACCTCGAACGGCAGCTTGAAGGCCTTCCCCACCTCCGCCTTCATCAGCCGCGTACGGGCCGTGATGTTGTCCGAGCCCGTGGGCAGCTCCGGCGCCCAGCTGCCGTTCGCGCTGCGGCCCGGACCGAACGGCACCAGGTCCTGGAGCTTCTTCTGGATGTCGTCGATGACGTCCTGGGCCTCCTCGCGCTGCGCGGACACCTGCTTCGCGTCCGCGCTGATCTGGGTGGCGAGCGCGGCGGCCTGGTCTGAGGCGCTCTTCTTGTCGTCGCGGGCCTTGGCCACCCCCTGGACGACGGCCTGCTGCTCGGCTGTGAGCTGCTCCAGCAGGGCCACGCCGCCGCTGTCGGCGGAGAGCAGGACGGCGGGCACCGAGGGATCGTGGCTCTGGTAGCGCATGCTGGCGATGTCGGCGACCCGCTGCTCGGCCGTGGCCAGCGTCTGCTCCGCGACGGCCAGGCGCTCCTTGGCGGCCTTGGCGGCCTGCTGCGCCTTGGCCAGCTCGACGCGCTTGAGGTTGTACGTCTCGATGAGCTTGTCGACCTTGCTGTTGAGCTGCTTGAGCTGGGCGCGGAGCTGGGCCTCCGACGGCTTGGGGGCCGCCGACGCCGCGGTCGCCGGAAGGAAGGCGACAGCGGCGGCGGTGATGAGACCGATGGCAAGAGTCACGGGGGACAGCGGAGACACAGCCGCCACGTGGAATGTTCCTCTCCCTCTGCCGGCCGGGTTAGCTGACGGGTTCGGGCGCGGAGGTGCCCTACCGACACATGGTCGGACTCACCCCAGAACTAGGTGGGTCCCCGGCTCCCGGGCGACACGCCCGGGATTAGGCGTGCAACGGTCGTGACAACCGGTGCAAAAGGGATGTTAGTGGTAGATCACGAGCAATGCGACCCTAACTAGAAATCTAATAGTGATCTACTTGTGATCGAAGCATACGCGCGGCCTCCTCTGGCAGCACGTCGTTCACGAAAGCCCCCATGGCCGACTCCGACCCGGCCAGGAACTTGAGCTTCCCCGGCGCCCGCCTGATGCTGAACAGCTCCAGGTGCAGGTACGCCAGATCGCGGTCCCGCCGTACGGGCGCCTGGTGCCAGGCCGAGATGTACGGCATCACGACGCCGAACAGGCCGTCGAAGGCCCGCAGCACCGAGGTGTAGAGCGGTGCGAACGCCTTGCGCTCCTCCTCCGACAGCGCGGCCAGGTCGGGCACCTGCCGGTGCGGGTAGATGTGCACCTCGTACGGCCAGCGCGCGGCGGCGGGCACGAACGCCGTCCACAGCTCGTTGGCGGCCACCACCCGCGTCCCCTCGGCCCGCTCGGCGGCCAGCACGTCGGCGAACAGGTTGCCCTTCGTGTAGCGCCTGGCGGCGTCGAGCTGGAGCCTGGTCCTGGGCGTGACGTACGGATAGGCGTAGATCTGGCCGTGCGGGTGGGCGAGCGTGATGCCGATCTCCTCGCCCCGGTTCTCGAAGCAGAAGACCTGCTCCACGCCCTCGATCCCGGACAGCTCGGCCGTACGGTCGGCCCATGCCTCCATGACCAGCTCGACCTGGTCGTCGGAGAGCCTGGAGAAGGAGGACGAGTGTTCAGAGGTGAAACAGACCACCTCGCACCTCCCCGCTCCAGGACGAACCTCGCTCAACCCGCCCACATCCTGATAGGTCCCGAAATTTCCGGAGAAGGAGGGGAATCGGTTCTCGAACACCACCACGTCGTAGTCGTACGCCGGGATCTCCGACGACCGCGTGTCCGACGACGGGCAGAGCGGGCACTCGCTCGCCGACCCCGTCGGCTGGAACGTACGCGTCTGACGGTGCCCCGCCATCGCGATCCACTCCTCGGTCAGCGGGTCGTAACGCAGCTCGGAGGCCACCGGCCGGGGGTCGAGCGTCCTCCGGTCGAGCGCGCTCCTGTCGGCGTCGTCACGCCGGTCGAAGTAGATCAGCTCTCGGCCGTCGGCCAGGTGGGTGATGGTGCGTTTCAAGGCGAGCCCTCCGCGATGATCAGTTCTCCGGCCCGTTCGGCCAGCTCCGTGCGTGCGTCCTCGGGCAGCCCCGCGTCGCTGATGACCACGTCGGCCTCGCTCAGCTCCGCGATCGTGCTGATGCCGACCGTGTTCCACTTGGTGTGGTCGGCGGGGACGACCAGCCTGCCGGCGGCCGCGACCAACTCCCTGTCGGTCTCCGACTCCAGCAGGTTCGGGGTGGTGAACCCGGCCCGTGCGCTCATCCCGTGCACGCCGAGGAAGAGCGTGTCCACGTGCAGGCGGCGGATCGCCGCCACGGCCACCGGGCCCACCAGGGCGTCGGACGGCGTCCGCACGCCGCCGGTCAGCACGACCGTACGGTCCGATCGCGGGTTGCGGTGGAAGACCTCGGCGACGGGGATCGAGTTGGTGATCACCGTCAGCTCGGGGACGCCGATCAGGTGGCGGGCCAGCGCCCACGTGGTGGTCCCTGCCGAGAGCGCGACGGCCGTGCCCGGCCGGACGAGGCCGGCCGCGCGCCGCGCGATGGCCTCCTTCTCCTGCTGCTGGCGGGCCGACTTGGCGGTGAAGCCCGGCTCCTCGGTCGAGCCGGGGCCGAGTGCCGTGGCACCGCCGTGCACCTTCTCCAGCAGCCCGCGCTCGGCCAGCACCTCGAGGTCGCGGCGGATCGTCATGTCGGAGACGCCGAGCTCGCGGACGAGGTCCGCCACCCGGACGCCGCCGTTGCTGCGCACGCGTTCGAGGATCGTCTGCTGACGCTGTTGTGCGAGCACGCCCGTTCCTTCCAACAGATTCCACCAAATTATGACACGGAATTGTTGGGGAATGTGAGTTCGCGTGCCGCGCTTGCGCAGGTCATCGCGGCGGGAGACGCTCTGGGTTCCAGCCGATCGTCGGAGGCGAGCTATGGCCAGGCGCTCACGCAAGGGCAAGGCACGCAAGAAGAAGAAGGCCAACCACGGCAAGCGCCCCACGGCGCGTTGACCGGGTGGCCGCCTTTCCGGCGGCCACCCGGGATCAGCTCTCGTTGACCAGGACTGCCGGCCTGTTCGGGTGATCGGCCCTGACCACGATGTCGGCGGCCTGCTGAGGCCGCGTCTCCCGCTCGTACCGCTGGTATGCGGGCAGCCGCCACAGCTCGTCCTCGGGCGACCCGCGCTCCAGCGCCCCGGCCGACAGCCACACGTGCACGGTCATCTCGAACGCCAGCCCCCGTCCCAGCAGCAGCGTCCCATCGACGATCACCACCCCTCCCGGGGGCAGCTCCTGGTACGGCGCCCGGTACGCCCGATCGACGCGGCTGTCCCAGAGCCGCGGCAGCACCTGTCCGGAGCCGCCCGGGTCCAGGGGCTCCAGAACCTCCCTCGTGAGCGCCTTGGCGTCGAGCCAGTCCTCGTAGAAGGCGTCCGGGTCGGTCCTGCCGTGCTCCAGCCGTAGCGACGCGGGCCGCAGGAAATCGCCCGCCGACACCCGCAGCACGGGCCGCCCGCGCAGTCGCAGCGGCGCGACGAGCTCGTCGGCCAGCGTCTCGGGACGCGCGGCCGGCGCGCCGTCCACGGCCACCCGCACCCACCCTTGGTGCGCGGCGACCTTCTCGGCCAGCTCCTCGACGAGCGCGTCACGGGAGATCGGTCGCCACCGCATGTCTACGCGCGCAGCCCCGCCACGAACCGGTGCATGGCCTCTGTCACGTCCGTGAGCGCCCGGGCCGAGGCGACCGGGTCGCCGAAGATCTCCATGCCGTGGTTGGCGTCCGGGACCTCGAGGTACGGGTGCCCCAGGCCCCGTGCGACCTCTCCGTCCCACGACTTGTCGGCTGTCCCGCCCACGAGCAGCGTGGGAGCCTCGCTCCGCCGCAGCGCGCCGACGACGGAATCGAAGGTGACCAACGGCGTGAGCCAGATGGCGGGCAGACCCCGTTCGGCGGCGATGGGTGCGGCGAGCGTGCCGAGCGACTTGCCCACCAGGAGCACCTGAGCGGCGCTCTCGGCCGCCACCGCCTCCCGTGCCCGCTCGACGGCCCACGCCTCGCGTTCGGCGAAGACGTCTCCCGCCGGCGGCTCCCACCAGACCTCCTGCACGGTCCAGCCGTGCTGCACGAGCACCACGCGGGCGAAGTGGAGGAGAGGGCGGGCGGGCACGTACGCGCCACCCGGCAGGAGCACGGCCACCCGCTCCGGGTCGCCCTCGTGCCGTGTGGGGACCCCGAAGACCGTCTCTGGCACCATTCCCCGGAGTATAGGCCGACGCGCATATGAGGGGATTTCCGCTATGAAGGACCTTGGTCGCCAGATCGCGTACTGGGACACCGTCGGAGCCGAGAAGACGTTCACCCATCCGGTGAACCTCGACTGGCTGGCGACCGTGGGCCGGGAGGCTCGAATCCTGGACTACGGCTGCGGCTACGGCCGCGTCATGGCCGAGCTGAGCGGCCACGGCTTCTCCGACGTGTCCGGCGTGGACCTGTCCCCCGCTCTGATCGCCCGCGGCCGCCAGTCACACCCTGACCTGCGTCTCGAGGTGCTGGAGTCGCCGCCCAGCCTGCCGTACTCGTCGGCGAGCTTCGACGCCGTGCTGCTGTTCGCGGTGCTGACGTGCATTCCCGACGACGACGCACAGCGGGCGCTCATCGCCGAACTCGTCCGCGTCCTGGCACCCGGTGGGCTCCTCTACATCAGTGACATGGTGCTCCAGGACGACGAGCGGAACCGGGACCGCTACGCCGCCTATGCCCAGCGGTTCAGAACCCCGTACGGGGTGTTCGCCACCGATGACGGCGCGGTGGTGCGACACCATGACATGGCCGAGCTGCACGCCCTGCTGCGTGATTTCGACCTCCTGGAAGAGCGCCGGACCTCCGTGGTCACGATGAACGGTCACCCGTCGCAAGCCGTGCAACTGCTGGCCCGTAAACGGTGATGCGGATCGCCGATCCGCCCGACGGGCACGCGCGTCCACTGGCGACGGCTTTACAGCGGATCGGAACCTCAGCGTTGCGATTGGTCTGCCAGGATGCGTTCCAGGGTTCGCCGACCCATCTGGCTCATGGGCGGGTTGGTTTCCAGGTAGTACCAGACGAGGCCCATCGCCTGTTCGAAGGCCCACGCCTTGCCTCGCTCCCATTCAAGGTCGTCGCACTCGAGGTCGTGGCGGAGCACCTGCCGCGGCCCGGCCTCAAGCAGATGCCAGGCACTCACAAGATCCAGAGCAGGGTCAGCCGGCCCGAAGCCGCCGACATCGAGAATCCCAGCCAGCCGACCAGCGGAAACAAGCACGTTTCCGGGAATGAGGTCACTGTGAGTCATCACGTCGGCGGATGTGCGCGGCAGACTTCGAAGATCTGTCCATATCTGGCGAAACCGGCGAACGTCCAGGAGTTGTTCGCTGTGCTTGAAACACGTCTCCATCCACACGTCATGGGATTGCAGGTCGCCTCCCCGGCCTTTGCCGGCAAACGTGCGGCCACGTGTATCGATTGCGCGCAGGCCGTTGATGAGATCAGCCAGGTCGTGGGCGAACGCGACCGACTCGCTCGGGTCCTCGTCGGTGGCCACCGCGCCGGACAGCCACGTCTGCACCGACCAGGGGAGCGGGTACCCCGCGCCGGGCTCACCGAGCGCGACGGGCTCAGGCGTGGGGAACCGCGTGCGACCTGCCAGCTCGCGGGCTGCTTCGGCTTCGGCCCGCAGCCAGCGCCGAGTTGAGTCGACGTGCCCGGCCTGTAGAGGGAACCGTGCTACGAAGCGGTCGCCGATGCGGAAAATGGCGTTAACCGTCCCATGAGAGGCGACGGCTGCGATCGGCAGGCTCCGCCACTCAGGAAACTGTTCATCCACCAATGTGCGTACCGTCTCCGGCGGCACCGTCAGCTGGTTGGCGTGCATCTTCACGCCGGAAGCGTTCCGCGTCTCAGTCTCCTCCTGCAACGCCTTTTCGCCGTAAGGCGGCAGTCGGCACGCCGTGAACGCACCCCTACCTGGTCGCCCCGGTCCGCGCCGGAGCGCGTTTTGCGCGCGGCAGACTGATCGTGCGAGAACCACCGACAGCGCCGCCAGGGCGGCCTGATGCCACCAGCAAACCACGGAAGGGGCCAGGTACAGCAATGATCGCGCGGACATGGCGAGGATGGGCCTCGAAAGCCACAGCCGACGACTACCAGCACCACTACAGAACCGAGGTAGCCGAACATCTCCAGCAAGTCCCCGGCTTCTGCGGTGCCCGCCTGCTCCGCCACCATGACGGCGACGAGGTGATGTTCACCTCGATCACATTCTTCATCAGCATGGACGACGTACGCGCGTTCGCCGGCGAGGACCCCGAGCAAGCCGTGGTCGAAGAGACAGCCCGCCGCGCTCTGACCCGATGGGACGAACGCGTCACCCACCACGCGGTCACCATCGACCTACGCGGCGATGACCACTGATTCGATCCGCCCATACCGCGGCCACCTACGATGCTGCTCCCGGAGCCGGAGATCCACGCGGAGGCCGGTCTTGGATGTGATGCACGCGGGAAACACCCTCGCGGCGTCCACAGGAGCGAGCCTCTGCGAGCGGATGACCCGTATGAGGCGCTCCTCCACGCGAGCGGCACTGATCTACCCAGCACGCCACACAGGACCGCGCCCAGGCCATCGCACAGGCGCTCGGCAAGGCGCTGAACGGGGCACGGAAGGAGCATGGAAAAAGGGCATCGGGCACGGAAGATCGGGAAGAAGTAGCGGAGATCACGAAGGCCAGGTCGCCTCATGGGGCTGACCTGGCCTTTCGCCTGTGGAGCGGACGACGGGAATCGAACCCGCGTAGCTAGTTTGGAAGACTAGGGCTCTACCATTGAGCTACGTCCGCGCGAACCGGTCGAACTCTGGTCTAGACTTCATCCGGTCGTCAGGGCGTAAGCGTACCGGAGTCCCGGAGCGTATGCGCACTCGGCGAGGCGGGGCGTGGCGCAGCTTGGTAGCGCGCTTGCTTTGGGAGCAAGAAGTCGCAGGTTCAAATCCTGTCGCCCCGACCAGCGTGACCGGCGCGAAGCCCGCTCCCTTGATCGGGAGCGGGCTTCTGCGTGACTGAGTTGCCTCAGACTTGCTCCATGCCCAGAACTTTATGAGTCTCAGCACACATGCCCTGTCATGGTCGTCGCCCAGCGCATACCGGCGACCATGTGCTCCAGATAGCCCGTGTCGCAGACCGTCACCACAATCTCTGCATAAGGCAGCTCGGCCAAGGAGCGGTCCTCCAACACCTCCCATACGCCATACTCCTCCAGATCGGCAGGGCCGTCCGGCCCCTCCAGCTCCCAGGGCTCGTTCGGATGCTCCAGCGCTGCGACCTCACTCAGTAGCGGGAGGTTCCGGTAGGGGCTGATGTCGTAAGAGGTGATGATTTCAGCGGCACGTTCTGAGAACTCCTCATCGTCGCCGGGCGTCGTGACGTAGTGGGAGATTCCGTCATAGCCGCGGCCGCCGCCCAGCTGGTACACGTCTTTCGCTTGACGCCTGGGCTCGAGCACGGTCTTGCCGTCTTCCGCGAGCAGGTATCCGTCTTCGGTGACCCGTATGTGCTTGCCGAGAATGAGTTCCCAAAGTTTTGAGAACTCGCCCTTCAGGCGCATGCCTGCCGTGATGCCCTTGCCCTCCTCCTCCGTGAAGGGGTATCGGTCTCCGTCCTCCTCATCGGCTTCGTTGTGCAGAAACCCCTTGTCCAGGTGAGCCCAGGCGTCCACCAGGAGGGACAGGGGAAAGACGATCTCCTCCGGCACGGACGGAGCGTCGGGGTTGATGATGTGCACCCTTCCGCGGAGGGTCGAGCCGTCGATCGAGTCGACGGACACGGTGAAGATACTTGTCATGCTGGGGCGCCCCTTCAGCCGGAAGCGGTGGTCACGCTTGATCAACAGTCAGTCCGGATAGTAGGGGCCCTTACTGACACTCGTTTCCGCGAAGCCGCAGGTTCAGTCCTGTCGCCCCGCCCGGCTCAACGGGCCTTCTGAATGTCTGAACGCGGTCGTCACTGGTAGGCGGATGCCTCGAGGTCGTACAAGCGGGCGTACCGGCCCGCGAGGTCGATGAGCTCGGCGTGCGTGCCGCATTCGATGATCTGTCCGCCGTCGAGCACGACGATCAGGTCGGCCATCCGGATGGTGGCGAAGCGGGCCAGGAGCGGCGTGGGCCGCATGAACGCCCGTGACAGGGCGATCTTCTGCCATCGGCCGCCGGAGAGCTCGACGCCGTCTCCGAGGGCCTTGCCGAGCCGGGTCTGTTCGCCCTCCGGGAGGCGGGCGAAGACCTGGGCGGCGCCGCCCTTCTCGGCGGCCTGCTCGATGTCGTGGATCCTGGGCACGTCGCCCACGCCGACGGCCTCGCGGGCCAGGAAGGGTAAGCGGCTGAAGTCCTGGAAGGCCGAGGTCACGCGTTCCCGCCAGGCCGCGGCGTCCAGCTCGGTGAGGGGTGTCCCGTCCACGGTGACGGTCCCGCCGGTCGGCCGGTGGAATCCGCACAGCAGCTTGACCAGGGTCGTCTTCCCGCTGCCGTGGTCGCCGACCAGCGCCACCGTGGCCCCGGACGGGAGATGCTGGTCGATGCCGCGCAGCACGGGCGGGCCGCCGTACGAGAAGTCCACGCCGGACAGGGTGATGCCGTCGTGGAGCCGGTCGGGCGGGGCGAGCGTGCCGCTGGTACTCGCCGCGTACAGGTCGCGCAGCCCTGGCTCGACATGGAGATGACGAACATGGCGGAGACCGCGCCGATCGTCGCGGCGATCCGGCCGACCGACACCTCGCCGGAGGTGGCCACCGCCACGTACACCACCGACGCGGTCGCCGCCCACCCGAGGAAGACCGACATCTCGCGTCGACGCAGGGCCGTCTTCGAGTCGATGACCCACGCGCTCGGCCAGCGGCCGGCTCGTCGAGCGGAGCACGTTGCCGGTGACCAGCAGCGCGCCGAGCAGTGCGAGTACCGTCCCCATGCCGCTCGCGGCGACGCCCTGCGCCAGCCGGCCAAGGACGAGGAAACCCAGCAGGCGGCGCTTGGGGGTGCGGGCACAGACCGGACCCTATCCACCAAGATCCAGCCGCGGCAGCCGCTTCAGGGTGTCCGCGGAGTCGTCAGCCGGTCAGTGTGAGGGGGTTGACCAGGTCGGCGTAGACCAGCAGGCCGGCCATGATGATCATGACGAACGCGATCGCGTACGTCAGCGGCAGCACCTTCGCGATGTCAACATAACCCGGCTCCGGCCGTCGCATGATCTTCGCGTACGCCCGCTTGACGGCCTCCCACAGCCCGCCGGCGATGTGGCCGCCGTCGAGCGGCAGCAGCGGGATGAGGTTGAACATGCCGATCGCCAGGTTGAAGCCGGCCAGCAGGTTGACGAAGATGGCGATCTTCTTCTCGTTGGACAGGTCCGAGGCGAGGATCTCGCCGCCCATGCGGCCCGCGCCGACGACGCCGACCGGGCCCTCGGGGTCGCGCTTCTCGCCGGAGAAGGCCGCGTGCCAGACGCCGACCATCTTCTGCGGCAGGTTGACGATCGAGCCCGCCACCCGGCCCGTCAGCTCGCCCATGTAGCCGAGCACCTGGCCGATGCTCTGCTTCTGCATGACCTCGGTGGGCAGGACGCCGAGGAAGCCGACATTCTTGTCGATCTTGTTCACGTCCTGGAGGTTGGGCCGGTCCTGGGCGATGAGCGTGACGTTGAGCGTCATCGGCTTGCCGTCGCGGACGATGCCGACCGCGACGGGTCCGGCGCCGTGGGAGCGGATCAGGCGCGTGGCGTCGTCCCACGAGTTGATCTTCTGGCCGTCGAAGGAGACCATGCGGTCACCGGGCTTCATGCCCGCCTGGGCGGCCGGGGTGGGTTTGTCGGTGGGCTTGCACACGTTGCGCTGCTCGGACACCGGGATGACACACGTGTTGGTCTTGGGCGACACGATCGGGGCCAAGGTGGGCAGGCCGATGCCGACCAGCAGGATGGTGAAGAAGATGAACGAGAGCACGAAGTTCATCGCCGGGCCGCCGGACATGATGATGACCTTCTGCCACCATTTCTTCCGGTAGAAGACCCGGTCCTCGTCGCCGGGGCGGACCTCCTCCTGCGCGGCGTCGCGGGCCGACTCGATGAGGCCCTGGAACGGCCCCGTAGAGCTGCTCCTGAGCTTGCCGGGGTCGTCGCCGGGGCGGGGCGGCAGCATGCCGATCATGCGGATGTAGCCGCCGAGCGGGATCCATTTGATGCCGTACTCGGTCTCGCCCTTCCGCCGCGACCAGGCCGTGGCGCCGAAGCCGACCATGTACTGGGTCACCTTCACGCCGAAGATCTTGGCGGGCACCAGGTGGCCGATCTCGTGCAAGGCGATGGAGAACATCAGTCCGAGCAGGAAGATGACGATCCCCACGAGATAGAGCCAGTTCATCTATGCGCGCTCCGTAACCGACGACAGGGGCGGACGAAGGGTCCGACAGCCCCAGAGTAGTCGAACAGGCCGCCTGTCACGGCTCTGCGCCTTTTACAGCATCGAGCTCACGGACGCCAGATCAGCACGAGCGCGCAGTCGTCGCTGTGCCCCGAGGCCATCGCGTTCACCAGTGCCCTCGCGCCGTCGCGGAACCCGGAGGGCAGCAGCCGCTCCGCCTCCCCGAGCAGCCGGTCGAGCCCGGCGTCGATGTCGCGGCCCGGCTGCTCGATCAGCCCGTCGGTGAACAGCAGCAGCGCGTCGCCCTTGCGCAGGGTGCCGCTGTCGGGCTCGCAGTGCAGGTCGGGCACCACGCCGAGCACGACGCCCTTGGCCGAGGCGACCTGCCAGTTGCCGGTGCCCGCGTCGAACTTCACCACCGGCGGATGCCCGGCCGAGGTGATCGTGTAGTCGCCGGTCTCCAGGTCGAGGCGGAGATGGACCGCGGTCACGAACCCCTCGTCGCCCCGCTGCCGGTGCAGGTACGTGTTGCACGCGGGCAGGAAGTCGTCGACCGACCCCAGCAGCCCGCCGAACGTGCCCGACAGCAGCAGCGCCCTGGTGCCCGCGTCGACCCCCTTGCCGGACACGTCGACCAGCGCGATCTCGACGGAGTTGCCGTCACGCATGGAGACCAGGAAGTCGCCGCCGAACGAGGACCCGCCGGCCTGCTTGAGCACCACCTTGGCGCCCCAGTCCTTGGGCATCGGGGGCAGCTCGCCCTGCCTCTTGAGCCGGTCGCGCAGCTCCAGCAGCATCGCGTCGCCGCGCAGTCCCTGAACGCCCAGCTTGCCCCTGGTGCGCGCCATCAGCACGGCGAGCACGGTGGTGAACCCGACCGTCACCGTGAGCCCCAGCCCGATGCGGCTCACGCCCAGCGTGATCGCGATGTAGCCGAGCGCTAGCCCGACCCCGACCAGCAGCTTGATCAGGCTGCGCAGCCGGAGCTGGAGCCCGCCGACCAGCGTGACCAGGATGAGCAGCGACGGCGAGAACCACTCGGTCGAGACCTTCGCCGCCAGGACCCCGATGACCAGCGCCAGCGTGGTCAGCGTGATGAGCAGGTTGCGGTCACGGGCCAACGGTCCGCGACGGACGAACCGCACAGCAGCCACCAGAAAGGGCACCCGCACCAGGACCGCACGGACCCGTGGCGGGATGAGCGGCGCCGGACGGGAACTCATGATGGCCCTGACTGTATCGGTCTGACCCGTGTTTGGGCAGCCCACTTGACCAATGCCTTGATCATTAAGCACGGATATTGGGTGGCTCTACCTCTTTGCCCGCTCCTACCGTGGACGAATGACGTACCCGATCCGTCCGATTGACGAGTCCGAGTGGCCGGCGTACACGCGGGTTCTCGATGAGGGGTTCAACTCGAGGCCGCACCCGCAGCAGGCGGAGCGGTGGAAGGCCCAGACCGAGTTCGACCGCACTCTGGCGGCCTTCGACGGCGATCTGATCGCCGGGGTCGCCGCCCTCCAGAGCTTCACGATGACGGTCCCCGGAGGCCGGCTCCCCGTCGAGGGGGTGACGAGCGTCAGCGTGCTGCCCTCGCACCGCCGCCGCGGCGTCCTGTCCGCGCTGATGCGCAGGCAGCTCGCCGACATCCGTGAGCACGGCGAGAGCGTGGCCGCCCTGTACGCCTCCGAGTCCGGCATTTACGGCCGGTACGGCTACGGCCGCGCCTCCCAGAGCCTGTTCTTCCGCATCGACAAGACCCGCTCGGCATTCGTCGGGCACGCTCCTACGGACCCGTCGCTCCGGATCAGGGTGGCCGTGCCCGCCGACGTACGCGCGGACCTGGAGAGGCTGTTCGCCTCCGTGGCGACCCGGCGGCCCGGACGCTACGACCGCAACCCCCCGATCTGGGACGACGTCCTGGCCGACGAGGACGCCGACCAGCGCGGGGACGGGCCGCTGCGCTGTCTCCTCGCCGAGGACGACGGCGGCCTGCGTGGCTATGCGCTGTTCCGCGTCAAGGCGGGCTGGGACGCCGACGGCATCGCCTCCGGAGAGCTGAAGCTGACGGAGCTGGAGGCGACCGACCCGGCGGCCTACGCGCTGCTCTGGCGCGGCATCCTGGACCGCGACCTGGTCGCCAAGGTCGATTCGGGCGCCAGACCGGTGGACGACCCGCTGATCGCGCTCCTCGCCGACCAGCGCCAGCTCCGCGCGAGCGTGTTCGACGAGCTGTGGGTACGCCTCGTGGAGGTCGACAAGGCGCTGACCTCACGCGCCTACTCGGCGGCGGTGAACGTGGTGATCGAGGTCGAGGACGACGTGTGCCCATGGAACGCGAAGCGCTGGCGGCTCACCGCCGACCCGACGGGCGCCGAGTGCAAGCCGGTCGAGGACGAGCCTGACGTGACGCTGCCGGTGGCCGCGCTCGGCTCGGCGTACCTGGGCGCCGGCATGCTCACCGAGTCGCTGGAGGCCGGCCTGTTGCGCGAGCACTCCACCGGCTCGGTGCGCGCGCTGGCCACCGCGATGTCGTGGAGCCCGAAACCGTGGGCGGGTCTGGTGTTCTGACGTAGAGTCGGACGCATGGCCCTGCAAAGCCTGCCGATCACCGCGACCATCGCCATGCGTGCCCGCGACGTGTCCAGGCCGTCGAAGGAGCAGCAGGAGGCCGCCGACCGGCGGCCCCTGCGCGACGAGATGCCCAAACGCGACCCCAAGCGCAAGGGCTAGGGCAGCGAGGGCAGCTGGCCGATCGTCTCGTACGTGGTCAGCTGCGCGATGCGCCTGCTGTGCCGCTCGCTGCCGGAGAAGACCGTGGCCAGGAAGACCTCGACGAACCTGGTGGCCTCCTCGACGGAGTGCATGCGCGCGCCGACGCTGACCACGTTGGCGTTGTTGTGCTCGCGGGCCAGCCGGGCCGTCTCCTCGCTCCAGGCCAGGGCCGCGCGGATGCCGCGCACCTTGTTGGCGGCGATCTGCTCGCCGTTGCCCGAGCCTCCGATCACCACTCCCAGGCTCGCGGGGTCGCCCGCGACGCCCTCGGCCGCGCGCAGGACGAACGCCGGGTAGTCGTCCTCGGGGTCGTAGACGAAAGGACCGCAGTCGGTCACCTCGTGACCGTGGTCCTTGAGCCAGGACACGAGGTGGTTCTTGAGCTCATAGCCGGCATGGTCGGCACCGATGTAGACACGCACCCGCCCAGTCTTCCACAGGCGCCGCCGATGGTACTCGCTGACTAGAGTAAGGACCCCTAGCGTTGTCCACTCCTTACGAAAGTAGAGACCCATGCGTGAGATCCGCGTCATCGGCGATCCGGTCCTGCGCACGCCCGCCGACCCGGTGACGGACTTCGACCGCGAGCTGCGCCGGCTGATCGACGAGATGTTCCAGGCCATGTACGCGGTCAACGGCGTGGGCCTGGCCGGCCCGCAGATCGGCGTGTCGCGGCGGCTGTTCGTGTACGACATCGCCGGCCGCAAGGGCCACGTGATCAACCCGGTGCTGACCGTCGACGACGACGAAGAGGTGCTGGACGAGGAGGGCTGCCTGTCCGTGCCCGACCGCCAGACGCGCCAGCCGATCTACGCCTCGGTCGGGCGCGCCGCGGGCGTGACCGTCGAGGGCATCGACAGGCTCCAGCGCCCGGTACGGATCAAGGCCCGCGGCTCGCTGGCACGCTGCTTCCAGCACGAGACCGAGCACCTGGACGGCAAGCTCTACGTCGATCGCCTGCCGCGAAACGAAGCGCGCAAGATCATGCTCAGAGCTTAGGTTGGGCGGATGAGCATACTTTCCGGCAAGGGCGCATTGGTCACAGGGGGATCCAGAGGTATCGGCAGGGCCATCGTGGAGCGGCTGACCGCCGAGGGAGCAGAGGTGGTCTTCTGCTACGAGCGCTCGGCGGAGGCCGCCGAGCAGGTCGCCAAGGAGACGGGCGCGCACGCCGTACAGGCGGATCTGGGCAGCAAGGAGGACCTGGCGCGGCTGTTCGGCGAGGCCGAGTCGCGACTGCCCGGCCTCGACATCCTGGTCAACAACGCCGCCGCCGTGCTCGGGCAGAAACTCATGGCGGAGGTCACGGACGAGGAGTACGAGCGGGTGTTCGCGGTCAACACCCGGTCGGTCTACCTCGCCATGCAGTGGGCCGCGCGGGTGATGCGCGACGGCGGGCGCATCGTCAACATCTCCACGCTCAACACCCAGGTGCCCGCGCCTGCCCTGACGCTCTACTGCGGGAGCAAGGGGGCCGTCGAGCAGTTCACCAAGGTGGCGGCGCGGGAGCTGGGCGTGCGGGGGATCACCGTCAACACGATCTCGTCCGGCGCCACCGACACCGACCTGCTGCGGGGCACCAATCCGCCGGAGGCGCTGACGCAGACCGCGGCGCTCACGGCGCTGCAGCGGCTCGGGCAGCCCGACGACATCGCGGCCGTGGTCGCCTTCCTGACCGGGCCCGACTCGCGCTGGATCACCGGCCAGAACCTGACCGCCAGCGGCGGCCTCCTCGTCTGACCGTCCCCGGGCGCGCCGCGTACCTCCGGCGCGCCCTCGGCGCCCTGCCCTGTCACCGTGCTGCACCGAATCCGGCTCGTGGCCGGGCCCCATCGGACGCGAGCACACGGCGGCGCGTGGCTTTGCGCACCCCAGCGGACGACGTGTGGCGAGGGTTGCAGACAGCGGTGGTTACAACTGCATGGCCTTGGTCTCGAGGTACTCCTCCAGGCCCTGCTCGCCGAGCTCGCGCCCCACCCCCGACTGCTTGTAGCCGCCGAACGGCGCCAGTGGGTTGAACCGGCCGCCGTTGACGGACACCTGCCCCGTCCGCAACCGCCGGGCGACCGCGACCGCGCGGTCCTCGTCGCCCGACCAGACAGCCCCGGCCAGGCCGTACTTCGTGCCGTTGGCGATCTGGACGGCGGCGTCCTCGGTCGTGTACGGGATCAGCGACAGCACCGGCCCGAAGATCTCCTCCTGCTCGATCGTCATCCCGGGCTCCACCGCCGCGAACACCGTGGGCTCGACGTAGTAGCCACGCTCGTGCGGCCGCTCGGTTCCGCCCGCCACCAGTCTGGCGCCCTCCTCCTGGCCCCGGTTGACGTAGCGCACGACGCGGTCGCGCTGGGTCGCGGACACCAGCGGGCCGATCCTGGTCGACTCGTCGAACGGGTCGCCGACGCGGTAACCGCGCGCCGCCTCGACGGCCAGCCCGACGGCCTCGTCGTACTGGTCGCGGTGGACGATCATGCGGCTCCACGCCGAGCAGGTCTGACCGGCGTTGACGAAGCAGTTGGCCACGCCGACCTTGACGGCCAGCGCCAGATCGGCGTCGGGGAGGATGATGTTCGCCGACTTGCCGCCGAGCTCGAGCGCGACCCGTTTGACGGACTCCGCGGCCAGCGAGGCCACCCTGCGGCCGGCGGCGGTCGAGCCGGTGAAGGAGACCATGTCCACCTCGGGGTGCGCGGCCATGGCCTCGCCGATGACCGGGCCACGCCCGCTGACCAGGTTGAACACGCCCGGAGGCAGGCCCACCTCGGCGAAGATCTCGGCCAGCGCGTACGCCGCCAGCGGCGCCACCTCGCTCGGCTTGAGCACCACGGTGCAGCCCGCGGCCAGCGCCGGGCCCACCTTGCACACGATCTGGTGCAACGGGTAGTTCCACGGGGTGATCGCCGCCACCACCCCGATCGGCTCCCTGACCACCATCGAGTTGCCGATGCGCGACTCGCGGGGATAGCTCTCGGCCAGCTGGGCGTAGGAGGACAGCACGGTGGCCGGCATGAGCGTCTGCACCTTGAGCGCGAAGCCCAGCGGCGCGCCCATGTCGGTCGCGATGGTCTTCGCGATCTCCTCGGAGCGCTGCTTCAGCAGTTCGGCGGCGGCGCCGAGGAGCTTGCCGCGCTCCGAGGCGGCCATGTCGGCCCAGCCGGGGAAGGCTCTCCTGGCAGCTGCCGCGGCGACCTCGACATCGTCGGGGGATCCTGCGGGCACCCGGTCGATGATCTCTTCCGTGGCCGGGTTGACAACCTCGATGACATCGTCCGACGCGGAAGCGGTCCAGGAGCCGCCTATGTACAGCTGACGCATAGCACCATCCTGTCAGGATCTCAGGACGGCGAGAGGGCTCATCCTGATCAAAGGATGAGTCTTCTACACCGCAAGCAGTGTTCTTCCGTCAGCGTACGATGATTGGCCCCGGGCAAATGATGCCCTTAGTCGAATTGCGGCCGTTTGGTCCGGCTGCGCTTCAGCTCGAAGAAGTCGTCGAAGGACGTGACGGCCAGCACGCCGTCCCAGAGCCTGCCCGCGTCCTCGCCCCGGATGATCTTGGTGATCACGGGACCGAAGAAGGCGTTGGCGCCGACGCGGATGACCGGTGTGCCGACCTCCTGTCCGACGAGGTCGATGCCCTCGTTGTGCGAGGCGCGGATGGCGTCGTCCCACTCCTCGGAGTCGGCGGCGTCGGCGAGCTCCTTCTCGAGTCCGGCGGCCTCGAGCGCGCGCTCCCTGACCTCGCGCAGGCGCTCCGGCTCCTTGCTCAGGCCCTGGTTGTGGAGGAGGGTGCCGAGCTCGGTGTAGAGCGGGCCGATGACCTGCTCGCCGTGCTTGGCCGCGGCCGCGGCCACCAGGCGGACGTTGCCCATGGCACGCTTGGTCGACTCTCGGTATTCGTCGGGGATGTCCTTGTCCTCGTTCAGCACGAAGAGGGACATGATGCGCCAGCGCGGCTCAATGGGGCGCACCTTCTCGACTTCGAGAAGCCACCGTGACGTCACCCATGCGAAGGGACAGGCAGGATCGAACCACAGGTCCACGGGAATCTTTTCAGTCACGTGGGGCCATAACCTGAGGTGGACCAAGGCATATTCCCATCACGGGTACATACCGGCAAACTTCGATGAAGTGGTGAAAAGGAGCGCAACTTGGCAGGCAACCTGACCCGGGACGAGGCTCGTGAGCGTGCCCGGCTGTTGAAGGTCGAGTCGTACGAGGTGGCACTCGACCTGACGGAGGGAGACGAGCGCTTCGAGAGCGTCACGACGGTCCGCTTCGCCAGCAGCCACCCGGGCGAGTCCACCTTCATCGACCTGCACGGCGCCAACGTTCGCAAGGTCACGTTCAACGGCCAGGACCTCGACGTGTCCGCCTACGACGCCGACAAGGGGCGCTTCCCGCTCCCCGAGCTGGCCGAGTCCAACGAGTTGCGCGTGGACGCCGACTGCAGCTACATGCGCACCGGCGAGGGCCTGCACCGCTTCGTGGACCCCGTGGACAAGAAGGTCTATCTGCACAGCCAGTTCGAGACGGCCGACGCGCACCGCATGTACGCCTGTTTCGACCAGCCCGACCTCAAGGCCACGTTCCAGCTCACCGTGCTGGCCCCCGCCGACTGGGAGGTCGTCTCCAACGCCGCCGCCTCCAAGGTCGCGGAGCTGCCCGAGCAGAGCGGCAAGCACGGCACGGTGCCGGCGGCCAAGCGGTGGGAGTTCCCGCCCACCCCGGTCATCTCGACCTACATCACCGCGCTGGTGGCCGGGCCGTACCACAAGGTGACCTCGGAGCACGACGGCATCCCGCTGGGGATCTACTGCCGCGCCTCGCTGGCCGAGCACCTCGACCCCGAGAACATCCTCGAGGTCACCAGGCAGGGCTTCGACTTCTTCCACCGGGTGTTCGGGGTGCGCTACCCGTTCGGGAAGTACGACCAGTGCTTCGTGCCCGAGTTCAACGCCGGCGCCATGGAGAACGCGGGCTGTGTCACGTTCCTGGAGGACTACGTCTTCCGCTCCAGGGTCACCGACGCGGTGGTCGAGCGGCGCGCGGAGACGATCCTGCACGAGATGGCGCACATGTGGTTCGGCGACCTCGTCACCATGCGCTGGTGGGACGACCTGTGGCTGAACGAGTCGTTCGCCACCTACATGTCCATCCTCGCCCAGGCCGAGGCCACGAGGTGGGGCAAGGGCGCGTGGACCACGTTCGCGAACGTGGAGAAGTCCTGGGCCTACCGCCAGGACCAGCTCCCCTCGACCCACCCCATCTCCGCGGACATCCCGGACATGCAGGCGGTCGAGGTCAACTTCGACGGCATCACGTACGCCAAGGGCGCCTCGGTGCTCAAGCAGCTCGTCGCGTACGTCGGGCTGGACAACTTCCTGGCCGGCGTACGCGATTACTTCGCCGAGCACGCCTGGGGCAACACCGAGCTGAAGGACCTGCTCAACGCCCTCGAGCGGACCTCCGGCCGCGACCTGTCGTCCTGGTCGAAGGAGTGGCTGGAGACGTCCTGGGTGAACACGCTGCGGCCCTCGTTCGAGGTGTCCGGCGGCCGGTTCACCAGCTTCGAGGTGCTGCAGGAGGCGCCCGCCGAGCACCCGACGCTCCGCTCGCACCGGGTCGCGATCGGCCTGTACTCGCTGGTGGACGGCGAGCTGAAGCGGACCAAGCGGGTCGAGCTGGACGTGGTCGGCGCCCGTACGAGCGTGACGCAGCTGGTCGGCGAGGAGCAGCCGGACCTGGTGCTGCTCAACGACGACGACCTGACGTACGCGAAAATCCGCCTCGACGAGCGGTCGATGCGGACGCTGGTCGACGGCGGCATCACGGCCTTCGCCGAGTCGCTGCCGCGGGCCCTGTGCTGGTCGGCGGCCTGGGACATGACCCGCGACGGCGAGATGGCCACCCGCGACTACGTCAAGCTGGTCACCTCGGGCGCCGGAACGCTCAAGGACATCACGGTCCTGCAGGCGGTGCTGCGCCAGGCGCGCCTGGCCGTGCAGCAGTACGCCGACCCCGCCTGGGAGTCCGAGGGCCTGGCGGTGCTGGCCACGGAGCTGCGCTCGCTGCTCGGCTCCGCCGATCCCGGCTCCGACCAGCAGCTCGCGTTCCTGCAGGCGTTCGCGCCGGTGGCCGTCTCCGACGCGGACCTCGACCTGCTGCAGCGCATCCTCGACGGCTCCGAGGTCCCCGAGGGGCTCAGCGTGGACGCCGACCTGCGCTGGACGCTCACGGGCGCGCTGGTCTCCGGCGGACGGCTGGGCGAGGCCGACATCGACGCCGAGCTCGAGCGGGACCCTACGGCGAAGGGTGAGCGTTCGGCGGCGCAGTGCCGGGCCGCGATCCCGACGGCCGAGGCCAAGGCCGCCGCCTGGGAGCGGGTCGTGGGCGGCAAGCTGGCCAACCACATCGCGCGCACGACGATCCTGGGGTTCCAGGATCCGCTCCACCCCGAGCTGCTGGAGCCGTACCGGGAGAAGTACTTCGCCGAGGTGGGGCGCATCTACCGGGAGTGGACGTTCGACCAGGCGTCGACGTTCGCGGTGGGGTGCTTCCCCGCGCTGCTGATCGAGCCGGAGACGGTGAAGGCGGCCGAGGGCTACCTGGCGGCCGAGCAGCCGCCGCAGGCCCTGCGGCGGCTCATCCTGGAGGGCGCCGACGGCGTCAGCCGGGCCCTGCGCAACCGGGAGAAGGACGTCGCCTCCGCCTGACGCGCCGCTTTCATGGGTCCCCGGCACTGACGGGGGCCCATGTGCCCTGGAGCGGGTTCAGAGAGTTGACGATGGCACCTGAGGTGCGATGTTAGCCTCGGTTACGTGCTAGGCGCCGGGACCACCCTCAATGATCGCTACGTGCTCGCCGGCCGCCTGGGCGGCGGCGGCATGGGCGAGGTTTGGCGTGCCGACGACACGGTCCTCGGGCGCGCGGTGGCGGTCAAGGTGCTCATGCCCGCGCTGAGCGAGAGCCCGACGTTCACCCAGCGCTTCCAGAACGAAGCCCGTGCCATGGCCACCCTCCGGCACCCGGGCGTGGTGGACGTCTACGACTACGGTGTCTGCGAGGTCGACGGCCGCCAGGTGAGCTTCCTGGTCATGGAGTACATCCAGGGCGAGTCGCTCGACCGCGTCCTGCGGCGCGGCCCGCTCGGCTCCGCGGCGACCATGCGGCTGATCGCGGAGGTCGGCGACGCGCTGGCCGCGGCGCACGCGCAGGGCATCGTCCACCGTGACGTCAAGCCGGCCAAT